>JAIFMG010000151.1 GCA_020048645.1 Bacteroidota bacterium | reverse complement strand
ATGTCGGAAGGAATGACCATGCGCTGCCGTGGATGTGGATTCGGAACCTGTTTTTTTTATACTAACGCAAATATACCTAAATAATTACCTTGGATGAATACTTGTTCGCAATTCCATTCTTCAGAATATGGTACACCTTCCTACATGGTTATCGGCGAAGCCACACGCTTAGCCTGAAGCCCGCCAAGTCCATCACCCCAAAATCATCCCCACCATCGTCGCGGAGACCAGCGAGGCCAGGCTGCCGGCCAGCAGCGCGCGCAGGCCGAACTCGGAGAGCGTCTTGCGCTGGCCTGGCGCCAGCGAGCCGATGCCGCCGATCTGGATGCCGATGGAGGCGAAGTTCGCGAAGCCGCAGAGCGCGTAGGTGGCCATGACGATGGACTTCTGGCTGAGCATGCCCGCTTCCTTGAGGTCGGCCAGGCTCACGTAGGCGATGAACTCCGTCATGATCAGCTTCTCGCCCACCAGGCGGCCCACCAGGGCCATGTCCTCGGACGAGACGCCCATCACCCAGACGATGGGCGCGAAGAGATAGCCGAGCAGGAACTGCAGGCTCAGCCCGTCGTACTGCCCGCCCGTGAAGTCGGCGATGAGGCCGTTGACGTGCAGCAGACCGCCAAGGCGCACCAGGATGAAGTTGGCCATCGCGATGAAGGCGATGAAGACCAGCAGCATGGCCGCCACGTTGGCCGCCAGCTTGAGGCCCTCGGTCGTGCCGTTGGAAATGGCGTCCAGGGCGTTGCTGCCGATCTTTTCCTTCGAGACCTGCACCTGGGTGTCGATGGGCTCCGTCTGCGGGACGATGATCTTGGCCACCACCACCGCGCCCGGGGCGGCCATGATCGAGGCCGTGAGCAGGTGCTTGGCGAAGTAGAGCCGCATCACCGGATCGTCGCCGCCCAGGAAGGCCACGTAGGCCGCGAGCACTCCGCCCGCCAGCGTGGCCATGCCAGCCGACATGACCAGCAGGATCTCCGAACGGTTCATCTTTTCGAGGTAGGCCTTGATCAGCAGCGGCGACTCGGTCTGGCCCAGGAAGATGTTGCCCGCCACCGCCAGCGACTCGGCCCCGGAGATGCGCAGCAGCTTGGTCAGGGCCGCCGCCAACAGATAGACCACCTTCTGGATGATGCCCCAGTAGAACAGCAGGCTGGTCAGGGCCGAGAAGAAGATGATCGTGGGCAGAACCTGGAACGCGAAGATGAAGCCGTAGCTGCTCGTGTCCATCATGCCGCCCAGCAGGAAGACGCTGCCCTCCTTGGTGAAGTCGAGCACCACGATGAACATCTTGCCGACCACCTCGAAGAACGACTGCACCGCCGGCACCTTCAGGATGCTGATGGCCAGCAGGAACTGCACGCCCAGCCCGATGCCGACCACCCGCCACGAGACGGCCTTGCGGTTGGTGCTGAACGCGTAGGCGATGGCGATGATCACCAGCAGGCCCAGCATCCCCCGCAGGATCGAGGCCAGGTCGAAGCCCAGGCTGGGGGCGGAGGCCTGGTAGGGCCGCCAGAAGACCAGCCGCTGCCCGGTCTCGACCCGGAGCGCCAGCGTGTCGGGCGCGCAGCGCTCGATGGCCAGCCGTTGCCGCACCTGCCCCACGTCGAAGCTGGCGCCCAGGAGGAAGCCCACTTGTCGGCCTTGGCTGAACAGGGCCAGGCCCGGCTCGTTGGCCCGCACCAACACGGCCACCGAGTCCACGCCCGACTGGCTGTCGGGCAGGTCGTGGGTCAGGATGAGGCTGTCGCCAGCCAGGGCCCATCGGCCCGAGGCGCCCCGCCAGTTGAAGCGCATCAGGCTGTCGTCGAGCTCGAGGGCCTCGCCGTCGGCGGCGCCGACGGCCTGCCAGCGGTGGGCCAGACTTTCGGGGGTTATCTCCTGGGCCTGGGCCAGCACGGGCGCCAGCAGCAGCACGAACATCGCCAGCAGGGCCAGCAGAGGGCCCTTGTGGCCTTGGCAAAAGATCGTTGGCGCGCTCATGGCTCCTGCCCCCTATCCTTGCGTGCCTTGATTTCGTCGCGAATGGCCGAGGCTTTCTCGTAATCTTCCATCGAGATGGCCTCGTTCATGATGCGCTCAAGTTCCTCAACGGACAGGGTGTCGTACTCGTGCGAGGCGATTTCGTCGCGTTCGTCGCTTCCGTCGTCGCCCTCTTCGCTATCGTCCTCGTGGTCCCAGGTCACCGAGCCTTTCTCCATGACCTCGGCGCTGGCGTAAATCGGGCACTTGAAGCGCAGGGCCATGGCCACGGCGTCGGAGGTGCGGGCGTCCACCACGATGGTCTCTTCGCCATTGGAGCAGACGATCTCGGAGTAGAAGATGCCCTCCTCGAACTTGGAGATGCGCACTTCGAGCAGGTCGATGTCGTAGCTGTCGAGCACGTGGAAGAAGAGGTCGTGCGTCAGGGGACGGGTGGGCTTGAGGCCTTCCAGTTGGATGGCGATGGCCTGGGCTTCGGGCGCGCCGATGATGATGGGCAGTCGGCGGTTTCCCTTCTCCTCGGCCATGACCAGGGCATAGGCCCCGCTCTGGCTCTGGCTGTAGGAGAGTCCGAGGATGTAAATGGGTATGTTCTGCATGGCTTGGCCGGTGCTTTAGCGCTATCAGGGAATTTTTCGGGAACCAGTGTGTCCTGCGCTGGGCCTTTCGTTTTTTGCGGGCCGTCGCGAACCAAAGCCCGAAGATAAGAAAAAATCCGCTTGTCCAAAGAATAGCGCCCGGCTTCAATCGGCCAATTTCCGCAGCCCGGCGAAGACCAGCTCCTGCCCGAAGGAAGGCAGGAACACCCGCCTCGCGGGGCATGGGCCGAAGAAGGGGGCCAGGGCCTGCCGCTGGTTGAGCAGGGCCCTGTCGTCGAGGGCGCCGCCCATGCCCAGGCTCAGGATCCCGCCCGGTACCAGGGCGCGGTGGCAGGCGCGGGCCAGCCTCCGGAAGTAGTCGGCCCGGCCCAGCGCGGACTGCCCCTCGGGGAAGGGCCCGATGTCGCAGACCACGGCCTCGAGGCTGGCCTCCGGCCGGGCTTCGAGGAAGTCCAGCGCCGCGACGGGGTGGCGCCGCGTCCGTGGGTCATGGCCCAGGCCCTGCGCCAGCCCGGGCCAGTGCTCGGCCACGACGCGCTCCACCATCGGGTCCGGCTCGGCCCACGACAGCTCGCTGGGCGATAGGCCCAGCAGCGCCGGAAGCGCGCCGCCGTGCCCGCCGCCCAGCAAGGCCAAGCGGGCGCCCTGCCCGCGCAGCGCCTCCAGCGGCCGCGCGAGGGCCTCCAGGTAGAGCGGGGCGTCGCGCTCGGCCAGCCGTAGCTGGTGGTCCAGGAAGAGCATCTTCCCGAAGGTGGGATTTTCGACCAGGGCCAGCTCCTGCTGGGCCGAGCGCTCGCGGGCCAGCGCCCGGTCGAAGTAGTAGCGAATGTCGAAGCCCAGCTCGCTGCGGGCCACCAGCCAGTTGGCCGCCTCGAGGGCGATGGGGTTGCCGCGGGTCAGGCGGGCCACCCGCGTGTGGGTCGGACGCAGGGCGCGGGCCAGCGCGTCGAGCAGCCGCTCGTGCTTGGCGGGGTCGGAGCAGGTGTAGATGTCGAGCGACAGCGCGCCGGCCTCGGGGTAGGTGTGCAGACCGATGTGCGACTCGCTGATGATGGCCACCAGGGTGAAGCCCTGCCCCTCGAAGGGGTGGGCCATGTGCCGGACCACGCTCAGCCCTGCGGCCTCGACGGCCTCGAGGAAGGTGCGCTCGAGCCACTCGAGGTCGCGCAGCAGCGGCTCGGGGCAGCCGAGCAGCTCGGCCACGAGCTGGTGGCCCAGGGGATTCATGGCTCGGGCGGGGCTTGGGCGCCGAGCCAGAGGCGCTGGAACTCGCCCTGGGGGTCGTAGCGCTGGGCCTGCCCCTCGAGGTTGAAGGTCCGCTCGCCCCTGGGGTCGTTGCCCACCCCGGCCAGGTAGGTCCAGTTGCCGTAGTTGGAGGTGGGGTCGTAGTCGATGAGCTGGCTCTCGAACCACTGGGCGCCGGCCAGCCAGGGCAGGCCCAGCTCATGGACCAGGTAGGAGGCGGCGTTCTGCCGGCCGCGGTTGCTCATGAATCCGGTCAGGAGCAGCTCGCGCATGTTGGCGTCGCAGAAGGGCTGCCCGGTCTGGCCCAGCCTCCAGCGCTCGAAGGCCTCGGGGTCCCATTTCCCCCTGGGCGGCTTTCCCTTGATGCCACCGGGCCAGAAGAGCTTGGGGCCGAACTTCAGGGCCATGAGCTTGAAGAAGTCGCGCCAGAGCAGCTCGAAGACCATCCAGTAGGTGGACTCGTTGGCGCCATGCTGCTGCTCGAACCGCTTGACCTCCCAGTAGATCTCGCGGGGCGAAATGGCGCCGTTGGCCAGCCAGGGCGAGAACTTGCTGCTGAAACCGGGCCCGAGCATCTGGTCGCGGGTCACCTTGTAGCGGGCCAGGTCCTGGCTCTTCCAGAAATACTGCTCGAGGCGGAGCCAGGCCTGCGTGCTGCCTCCCCCGAAGGGGAAGGCCGTCGCGGGATGCGGCCGCACGGGGCGGCGGGGCGGCAGGGCCTCCGGCCCGGGCGCCGGTTCGGGCGCCGGCCAGAGGCGCTCGGGGGGCGCGGCCAGCTCGGGCACGCTCCAGCGCTCCTCGGCCCGCAGGCGGAAGTCGGTGAAGGTGCTGGGCGTCTTGCGGTCGCCGAAGGGCAGGTCGTCGAAGTCGAGCAGGACGCTGTTGTGGTAGAGGTGCAGCGGCAGGAGGGCGGCCAGCTCCATCTCGCGGTCCTCCTCCTCCTGGGTGTAGGCCTGGGTGGCGAACACGGCCTGGGCCCCCCATCGGCGGGCCAGCCTAGGCAGGACCTCCTGGGGCGCGCCCTGCTCCAGCCAGAGCTCGCCTCCGGCGCGGGCCACCTGCTGGCGCAGGTCCTCGAGGGTCTCGAGCAGGAAGTTGGTGCGGAAGGGGCCGGTCTTGTCGAAGCCCCGCGGGGTCTTGGACCAGCGCAGCGGGTCGAACACGAACACGGCATGGACCTGCCGGGCCCGATCCAGGGCGTGGCGCAGGGCCAGGTTGTCGTTGAGGCGGAGGTCGTCGCGGAACCAGAAGAGGACGCGGTCGTAGGTGCGGCTTGGCATGTCGGCGATTTTTTGCGCGGAATGGCGTCAGTGGCTGAGGTTGTGCCCGCAGCGCTTGCAATAGTTGGCGTCGGGGTCATGGTCCTGGCACATGCAGGAGTCGCAGGCCCTCGAGTCGGTCTTGTCCTTGCGGCCATGGGCGATGTTCGAAGGGCCCGCTTCCAGGGCCATGCCGGCCACGGGCTGCCCGAGCGGCGCGGCCGGGGCGATGTGGAAGGCCGAGCCCGCCGGAGGCCTGGCCACGAAGAGGATGGTGTAGAGCTTGTCCCTAAGGTCCATGGGCGGAATGCGGTTTCTGTCGAGGCAAAGTTAAGCGCCCTGCCCGTCCGTTGGCACAAAAAAAATAGGCTTCTTTAGAAAAGTGAGTGAGTAGCGCAAAAGAGATTGACTCAAGCAAAGTCAAGTTCTCCGATGCGTATGTGTATGACGGGCTTGAGGGTCTGTATTTTCCTGTGTCCCCTGGCTTTGGCCTTGTCGGCTTGTAAGAGCGAGTTGAATCCCTCGAGTATCCCGTTGGTTATACGGTTTTCCGCCCAGTTGACAACGCCGGCTCAATGCCGTTTGATAGTCCTGGCCACCTCGACGACCTGTGAAATGCTGCTGTGGGTGGCACACTGGCGATAATGTTTTGGCACTTTGCGAAGGTGGGGTTTATTTGCATCTAATTTGTCTACAGGGAGTTACACAGCGAAAATAACAAATTTGTCTTAAAAGCAATACACCCCCACTTTTGCAAAACGCCTGTTACCGCCTAGTGCTTCTTTTTCTTCGTCCGTTTGTCGTTAAGTCGTGCGGTTGGACAGACACACTCTTTGCCAAGTTTTGGCTTGTGCTTCGGCTTGTGCGACTTGGCAATGTGTGTGGCTGCTATGCGATGGATTCATTCTTGTCTTCTTTTACTAAGTCTTTTGCAAAGTCAATAAATAGCTTGTGTGCTTTTGTAAATGAATATCTGTCGTTACTTTGTTTTACAGCAATGTTTCTCTTTACCATAGTTCCAATATGTCGCTTTAAACTGTCGTCTGTGTTTAGTTGCTTGTTAGCTTTGATTACGTCTAACCACGATGAATTTTTAAAGTATTCAAGTATTTCGTCAAGATAAAATTCTGAATAATTAAGTTCTTTTAAGAAATTCTTACCGTCCTTGTCAAGTTCATAGCATAGAATTGAAAAGAAAATAGAAATATCTCTTGATGTGTTTTCGTTTGTGTCACTTGAAACCAAGTAATAAAAGTCGTGATTACCAATTATTTCAAAGCCAAAAGAAGTCTCAAAAAAATTGATATAAAAGTCTTCATTCTTCTTGATTGTCTCAAATAAAGAGTCCTCAACAGTGATGAACTTCCCTTCCATTAAAGAAGTGACTATTTCTTTGTGTTTATCTGGATACATCTTCTTGCTTCTTAATTGTAAGTTTCGGCATAATTAGTTCAGATTCGTCATTGGAAATGGTAATCTTATTTCCTTGTTTGTTTACTGTAACTTCATAATCATCTTCAAAAAGTAAGCTGGTTACCATAAAAAAATGTAACTATTTAGGTCATCTCGCATTTGACGGAAAGGAAGTTGTGGCCGTCAAAAGTGTTTTTGAGCTCCCTGAAAATGTTTCTTCCCTG
>JAIFMG010000170.1 GCA_020048645.1 Bacteroidota bacterium | reverse complement strand
TGCCATAGTTGTGAATTTATGTTGAAGCCCCTAAATTAATAAAAAATCCAATTGTCCAAATTGGATTGCAATATATCTTCATTTGGTATAACGCGCATCAATTTTTGCTGTCATTTTGGGAATATCTTCCTATACGACTCGCCTGATCGGATCAACAATTGGCCTGTCGATTTGAGAGTTGGAGTTAAACAAATACTTCTCTTGGCCTGTAATCGGAAGTTTACAAAACAGGATGAATCAAACTGTCGTTGACAATCTGTTCTGTAAGCTTTGAATTAACCATATTTTTTCATCTCGCTCATCGCAATTATTTCATTTTCAAGCATTTAATTTTTCCATTTTTTTAGGGGGATCACAGTTTTTCAATTGAGCCAATGTGTTCGTCAATTTCGTGGATCAAATCCCTACCACTGATCAAACCTAAAAACTTTAATTCTTCTTGAAGCACCCGATAAGCTGGTGTGCCAGAGTTATCAGTCCTACCACAATTCGTGAACGTAGTAAAACCAGGATAATCTTCTGCTACCATTATATCTGTTTCTTCGTTGAATAAGGTTATTGAAGGCTCTTTTGCCGTTGTTAGCGGATATGACCAACAACCAATGGGTTTATAGTACCAAGGATGTTTTCCCTTTTTAATGGACAACATTTGTAAGCTGCAAGCACCATTATCAAGCATAAAAACACAACAAGTGTTGTCAAAATGTCTAGGGTAATTATCAATGTTGAATGTATGCGAGCGGGTTTTTGTTTTTAGTCCGTTTGTGATTTCCATCCAATTTGCCCATTCGAAAACTTCGGAAGGCAATTGAAGTCCTAAGGATGCAAAAAAATCTTTTTCAGAAATCGCTAAGTTTTGAATGACTTCCGCAGTTTCTTCATCAACATAAATTCCGTCATAACAACACATCCCTTTGCACTTCATTTGACAGGGCTTTATCAACCTTGTCAATGACTTGATATCCAATTGATTGTTGTTTATCTTGTTTTTGATTATGGATTCCATTTCTGGAAACGCAGTGAAATTTTCTTCCATGACATTGTGTTTTTTTAGATTCATTTGTTTGCAATCTATCAAAAAGTGAAAATCAAATGCAAAACACCAGAAGCCGCTTCAATCCGTCCGACTTTCGGATAGGCAGATTTTGCACACCCGAAAACCTCTGGCTGCTGCCGGAGGTGAGCAGCAGACGGCTCTGGCCATGAGCTCCTGCGGTCTTGAAGGAAAGATTGTTCATCCGTGGGTTGGATTTGATTTCACTAAAGTACAAATATTGATTTTGAAATCGCAATGGTATTGAGATCATTTGGCGCACCCGTCCGCGTTCGTGGGGTGTCGTGGCAAAATGCTTGGGACATCTTGGTTTTCGGAATCTGGAACAGTTTCAGCACGCGCCCGGCTCGGGAAATCGCTTCGCAAGCCTTATCTTTGGGCGGCCCGCGGGGCATCCCTGCCGAAGGCGGCGCGAAAGAATCTTTTTTCGCGTTCCTTGGTTTCGGAGCCCCGGGAGCACCCACCTAGCCTATCCCCTTCCCGATGGAAAAAAGTCCCCTGTCCTACTTCTGGCTTCGCCGCGACCTGCGCCTGGAAGACAACGCCGGGCTGCACGCCCTGCTGGCGCACGGCGACCGCGTGCGGCTGCTGTTCATCTTCGACACCGACATCCTCGACAAGCTGCAAGACGCCGACGACGCCCGGGTGGAGTTCATCCACGCCCGGCTCCAGGAGCTGGACAGCCGCCTGCGGGCCTTGGGCGGGGCCTTGCGCGTGGAGCGCGGGCGGCCGCTGGAGGTCTTCGGGCGGCTGGTGGCCGAGGAGCGCCCGCGGGCCGTCTTCGCGAACCACGACTACGAGCCCTACGCGCGCGAACGCGACGGGAAGGTGGGCCAATGGCTTCAAAGCCAAGGCATTGACTTCAAGACCTTCAAGGACCAGGTCATCTTCGAGAAGGACGAGGTCGTCAAGGGAGACGGCAAGCCTTACACGGTGTTCACGCCCTACGCGCGGCAATGGCGCGCCCGCTTCGAGGCGCGAATGGCCGAGGCCTACCCGAGCGCGGAGCGGCTGGACGGGCGGCTGGCCACGGAGGACATCGCGCCGATGCCGAGCCTGGCCGAGCTGGGCTTCCGCCCGAGCGGGCTGCGCTTCCACGAGCCGCGGACCAGCGAGCAGCACCTGCGGCGCTACGCCGAAACCCGCGACTGGCCAGCGCAGGACGGCAGTTCGCGGCTGAGCCTGCACCTGCGCTTCGGCACCCGCAGCGTCCGGCAGGCGGCGCGCGAGGCCCTGGGCGTGAGCGAAACCTTCGTCAACGAGCTGATTTGGCGGGAGTTCTACATGGCCATCCTGTGGCATTTTCCGCACGTGGCCGAGCGGGCCTTCAAGCCCGCCTACGACCGGATACCGTGGGCGAACGACGAGCGGCTGTTCGAGGCCTGGTGCCAGGGGCGGACGGGCTACCCGCTGGTGGACGCCGGGATGCGCGAGCTGAACGCCACCGGGCACATGCACAACCGGGTGCGGATGGTCGTGGCCAGCTTCCTGACCAAGCACCTGCTGATCGACTGGCGGTGGGGCGAGGCCTACTTCGCCCGCAAGCTGCTGGACTTCGACCTCGCGGCCAACAACGGCGGCTGGCAGTGGGCCGCGGGCTCGGGCTGCGACGCGGCGCCCTACTTCCGGGTGTTCAACCCCAGCCTCCAGGCCAAGAAGTTCGACCCGCAGGGGGTTTACATCCGGCGCTGGGTGCCCGAGTTCGACAGCCTGACCTACCCCCGGCCCATCGTGGAGCACGAGTGGGCCAGGAAAAGGGCCTTGGAGACCTACAAGCGGGCCTTGGGCGGCGAGTGAGGCCTCACTGCTCGCGGAAGACCAGCACGGGCAGGCCTGTGCCGAAGACCATGCGCTTGGTGGAGCTTCGGGTGAAGACCCTTTGCCAGAAGCCGATGTTCTCCTTGAACATGGCCACCACATCGGCGTTGGTGGTCTTGGCGAACTCGGCCAGGACCTTGACGGGGTTCTCGCCGGGGATGGTGGCGAAGTCGAGCCGCTGGTAGTCGAACTCTTGGCGGATGAGCTTGCGGAACTCTTCGCCCCGCTCCTGCTCTTGGGCGCTCATGTCCTCGGAAATGTGCAGCACGTGGACATAGGCCTCCGACCTTCCGGCCAGCAGCTCGATGACGGCGCGGATGTTCTGGATGTCCTTGGGGTTGTAGTCGGAAGCGTAGAGGATGCGCCGGTAGGGGCTGAAGACGGCAAAGGCCGGGAGGATGAGCAGGGGCTTGCTGGTGTTCTCGATGATGTACTCGGTGATGCCGCTGATCTCGTTGATGCGCTGCCTTCCGGTGAGCAGCACCATGCCAATGTCGTCCTCCTCGGAATGCTCGAGGATCTGCTCGACCACCACGCCCCTGTCCTGCACGAAGTGAATGACGGGCTTCTCCCGCATGTCCAGGTCTTCCAACTCGTTGATGAGCTGGCTGAAAAGGCGCTTCCCCTCGCGCTCGGCGCCCTCGACCACCGACTGGGGCATCTGCGGGGGCAATGTGGCGGGCACATGGATGGAAATGCCGAAGCCGTAGAGGTCCACCACGTTGAGCAGGGTGATGGACATTTGAAGCTGCTTGGCAAGTTTCAGGGCATAAAGTATTGAGGATTTGGACTTTTCGGAAAAGTCCGTGGGGACGAGTATGCTTTTCATGGGCACGTGTTTAGCGAGGTTCTTGCCCAAAGATAAGCACATTGGCTTCAAACGTGGGCGGCGGCCGCGCATTTCGCGAGAAAAAACGCGCCAAGGGGCGGGCTGCGCCGTTTGGCACCTATGATTACCTTCGCGGCTCTCGATTTGGAGGAACTGACAGCTTTCCCATGAACAAAATCCGACTCGCGGCCCTGCTGGCCTTGGCCGCCCTGGGCATCCTGCCCGCGCTGGGGCAAGGCCTCGACAGCCTGCCGCCCGCCCAACTCAAGGCCTGGCGGCTGACCGACGACTTCTTCGGGCCCGACTCCGTGGCCGCGGACACCAGCTCGGCGCGGGCGCATTGGCGCTACAACCCCGTGCTGGAGCATCCGCACGCCTTGCACACGGGCAACACCGGCGGGCCTTTCGTGGGAGGCTTCTTCTTCGACAGGCCCAGCCTGGTCGGGCAGGACTTCCTCTTCGGGCAGGGCCTCGAGGGCTACTTCTCGCGGGCCGAGCGCACGGCCTTCGTGAACACCACCCGCCCGCTGACCCGGGTGGACTTCAGCTCCACGGCGCGGAGCGTCGGCGAGGAGACCCTGGGGCTTGAGCACAGCCAGAACTTCAACAGCCGCATCAACGCCGGGCTGCGCTACCGCTACTGGAACGGCCCCGGGCAGTACCTCCGCCAGCAGAACGTGGTCAACGACCTGGCCTTCTTCGGCTCGGCCCAGCTCCCGCGCTACCAGGCGCACCTGACGGCCCACCGCGGCAGGGCCAACCTGGCCGAGAACGGCGGCCTGCGCGACACCAGCTTCAACTTCGAGATCCGCGCCGACGCCTTCCCCGTGGAGCTCGAACAGTCGCGCAGCCACCTCCGCGACGGGCAGGTCTTCCTCGACCAGCGCTGGGGACGCCTGCCCGCCGCGGCCGACAGCCTGCCCGACTCGCTGGCCCACCGCGGCCTGCGGGCGCCCTCGCTCAGCCACCGCCTGGCCTGGAGCCGCCAGTCGCGCTCGTTCAGCTCCGACCAGGACGAGGGCTTCTACCCGGCGCAGTACCTGTCGCGCGAGGGCACCCGCGACTCGGTCTTCTACGCGCGCCTGGCCAACCACTTGCAACTGGCCACGGCCCCCGCGGCCCTGCGGCTGGGCATCCGCCTCGAGCACGAGCGCTTCTGGCACTGGAACTTCCCCGGCTACGGCAGCCTGCCGCTGGCCGGGGCCAAGGCCCTGCCCACCGAGCCCCTGCCCAGCCAGACCAGCACCGGCGACCGGCCGCCCGAGCACTTCGACAACCTCAGCCTGGCCGCCTCGGCGCGGCTGCTGGTCTGGCGCGGGCAGAGCCTGGGCGCCTCGGCCCGCTACTTCTGGGGCGGCTACCGCCAGGGCGACTGGGAGCTCCAGGCCCGCCTCGAAACGCGCCTGGACCTGCCCGGCGGCCCCTGGCGGCTCGCGGCCGATTTCGAGCAGCGGCGGGTCATGCCCAACGTGCTGGCCAACCGCTACCGCTCGAACCACCGCGACTGGGCCAACGACTTCGAGCGCTCGTGGGTGAACGAGCTGGGCGCCCGCCTCGAACTGCCGAAATGGGGCCTGGAGGCCGAGGCCCGCACGGCCCTGCTCGGCGGCTGGATCTACGCCTGGCAAGAGCAGCCCGGCGCCTCGGAGCTCCGCCAGGCCGGGCAGGCCGTCAGCGTGAGCGCCTTCCGGCTCCGCCTGCCCCTGCGCTGGGGCATCCTCCACTGGGACAACCGCCTGGACCTGCAGTTCAGCTCCGACGCCGCGGCCGTGTCCGTGCCGCTCTGGGCCGCCTACTCGGGGCTTTCGGCACGGGGCTGGGTGTTCAAGCGGGCCGCCTACCTGGTGGTGGGCGCCGAGGCCCGCGCGCACCAGGCCTACCACGCGCCCAGCTACGACGCCGCGACGGGCCTCTTCCACAACCAGAGCCACACGAAGATCCAATCCTACCCGGTCATCGACCTGTACCTGAACATGAAGGTGCGCGGCCTGACCTTCTTCGTGAAGATGGAGCACACCAACGGGCTGCTGGCCCAGGATTGGCACTACGGCCTGCCCTTCCAGCCCATCGCCCCGGCCACCTTCAAGTTCGGCTTCTCGTGGAGCTTCGACAACTGAAAGAAACGCCAAGGCGCTTGTTTTTCAAAGTACAGTTTGTATCTTTCGGCATCTTCAATCCCCCCGATGGTCAAGCTACCCTTCAAAACTGCGGATGCACAGGGCCAAAGCCGGCAGCCGAACTTCCAAAACCTGTCGATTCGAATTTTGACGGATTGGCGCGGCTTGTGGAGTTGTGCATTTGATTCCTCCTTGCACAATAAAGTAATAAAGGTTTATGTAAGGTAGAAACCCAGATGGATTGGACGAATTTTTATACGGAAAGATGGATGAATTAAAAATTCATAACCGAGCATTATCAGAAAGTGAAGTTCAACAATTATAACAAGTAAGATAAATGGAAAATCTAGAATATTTAACAAAAATGAACAAAAAAGTATTTCAGATTGTAAATTTGAATACTGAAACCGAGAATGAAAAAGAAGAAACTTTCTATTGGCTTTCAAAACCAGCCATAGAAAGATTTATCGCATTAGAAATTTTAAGACAACGTTTTTACGACTATGACAGCACTACCGCAAGACTTCAAAGAGTTTATAGCATTGCTCAACAAGCATAGTGTTGATTATCTCCTAATTGGTGGATATGCAGTTGCTTATTATGGTTTTATAAGAGCAACGAATGATATGGACGTTTGGATTTTAATAAGTCCAGAGAATGCCCGTAAAACGCATAACGCATTGATAGAGTTCGGTTTTGATATGCCTGGTTTAACAGATAAAATGTTTTTGGTTCTTTATAAGAGTGTGTGGGTAGCGCAAAAAGGATTGACACGGGCAAAATCAAGTTTTCCGGTCAGGATGTAGATGACGGCCTTTATGGTCTCTGTCTTCCTGTATCCCCTTGCCTTGGCCTTGGCTGCCTGGAACAGGGAGTTGAAGCCCTCGAGTATTCCGTTGGTTATGCGGT
>JAIFMG010000079.1 GCA_020048645.1 Bacteroidota bacterium | reverse complement strand
TTTCCTTTCAGAACCAAACTACAACTGATTTTTATCGGAGTTGGCACGGAGGGCTAATTTAGGACATTTCCTTTCAGAACCAAACTACAACTTAAATGTACGTTCGCCTCCTTGCCCATCGAATTTAGGACATTTCCTTTCAGAACCAAACTACAACAGAGCTCAATACTTGCGAGCTGCACCCATCAATTTAGGACATTTCCTTTCAGAACCAAACTACAACAGCCCGAAGCACCTGTTAAGCAGATACTTAAATTTAGGACATTTCCTTTCAGAACCAAACTACAACGGCAATCTGTGAAGTACCCCCCATCCATTGGACAGGAAAGTGGCTTCGTATAATACTGGCGGTTCTATTTTTTTTACCTTTGAGCGCAACTTGGCTAAACATGGCAGCGAAAAGCCACGACAACAAACCCAAAGGGGCCGAAGCCTTGGCATTTTCGCACAAAAAAGCCGCGGTCGAGGCAGTTGGCGATGGAACGCCCGACTGCACGACCGCGGCTTGCTGGAATCAAAAACCAGGAATCAGAGCGACTCGGCCTGCCGGCGCCTTTCCAATTCCTCCTGCATCTGCAAGGTGGTCTTGTGGTCGATGGAATAGAAGTAGAGCAGAATGGCGCAGGACATGTAGAGGATGCCCGGAAAGACCGAGACCATCAGCTTGATGCCCATGATGGACGTCTCGGTCTGCACTTCGTTGGGGATGAAATCGAACACCGAGAGCATCCAGCCCGCCAAAGCCCCGCCGATGCCCCAGCCCGCCTTCTGCGCGAAGGTCGCCGCCGAGAAGACCAGGCCTGTCGAGCGCCGGCCCGTCTTCCACTCCGAGTAGTCGGCCGTGTCCGCCAACATGGTCCAAAGCAGAGGGACGGCAGGAGCGTAGGACATCTTGGCCAAGATGTTGAAAGCGTATATCATCCCGATGTTCTCGTTGCTGGGCACGAAGATAAGCATGAAGAAAATGCCCGAAAGGATCGAGCTGGCCAGGAAGACGTTGCGCTTGCCGAAGCGCTGGGCCAGCGGCTTCGAGAACGGAATCACCACAATCAGGGCCACCGTGCCGATGACGTTGAAGAGCTGCACGCCATTCTCGTCGCCGATGTAGTACTTGAAGTAGTAGGCCACCGAGAGGTTCTGCATCGCGAACATGATGAACGAGATGATGCCTACGAAGAACAAGATCAGCCAAGGCTTGTTCTTCCAGAGGTTCTGGAAGTCCTCCTTGAGCGATTCCTGCTGGCCCTTGGGCGGCTGGACCCGCTCCTTGGTGGTAGCGAAGGTGATCATGAACATCGCGAAGCTCATGATCGAGAAGAGGATGAGCGTGTACTGGTAGCCCTTGGCGCTGTCGCCCTCGCCGAAGTACTCGGCCAGGTACAAGGCAGTGCCCGAAACGATGAACTGCCCCGCGAAAGCGAACACGAAGCGGTATGAGTTCAGGCCCGCCCGCTCGTAGGTGTCGCCCGTCATGACCGCCCCCAGCGAGGAGTACGGCAGGTTGATGGCCGTGAAGACCGTCATCAGCAGCATGTAAGTGGTGCCCGCGTAGATGATCTTCCCGGTCTCGCCCAAGTCGGGCGTCGAGAAGGTCATCACGGCCAGGACGCCATACGGCAAGGCCATCCAGAGCAGGTAAGGCCGGAATTTGCCCCAGCGCGTGTTCGTGCGGTCGGCGATGATGCCCATGAGCGGGTCGCTGGCCATGTCCCAAAGGCGGGCGATGAGCATGATCGTGCCCGCCGCCGCCGCGCTGATGCCGAAGGTGTCGGTGTAGAAGATCAGGATCCAGAAGCCGACCATGTCCCACACGAAGTGGGAAGCCGTGTCGCCCAGGCTGTATCCAACCTTCTCCTTCAGGCTTAGTTTTGTTTGCGAAGCATCCATTGACGGTTCATTTTAGGGGGTGAAATTCAATCGTTTCCTCTTCCTTTTCAGGAGAAATAGCAGCGGATGGCCCGAACCTGGCCCGTGCGGGCGAACAGCTCGGCGCTCCAGCTTTCGGGCAGAGCGTGCCCTTCGAACTCCAGCTCCTTGCCATCGGCCAGGCGCAGCGTGAGGCCGCCGGACTTGCCGCCTTGGAAGGCGTACACCACGGGAACCTGGCAGAACGTGAAGGCCAACTGCTTGGCTTCCAAGGCCACTTCGCCCGCCTGCCCCTGCACGTCCACGTAGTGGAAGGCCGTGGGCGCGGACAGAAGCTCGTCCTTCGACAGCAGCACGGGCGCGAAACTCACCCGCCCTCCGCGCACTTCGACGCCCAGCTCGGCCATGCGCGCGATGACGTCCTCCTTGACCTGGCCCGTCAGGCCCGGCTGCTGCGCGCCCGCGTGGGCAGGCGTGTGCGAGTACGCGTCCGTGGGGAATGCCCCATAGACCTTCGGCGACTTGTTGTAGCCGATGCCGTCCTTGATGGCCTGGTAATGCTGGGCAAGGGCCCCCAGCAGGTCGGCGCCGGCGCCTTGGGCCTTGGCCTGGAAGTAGCACTCCTGCACGGCGAGCCCCAGCTTCGAGACCATGTGCCAGTAGATGCTGCCCAGGCCCTCGTAGGCGAAGAAAGTGCCCGACCGCCCAGTGAACGACTGGTGGTCGTAGAGCGACTCGTAAATGGCCAGCACCTCGGCCTTGCGCGCCGCGAAAGTAGCCTCGGCGGCGGCGGGCAGCGCGTCCAGGGCCTCCGCCAGCACGGCCGCGTTGCGGAAGCGGCTGTCGAAGTGGCAGCGCCCGCGGCCGTCCTCGCGCACGATGGACTTGTCGCCCTGCGCCAGCAGCTCCGTCAGCAGCGCGCTGCCGGCGACTGCCTCCGCCGGGATGATGTTCTTCTGGTAGAAAGGCGTCAGGGCTCGGTCGGGATACAGCAGGTAGCTGTTCTGGTCGGCGCGGTAGAGGCGGCTGGCGCGCAGCGCGTCGAGCAGGCGCGCCACCTTGGCCGCCGGCAGCGACATGGCGCTGAGCACGGCCACCTGGCCCTCGAGCATCTCGTACAGGTGCCGGATGCGCAGGCCCTCGCCCTCGAAGGCCAGCAGGTTGTAGGCATGGTACAGCCCGTCCTCGCGCTCGTTGGCCCCGATCGACTGGTCCACGAAGGCCAGCACCTTGTCGAAGAACTCGAGCAGGCTCTTCGAGGAGACATTGGCCTTGTCGCCCGAGAAGCCGTTCTCGTAGATGGTCTCGCGGTAGGCCTCGCCCGCCAGGCCCAGGGCGTCCACGAAGCCGCGGCGCTCGGCATCGCCGAATCCCTTGGAAAGCGATGCGGAATGCTTGGCGAACACCTCCGAGAGGCTCGTGAAGAAGCGGTGCATCTCCACCGAAAGGCTGAAATGCTCGTGGTGCGCCTCCTCGAGCAAGGCCCGCCAGAAGCTCATGAAGCGGCGGATGTAGTACAGCGTAACCATCGAGGCGCCGTTGCCCACCAGGGCGTTGTTGGCGTCGTTCCACTCGGGGCGCTGGGTGTTGAGCCAGATGCCGGCCTCGGGCACGAAGTTGCTGAGCTTGGCCAGCAGCATGACCAGGAGTTTTTCCACCAGGTTGACGTGCAGGACCTTCTGCCCACGGAACATCAGGCGCGCGTCGGAGCCCAGGTTGGCCTCCAGCTCCTCGATGGCGTGGTGCAGGTCGTGGTCGAACAAGATGGTGTCCTGCGGGTTGCGCACGATTTCAGCATAGCGCTTGATGCGGTAGGGCACGTTCGCGAAGCTGAAGATCTCCTTGTCCATCATCTCCAGCAGGCGCTTGGGGTGGAACTGGTTCGAAAGCTCGGCCAGCTTCTGGAAATAGATGATCTGGTGGTCGCCCCAGTAGCCGATGTAGGCCCAGGGATCGTCCGGCTCGGGCCGCTCCCAGTCGAGGCCGGCGCGGGTGATGCGGTAGGGGTTGTAGCCGTCGGCCGTCGAAGCGTTCAGGAACTTGCAGATGAAGGACTCGACGAACTCGGGGTAGCTGAGCGAAAGGGCCTCCCAGTTCTGGAAGATGTCGCGCCAGTTGCCCTGGAAGTCGTACTTGTGCGAGCCGTCGGCGCCGCGGTTGTCGATGGAAAAGCGGTTCCAGGGGCGGCTCGGGTCGCCGTGGCGGCGGCTGAAGGTCAGCGGGAGGTACTCGTAAACGGCCCGTTCGAAATCGGGGTCGGCGGCCGACTCGGCCAGCCCGCGCAGGGCCGCCAGGTCGATCTGCTCGGGCATTTCGGCCAATGCCTTGGCCACGCGGGCATGGACCATGCGGTTGGCGCCGCGGACGAAGGCCAGGAAGTCCGATTTCGGGAAGGTGTAGTTGTTCGGGAAAACGCCGCCGCGCATCAGGTTGAACAGGCTGTTGTAGTAGTGGCGGCTGACGGAGAAGTCGCTCTGCGTGGCCTGGAGGCCATCGCCCATGGCCACGATGCGGCGCAGGTTTTCGCCGCCTTGGCGGGCGTTGGCCAGCACCAGGGCCTTGTAGTCGGCGGCGGCGGCCACGGCCTGGCAATGGTCGGCCACGGCCCGCGTGTCGTGGTTCAGGTCGAGCGTGAACAGCCAGTCGTGGCGCTCGGAAGCCCCGAACTCCAGCTCCGCCGACATGAAGAAGGCGCAGCGCTGCCCGCGGACCTCGCCCTCTTCGGCCACGGGCTGCCCGGCGCGGAAGGCCTCGAGCTGCCGCTCCGAAAGCGACAGCTTCGCGTGGGCCGGACCCGCGAAGGTGCCCACGGTGGCGCGCAGCGACTCGCTCGGCTCGGCGCGATCGACCGGCACCGAGCTGAGCGAGAACAGGGCCACGGGCAAGCCCGGGGCGCGCTCGCTCCGCTTGTAGGCGTCGAGCAGGTTGCTGTACTCGTTCTGGAAGGTGTAGTCGATGCCCGAGGGCAGGATGTTCAGGATGCCGTCCATGATGGAGACCTTCGTGGCCTTCTTGGCCGTCTGGCGCAACGCCGCCTGCTTGACGATGCCATACTTCTCGCTGTGCGTCCAACTGTACTGGAAAGCCAGGCCCAAGTCGTGGTTCAGCTCCTCGAAGAGCAGCTTGTTGCCGATTTCGTTCTTGTAGAGGTTCCTCGTGGTCGCGTACACGCCGAAATGCGCCTTCAGGAAAGGCTCCCAGCGGTACGTCTTGCCCTCGACCTCGGCCAGCACAACGGTGCGGCTGCCCGTCAGCCCGTGGAAGTCGTGGATCTTGTCCACGCTGTAATAAGGAAAGAGGGCGTTGTCGCGGTTCTTGCGGCCCGCCGTCAGCGCGCCGTTGCTGGAAATGTAGAGCCAAAGGTCCGAATCGCTCACCACCGTGAGGAAGAAGTCGGGCATGGCGTCGAAATTCGAAATCTTGTAAAAACGCTCGCCCTCCAGGGAAACCATGTTTCCAGTAACCTCTTGGGGCGTGGGCTTGATCAGGCTTCCTGCCAGGTGAATTTGCCGATTGTCCATCATGGCTCGCTTAATTGTTTTTTTTCAGGTAAAAACTTGCTTTCAAATCACCGATGCTGACGGTGAACAGGCCCGGCTCCCAGACCGACTGGTTGTCGGTGTTGATGAACTCGAGGTCGGAAGGAAGGATGGGCCAGCGCAAATCGCGCGACTCGCCCGGCGCCAGCTCGACCTTCTCGAAGTGCCGCAGGCGCTTGACCGGCGGCGAAAGGCTTGCCACCTCGTCCGTCAGGAACATCAGGACGGCGTCCTTGCCCGCCCGCTGGCCCGCGTTGCGCACCCGCAGGCTCACCCACAGGGTATCGCCATGCGCGATCGAATCGCTGTCGAGGCGCAGATCCTCGTAGGCGAAACTGGTATAGCTCAGGCCATGCCCGAACGGGTACTGCGGCTGGAAGCCGTCGAGGCCGAAGTTCACGTCGCGCTCGTCGGACAAGGAGTGGTCGTAGGTCCAGAGCGAGCCCGAGAAGCGGGGATAGGTGTAAGGCAGGCGCCCCGAAGGGTTGGCCTTGCCCACGAGCGTCTGGGCGATGGCCCTGCCGCCCTCGTTGCCGGGCAGGTAGGCCAGCAGCACGGCGTCGGCCAGCGGCTCCACCTCGCGGAAGATGCGCGGCCGCGCCTCCAGCAGCACCAGCACGATGGGCTTGCCCGCCTTGGCCAGCTCGCGGACCAGCCGCAACTGCGCCTCGGGGAACTCCAGCTCGTCGATGTCGCTGGGCTTCTCGGTGGCGGGGCGCTCGCCCAGGCACACCACTACGCGGTCGGCCTGGCGGGCCTGGCGCAGGGCGTCCTCCACGTCCAGCAGCTCGTCGTAGGTACTGCCGGGCGAGTAGAGCACCTTGTCGTCTCCCATCTCGGCGCGCAGGGCCTCGAGCAGGGTCATCTTGTCGGTGTCGTTGTAGGCGGTGTCCTGCCCCGACCAGGTGCGCGACCAGCCGCCGTTGAGGTAGTTGAGCGAATGGGCGCCCACGCCCGTCAGCAGGACGGTCTCCTGGCCCGAGAAAGGCAGGATGGAATCCTTGTTCTTGAGCAGGGTCATGCTCTCGATGGCCGCCGCGAGGGCCATGCCGTCGAACTCGTCCGAAGAGAATTTCGGATATTCCTGCCCTTCCATCATCGGGTCTTCGAAGAGGCCCAGCTTGAACTTGACGTACAGGATGCGGCGCACGGCGTCGTCGATGCGGGCCAGGGGCAGCTCGCCCGCGTTCACCAGCTCGACCACGTGCTCGGCGAAGCTGGCGTCGTAAGGCTCCATGCACATGTCGAGGCCCGCCAGCACGCTGAGCTTGACGGCCTCGCGCTCGTCGGCGGCCACGCGGTGGATCTTGTGCAGGTTGTCGATGTCGTTCCAGTCGGAAATCACCACGCCCTTGAATCCCAGCTCGCCCTTGAGCAGGTCGGTCAGCAGGTGCTTGTCGATGTGCGAAGGCACTCCGTTCATCGAGCCCGAAGAGACCATGAGCGAAAGCAGCCCGGCGTCGATGGCGGCCTTGAAGGGCGGCAGAAGGGTCTCGCGCATCATGTGCTCGGGCATGACCACGGGCGAGCGGTCCTTGCCGTTGTAGGAGGCGCCATAGCCGATGAAGTGCTTGGCGCAGGCCAGCACGCCGGTTGGCCCGGCCAGGTCGTCGCCCTGCATCCCCTGGATCATGGCCACGCCCATCCGGGCGGTCAGGTAGCTGTCCTCGCCGAAGCTCTCGAACATGCGGCCCCAGAGCGGGTGCCGGGCCACGTCCAAGACGGGCGAGTAGTTCCACGGGATCCGGCAGGCGCGCAGCTCGTAGGCGGTGATCTGCCCGGCCTGGCGGGCCATTTCGGGGTTGAAGGTTGCGGCCAGGTTGATCTGCTGCGGGGTCATGACCGCTCCGGCGGTGTAGTTGGCCCCATGCACGGCGTCGATGCCATAGAGCAGGGGGATGCCCAGCCGGGTGTTGTCGCGCACATACTGCTGGAGGTAGGCGATGGTAGCCTGCCACTGCTCGGGCGTCATGGGGAAGCTGGCCAGGTTCTGGACCGAGCCGGCGCCATAGACGCCCAGTAGGGAGTCCAGCTTGGCCTGGTCAAACACCAGGGTATCCCTGAAGGTGTAAAAAGGTCCCTCGAGCAAGGCGGCCAGGCCCAAGTTGAGCATCTGTCCAGCCTTTTCCTCGAGGGTCATCAGCGCCAGCACGCTGTCCACCTTGGCCATGATGGCCGCGTCAGGGTCCTCCGCCGCTTGGCCGTCGCCCTCTGGCCCCCCACACGAGGAGGCCAGCAGGGCGCCGACGCCGAAAAAAGAAGAAAACAACTTCCAACCGAAACGGTTCATCGGGAACGTTTTGATTCAAGAAACAAGGTAAAGGATCAATTGGCGGTCTTGCGGTAGATGCGGACGTAGTCGATCTCGAACACCTGCGGGAAGGCCGTGGTGTCGATGCCCTTCACGCTGCCCCAGGCTCCGCCCACGGCCAGGTTCAGCAGCAGGTAGAACGGCTTGTCGTAAGGCCATTTGGTTTCGCCCAGGCCCTCGTTGACGTACTCGAAGTACATCGAGTCGTCCATGAACGACTGCATGCGCTCCTGGCTCCATTCCATGGCGTAGGTGTGGAAGTCCTTGTCGGGGTCCGCCACCTTGACGGTGGCCGTCTGCTGGGTGCTGGCCTGCCACTGGTAGTCTTGCGAGTGGGCCGAGGCGTGTACGGTGCCCACGTCGTGGCCGACGTGCTCCATGATGTCGATCTCGCCGATGGCGGGCCAGTTGCCGTCGTTGAACGACCATCCGCCAGGCATCATCCAGATGGCGGGCCAGGTGCCGCGCCCGATGGGCAGCTTGGCGGCGACCTCTACGCGGACGTGCTCCCAGGCCTCGCGCGATTGCAGGCGGGCCGAGCTGAAGGCCTTGCCCTCAACCGTCTCGTTGATGGCCGTGATGAAGAGCTTTCCGTCCTTCACCTCGGAGTTGCGCAGGACAGCGGTGGTGTAGTGCTGGGCCTCGTCGTTGCCCCAGCCTTCCGAGTTGCCTTCGGTGTCGTAGGCCCACTTGGTCGAGTCGGGCAGGCCGGCGTAGTCGAACTCGTCAGCCCAGACCAGCTCGTAGCCTTCTTTGGGGGGTGTGGTCGAGGCGGGCTGCTCCGCGGTGCTGTCCTGGGTCTGGTTTTCATCGTTGTTAGACTGGCCGCAGCCAGACAGCACCAGGGCCGCCAGCAAGACCGTAGCGAATTGCTTCATGACAATTTGGTTTTGTGAGGGTGGATAGTGAGGGTTTATTCTTGATAGACGCGAACATAGTCGATTTCCATGGTTTGCGGGAAAATGCTGTTGTCAACCCCTTCAACGCCCCCCCAACTGCCGCCAATGGCGATGTTCATGATGAAGAAGAAGGGCTGGTCGAAAGGCCAGGTCTCCGGGGTCTTGAGGGCAGGCGCGTAGCGGAAGACCTCGTTTTCGGAATCGTCCACGTAAAAGGAGATGTAGCGCTCGTTCCAGATGATGCCATAGACATGGAACTCCTCCTCGCAGGTGGTCAACTGCATGCTCGAACCGCTGCCGTTGCCGCCGAATCCGGACGGCGTATGGACGGTCGAGTGGATGACGTTGGGCTGGTAGCCGACATACTCCATGATGTCGATCTCGCCGCAGGCCGGCCAGTCCACCGAGCCGATGTTGGAGCCGAGCATCCAGATGGCGGGCCAGGTGCCCCTGCCCTGGGGCAGGTTGGCGCGGATCTCGAACTTGCCGTACTGGAACTCGCGCTTGGCGCGGCTCACAATGCGGGTGGAGGTGTAGGAGCCCGCGGCCGTGTTGTCGTTGACCTTCTCGGCCGTGATGGTCATGATGCCCTCGGCGATGCTGAGGTTGCCTCCGTTGGTGTAGTTCTGGAGCTCGTTGTTGCCCCAGCCCGTGGCGCCCGTCTCGTAGGTCCAGGTGTCGCCGTCCAGCTCGGCCTGGTCAAATTCGTCGGACCAGGCCAGCTCGAAGCGGTCGAGGTAGCCCGGGTCGTCTTGCGTAACGCTGATTGTCTTGCTCTGGCTGTGCATCGTCTCGTCCTTGTGGAGCTCCATGACGATGGTGTAGCTGCCCGAAAAGGGGAAGTAGGCGTCGTGCTGGTTGGTGTTGCCCACGCGCCGGCCGCGATAGACCCAGACCACGGAATCGAAAGCGCCCAGCGAGGTGTTGGTCAGGCGCCAGTCGTTGGCCGAGCTGCCGATCGGAGCCACCTCGAAGGCGGCCTGGAGGTCGGTGCTCGCGATGGTCACCGTCTTGCTGGCCTCCTTGCGAACGCCTTGGAAGTCAACGGCCGTGAGCGAGACCTCGTAGTCGCCCGCCACCGGATAGTAGATGGTGTATTCCTCCCGCTTGTTGGTGGTCTCGCGGGTTTCACCATTGCCAAAGTCCCAAATCAGCGAGTAATACTCGCCCGTGCTTCCATTCGAAAACGCAACACGGTTCGGAGTCTGAAACTCAAAGGAGAAATCAACAGCAAAGTTGGCTTCAGAACTCTTCTCTTCACACGAAACAAAGGTCAAGAACACGAACATCATTTTCAGAGACAAAGTCAGTTTACGGCTTTGGGCGACACGTTCGAGCATCGACTCGCTGAAGTGGGATAGCTTTGGCATGGGGAAAGGATTGTTAAAGGTTCAACAGATCATTGCACGGGCTGCACCGCGGAGAAGGTGTGGTACCAGGCGAACAAGGGGTTGTTGGCCTGCACGCACCGGACGGTGAGCTGGTTCTCGGAGACGGAGATGATCTCGTAGGTGCTGGTCCCGGCGTAGAAACCCATGAACCCGCCGTTCGAGAAGCTCATGGTCGTGCCCCGGTAGCCGCCATCGACTGTGGCGATGCTGCTGGAGGGCGAGAGCGATACGTTCTTGACCCCGGCGATGTCGAAGGGGTGGCTGCCCTCGTCGCCCAGGCCCAGCTCCGCGGCGTAGATGCCCTGGACGAAGGCCTCGCCCGCGGGGTTCACCTGCTCGAAGGTCATCTCGCTGCCGTTGAGGCGGAAGACGAACTCGCACTGGTAGAGCGTTGACTCGGCCTTTTCCCAGACCGCGGAGCGGTACCAGGCGGCGAAGGTATGCTCGCCACCCTCGTAAGCCATGTCGTTGGGCCCCAGGCCCAGGTGGCCCACCTGGTCGGCGGCCCAGTACCAGGTCTTCTCGCTGCCAGCCGTCAGGAACTGCACGGCCTCATCATCGGTGAAGCTGCTGAACACCTCGATGGCCATGGTCTTCGACGAGGAAAGCCCGCCCGTGCCAATGGCCTGCACCGTAACGTAGTAGGTGTTGACGCCCGGCTTGGTGAACTGGTGGTCAACCGTGCCGTCGGCGCTCATCACGAAGTCGCGGCCATCGCCGAAGTCGAACTTGAAGGTGATGGCCTCGCTGGCGCTCGCCGAGAAGCTGACCACGCCCGTGCCGTCGCCGGCGGGGTCGTCGGCCGTGGCCCCCACGATCTGGTGGGTAACATTGAGGCCGGTGGGCGCCACCAGGGCGCCCAACTCGTACTCGTCGGTCTGGCATCCCGAAACACCGCCCAGCAAGGGCAGGATGGCCAGGAAAGCCATATGTTTGAACTTGATTTTCATCGTCTTGCAGGGATTAATTGGTGAGTTCGATTTCATCGTAGTAATAGACCGTGTCGTCGCCGGCATTGTCGAAGTCGAAGAAAACGACGATTTTCACGTAATCGGCGGCGGGGGCCCCGGAAAAGTCGTAGGTCAGCTTCTCCCAAGCGTTGGACGTGGTCGTGAGCACGTCCACCTCGTGCGTGATGGAGCCGTCCAGGTTCTCGAGCTTGAGCTTGACCACGATGCCGCTCTTGGGCGACCATACGCGCAGGGCCACGGACGAGTAGTTCAGGAAGTCGAGCGCGGGGCTGGTCAGGAAGAAGGCCCCGGCCCAGGTGTCCGAACCGGCGGACTTGGTCAGCTTGGCCACCTTGGCCGTGGTGTTCTGGCCGCTGGCGTCGGGGTTGTCGATGACCTCCACGGCGGCGATGTTGCCGAAGACGGTGAATTCGGGCACCTCTCCCTCGAAGTCCTGCACCATCAGGCTGCTGGGCTGCTCGGAGGGGCCGAGGAGGATGTCGTCGAAGTAGTAGGTCGTGTTGTCGCCCGCGTTGCCGAAGTCGAAGAACAGGACCACTTTCTGGTAGCTGTTCTCCTGGTTGACAGCCGAGAAGTCGAAGGACAGGACCTCCCAGGCATTTTCCTGGGTGGTGGTGGCGTCAAGCTCGTGGAAGATGCTCCCGTCGGTGATGTTCTCGATCTTGAGCCGGATGACGGCCCCGGCCTTGGGAGACCAGACCTTGACGCGGAAGGTGGTGTTGGTCGAGAAGTCCATCGGCTCGGCCAGGGTCAGCAGGGTGCCGGCCCAGGTCTCGGCGCCGTCGGGCTTGACGAACTCGGCCACGCGGGCGCTGTTGTTGCCCTCGCCCATGTCGGGGTTGTCAATGACTCCGGCCCCGGCGTTGCCGAAGCTGGTGAAGGCATAGTTCACCGTGAAGGACTCGAAGGTGATGGGCAGGGCCACCGGGTCGCTGGCCTCGTCGATCGTGATGGTCTCGCTATGCGTGGTGGTCTGCACCGCGGCGCTCTTGGCCACGACGGTCAGGGTGTGGTCGCCCGGCCCGGCGTAGGTGTGGCTGACGGTCTCGCCCGGCAGGGCCACGGTGGCGGCCTCGTCTTCGACATCGCCGAAGTAGAAGTTCATCACGGTGGCGAAGTCGGCCGTGGCCGAGACGTGGACAATCTTGGGGTTGACGCCGTCGCGCTCGACGGTGACCACGATGTTCTCGGGGGCGCGGAACGAAACGGTGAGCTGCTGCTCGAAGCTGGCGCTCAGGCCATTGATGCCATAGGCATCAAGGCTCACGGAGTAGCTGCCCTCGGGGTAAACGTGTTGCGCGGAGGCGCCGACCGGCACGGTCTCTGGCTCGGAACCATCCCCGAAGTCCACCTCGAAGGAAGTCGCCCCTTCGGCGTTGGGGAAGACGGTCACGGTGCCGCTGTTGTCCTGGGTGATGTCGAAGGCCATGCCTAGGCTGGCCGGGGCCGCGACGCCGCCCACGACGTCGAGGTTGTCGATCGGCTCCTCGCAACTGGCCACGGCAAGACCCATGAACAGGGAGAGTATGAAGGATTTCTGATTTTTCATCGCACTATGTTTTGAATCTTAGTAATTGGGGTTTTGGGACCAGTTCCCTTGCGAGAAGTTGATTTCCTCGAAGGGGATGGGGAACACCTCGTGCTTGCCCGCGACGAAGCCGTCGATGGCGTCGGCGGCCTTGCCCGTGCGGACCAGGTCGAAGAAGCGGTGCCCCTCGCCCATGAGCTCCAGGCGGCGCTCCTGCCAGATGGCGTCGGTCAGGGCGGCCCCGGTCAGGCTCATGTCGTAGTTCGTGCTGCCGAAGGCCCGGCGGCGCACCTGGTTGAGGTACTCGAGGGCCTTGGCGTCCGAGATCCCGCCGCGGTTGTTGGCCTCTGCGGCCATCAGCAGCACGTCGGAGTAGCGGATAGCCCGGTAGTTGTTCGGGTTGGTCAGGTTGAGGTCGCCCTGGGCCGCGGAGGAACGCTTGCGGGGCAGGTACTTGCGGTTGAAGTAGCCCGTGTGCTCGTTGCCGGTGGTGTAGGAGGCTCCTTCAGCCTCGGCCCAGGCCACGATGTCGAGCACCGAGGCGCCACGGCGGTTGTCGGAGGGCTGGTAGGCGTTGTAGGCCTCCTCGGTGGGCACGTTGAAGCTGAAGCCCGGCGTGAACAGGGGGCCGTCGTAGCCCCGGATGCCGCTGAAGCCCACGGCCACGTTGCCCTCGCTGCACTGGAGGCAACTGAAGCTGGCGCCTTCCATCTCGCCGTACTGCACCTCGAAGACCGACTCGGGGCCGTTCTCGCCGTCGTGCTCGAAGATGGAGTAGAAGTCGGAGGCCAGGCTGTACTGTCCGCTGGCGATGACCTCCTCGAGGACCGTCGCGGCGGGCTGGAACTTCTCTTGGTAGAGGTAGGCCTTGCCCAGCAGCGCCTGCGCGGCGCCGCGGGTGGCGCGGCCTGCGGCCGCGGGGGTGGCGGGCAGATCCTCGATCGCGGCCACCAGGTCGCTCTCGATCAGGGCATAGACCTCCGAAACCGGAGAGCGCGGGATGGTGGTCTCGTCGCCCAGTTGGAAGCGGGCGTCCACCTTGATGGGGATGGGACCGAACCACTTGACCAGCTCGAAGTTGTAGTAGGCGCGCAGGAAGCGCACCTCTGCCACCATCTGGGCCTTGCCCTCGAAGTCGATCTTGTCCTTGAACTCCAGGAAGTAGTTGGCCCGCTGCACCCCGGCGAACATCCAGTTCCAGAGGTCCCGGATGTTGCTGTTGTTGGGGTTGTGGGTCATGTCGTCCACCTGCTGCCAGCCGATGACGTCCGTGGGGCTCTCGCCGCCGCAGAGGGTGTTGTCGGAGGCGATTTCGCCCAGGATGGCGTTCAGGTAGGTGCTCTGGAGCATGTCGTAGGTGGCGATGAGCGCCATCTCGTAGTCAGCCTCCGAGTTGAAGAAGTTCTCCGAGTCGATGGAATACTCGGGAGAGACCTCCACGAACTCGTCCGTGCAAGACCCTGCGAAGAGCGTGGGGGCCAAGGCCGCGGCCATGGCTATTTTGAAAACATGTTTTTTCATGGTTGCGAAGCGCTTTAGAATTTGATGTTCAGACCGGCCATGTAGATGCGGGCCGCGGGATAGAAGCCTGAGTCGAAACCGGCTCCGATGGGCGCGCCGCTGGAAGCCACGGGATCGTAGCCGGAGTAGCGGGTCAGGGTGAAAAGGTTGTTGACCCCGACGTAGGCCCGGAACTCCTTGGCGCGCACGCGCTGGCTCACCGTGGCCGGAACCGTGTAGCCCAACTGGATGTTCTGCATCCGCAGGTACGAGCCATTCTCGACGAAGTAGTCCGAGAAGACGTTGTTCGAGGTGGCCTCGGTGGTCAGGCGCGGGATGGTGGTGCTGGTCCCCTCGCCGTGCCAGCGGTCCATCGCGTAGCTCAGGCGGTTGACGTTGGGCTGGGCGCGCTCGAAGTTGCGGACGATCTCGTTGCCCACGCTGGCGAAGGTGTAGGCCACGAAGTCGAAGCCGGCGTAGCGCAGCGAGACGTTGAAGCCCATCACGAAGTCAGGAATCGGGTCGCCCAGGTTGACGCGGTCGTCGGCGTTGATCACGCCGTCGCCGTTCGCGTCCACGAAGCGGAGGTCGCCGGGCTTGGCCTGGGCGCCCAGGGCGGCCTGCGAAGGATGCGCGTCCACCTCGGCCTGGTTCTGGAAGATGCCGCTGGTCTGGTAGCCGTAGAAGTAGCCGATGGGGAAGCCCACCTCCATGCGCGCGGGCATGGGCTGGCCGACGCCGAAGCTGCCGCCTTCCACGAAGCCGTTGCCGTTGTTCACCTCGAGGACCTCGTTCTGCAGCATCGTGATGTTGTAGTTCAGGCCGTAGTGGAACTTGCTGCCGATCATGCCCCGGAAGCCGATGGCCGCCTCCACGCCGCTGTTGCGCACCGTGCCCGCGTTGACGGTCGGGCCGCTGGCCCCGGGGGCGTAAACCCCGAAGATGCCCGAGACGGGGATGTTGCCGATCAGCAGGTTGTTGGTCGTCTTGCTGAAGAAGTCGGCCGTGAACTCCAGGCGGTAGCCCAGCATCTTCAGGTCAACCCCCAAGTCGAACTGCTCCGACTGCTCCCACTGGATGCCCGGGTTGGGCAGGGCGCCCACCGCGCGGCCGTTGATGAGCTGGCCGCCCCAGATGTACGAGGCCTCTCCCCCGAGCTGCGAGATGTACTGGAAGTCGCCGATCTGGTCCGAGCCCAGGATGCCGTAGCTGAGGCGCATCTTGAGCAGGTCGATGGAAGGGATGCTCGACATGAAGCCCTCTTCGGAGACCACCCAGCCCAGCGTGGCGGACGGGAAGTAGGCGGCCGTGTTCTCGGGGCCGAACTTCGAGGAGGCGTCGCGGCGGAACATGAACGAGGCCAGGTACTTGCCTTGGAAGTCGTACTGCACGCGGGCGAAGTACGAGAGGCGGCGCTGGTCGTAAACCCAAGAGCCGTTGGTCAGCGCGTCGTTCAGGCCGCGGGCCAGGCTAAGGTCGGCATACTCCCAGGAGTTGTTGGGCACGTCGAAGCCCGTGGCGCTGAGGTTGCTGCCCCAGGTCTTGAACACGGAGGTGCCCAAGGTGGCCACGAAGTGGTGGTTGCTGAAGCCGGCGTAGTTGTTGTCGTAGGTGACGAACCCGTCGAAGGTGTAGTCGTTGAAGTCGTTGCGATCCTGGGACACGCTGCTTCGGGCCACGTCGAAGACCTTCCCGCCATAGTCGATGATCTTGGCGAAGGACTTGGACTGGCTGTTGGTGGTGTTGAAACCCACGCGGGCCGTGGCCGTGAAGTTCTCAAGGAAATGGGCGTCCAGGCCGAAGTTGCCGTTGAGCTTGTTCAGGAAGTACTCGTTGTGGGTGTTGGCCACCTGCGCCAGGGGGTTGATGATCTCGATGCCCAGGTTGCCCGGAGCCAGGTAGAACTCGCCCTCGGCGTCGCGGACGGGCAGGGTGGAGGGCATGTTGAAGGCGTTGAACAGCACCGAACCCAGGCCGAAGTCGTTGATGGCCTGGCGGTTGATGTGCGTGTAGATCAAGTTGGTGTTGGCCTTGAGCCAAGGGGTCAGGTCGGCGCCGAGCTGCACGCGGGCGGTCTGGCGTCCGAACCCGGTCTTCTCGCGGCCGATGATGCCCTCCTGGCTCAGGGTGGAGGCGCTGAAGGCGTACATGGTCTTCTCGGAGCCGCCGTCGATGCTGATGTCGGTGTTCATCATGGGGGCGCGCTCGAAGAGCTCGGCTTGCCAATCCACGCCCTCGCCCAGGCCCGTGAGGTCAGGGAAAGGCAGGGCCAGGCCGCTGGCCGCGTAGCTCTCGTTGAGCAGCACGGCGTACTCGGTGGCGTTGAGCACGGGCAGCATCCGGGTGGTCTCCTGGACGCTGTAGCTGGTGTTGAAGCGCACGGAGGTGGGCGTGTTCTTGCGGCCCTGCTTGGTCGTTACCAGGATGATGCCGTTGGCGCCGACCGTGCCGTAGATGGCCGCCTGCGCGTCCTTGAGCACCGTGATGGTCTCGATGTCAGCAGGGTTCAGGGTGCCCAGGTCGCCGATGTAGCCGTCGATGATGGCCACCGGCGCGGCGTTGCCGTTGGTCGAGATGCCCCGGATGCGGATGTCCAGGCCGGCGCCGGGCGCGCCCGACTGCGGCGTGACGTTCACCCCCGCCACCGTGCCTTGCAGGGCCTGCTCCATCTTGATGGGGCTGACCTGGCGGATGGTCTCGGAGCTGACGGTCGAGACCGCCCCCGTGATGTCCTTCTGCTTGACGGTGCCGTAGCCGATGACCACGACCTCCTCGACCCAACTGGCCTCGGACTGCATCTCGACTTCGAGGGAGGTTGACTCCGTGACCAAGATTTCCAGCGACTCCATCCCGATGAACGAGAAGAGGAGCGTGGAACCCGCGGGAGCCGCGATCTCGAACTGGCCCTCGAAATTGGTGATGGTCCCCTTTGTGGTTCCCTTCACCGACACGGCCACGCCCGGCAGCGGTAGGCCATCGTCTGCCGAAGTGACAGTGCCACTGACTGTCAGGTCTTGCGCCTGCGCGCCTAGGCCCACGAACAGCAGAAGCACTAGCATGAAAAGTTTCTTCATAGCACTTGAGAGTTTTTTTGAGGTAGATAATTTTTGCGATGCCTTGGGCATCCGCTGCGAAACTACTTCCGAACGTCCCAAATAATCGAATTTATCCCCCCTTCAAAAGCCCGCAAAAAACTTTTTTAACCACTTCAAAAACACGTCAGGCATTTTTTTAAAATCACATTTATGAGCCTAACGTATTTAAATACAATATTTTAGGCCAAAAAATGAAACACGTCATGCCCAAAATGGGCCTCCAGGGAGCGCTACGCCGACAGGCTGCTCTTAAAAAATCACAAGCCCAGTCCTCCACAAACGTTTGCGAGCTTGGCCCGCGAACGTTTGTGGAATAGCCTGGGAAAAGACACTGGAGTCCTCGAAAATCAGACGCTCGCCAGGTAGGTCGAGAGGTGGACGCCCGCCTCCAGGTCCATCTTTTTGCGCAGCCGGTACCGGCTGGTCTCCACGCCCCGGTACGAGAGGTTCAGCAGCACGGCGATGTCCTTGGTCGAGTGGCCCATGACGATCATCGCGCAAAGCCGCAGCTCCTTGGGCAGGAGGTCGGGATGCCGCTCGCGCAGGCGGTTGAAAAAATCGGCGTGGACCTCGTCGAAGTAGGTCTCGAAGAGCTGGTTCTGCTGCTTGTTGTCCAGCTCCTTGCCCATCTGGCTCTTCAAGGCCCGGAGCTTCTGCCGGGTGTCGGGCTCCTTGCTGGTCTCCAGGATGGCGGCGATGTCGTCCTGGAGGCTCATCATCAGCTCGTTCTTGCGCAGCAGGTTGACCGTCTGGTTGGCCAGCTCCTTGTCGCGGTGGGCCACCTGGTCGCGCAGCTTCTCGGTGCGCAGCCGCTCGATCTGCTGCTCGGCCAGCATCGCCCGCCGCTGGAACTGCGCCTCCTGCTCGTCCAGGGCCCGGCGGTGCCGGTCGGCCTCGCGCTGCTTGCTCGCGCGCCAGCGCCTGTACGCCAGCAGCGTGGCGCCCGTGGCAAGGGCCAGCGACAGCATCCCGTAAAAGGCGTAGGCCCAGGCCGTCCGGTACCACGGAGGCAGTATCCGGAACGAGAAGCCCCCCTCCTGGCTCTCCGCCCCGAACTGGTTGCGCGCCCGAACCCGCAGCCGGTAGCTACCCGGCCCCAGGTTCTTGACGTCCAGCGCGGCGCTCCGGCCCCAGCTCGACCACGCGTCCGAGAAGCCCTCCAGCAGGTAGCTGAACTCCAGCCGATCCGGCGAGGTGTAGTCGATGGCCGAGAACACGAACCGAAGGCCCTCGTCGCCGTAGGCGAACGCGTAACGCGCGCCCAGGCTGTCCGTGGGCCAATGGACCACCAAGTCCAGGCCCGGAAGCTCCACCCGCCGGACGAAGGCCCGGTAGTCCGACGCGTAGGACATCGGCCGCCCAGACCAGTAGTGCGCGAAGCCGCTCTTGGTCCCGAACAGCACGCTCTGGCTGTCGTAGGCGTGGATCGACTCGAACTCGTTCACGAAACTGCCCCGCAAGGGCGCGAAGGGAGCCCGTATCAGCGTCCGGCTCCGGTCCTCGTTGAGCCGCAGCACGCCGGCCTCCGACCCGTCGATGAACCAGACGTTGCCCCGAGGGTCGGTGCTCACCACTTTCAGGCGGCCCCTAAGGCCGAAGAGCGAATCCAGCTCCGGCGCCGCCACGAAGCGCCGGGCCGCCGCGTCGGGGCGGTAGATGCCCGCCACCGTCGAGACCAGGATCTGCCCATCCAGCACGAACAGGATGTTGCTCTGCCCGCTGGGCAGGCCGTGCCGCCCGTCGAACTGCCTGGCCTCCACCACGCTGTCCAGCTTCTCGGACAGGACCAGCCGGAACACGCCCAGCGCCCCGTGGCTCACCCAGATCGACCCGTCGGCGTCCTGCGCCAGGTACCGGCTCGACTCGTCGAAGCCCGGCAGGCGCCGCTCCAGCCGCCAGCCGTCGGGGCCCCGCCGCAGCAGCGAGAGCCCTTGGTAATGCCCGCCCAGCAGCACGTCCGGGTGGCCCGCCAGGCCGATGTAGCACCACGCGCCTTCCAGGCTGTCCACCCGGCGCGCCCGCCCGCCCTCCACCAGCCAGCCGCCCGTATGGTGCCCGCAAAGCAACTGCCCATCGACCTGCCCCAGCCACCAGACCTGGCCCTGCGTGCCCTCCACCAGCTCCATCCCCCTGCCATTGAAGCGCAAGTCGTTGGCGTCCAGACGGTAAAGTCCCTGGTTCGTGCCAAAGTAGAACTGCTCGCCCAGGCGGTGGCTGGCGTAGCCCGTCACCAGCCCGTCGAAGCCCCGGAGGTAGCGCAGGGGCGAGCGAGCCTCCAGGTAGTCGATCCCGTTGTCCAGGCCCGCCCAGAGGTTGCCCTCCCGGTCTTCGAGCAGCGAGAGCACCGTGTTGCTCTGGAGCCCGCCCACGCTGCCCACCCGCTGCTCGACCCGCCCCTGCTCGTCGGACAGCACCACGCCCCCCAGGATCGTCCCGAAGGCCCAGCCCCCGTCCGACAAGGCGCTGGTGCTGAACAGCTTGTGCTGGCGCAAGAACGCGCTCGCCTCCGACTCGAAGGGCAGAAGGCCTGCCGCCGAGCCCGTGAAAAGCCCCCGCGAGGCCGTGCAGACCAGCAAGCTGTCGGGGCCAAGGCCATGCAGGCCCACCACTTCCTCGTCGGCCAGGCCCCCCGACCACGGAAGCAGCCGCGTGCCGCCGCCTTCCCATACGAAAAGGCCCAAGCCCGGCTCGTGCAGCACCAGCCGGCCCGCCACCACGAAGGAGTAGTGGAAGCGGCTGCGCGGCCTATGGACCTCGACCTTGCCTTCCGAATACACGAAGAAGTAGTCGTAGCACTGGAACACCACGCCCTCGGCCAGCGCGTGGATGCGCCACACGTCGTCGAACTCGCCCAGGCCCGGCGGCAGAAGGTGCCGCAGACTCTCGAACCGCGGCAGCTCGCCCTCGCGGAAGACCATCTGCCCGAAATCGTTGCTCATGCCCACGAAGACCCGCCCCAGGCTGTCGCTCAAGACCGAGCGCGGCGGCGAGATGGTCCCCAGCGGAAGCAGGTCCCAGTTCAGGCCGTCGAAGCGCAGCAGGCCGTCGTTGTTGGCGAAGTACATCTCGCCCCCGGCGCCCTGCGCGGCCGCCCAGTTCTGCGTGGCCGCGCCATAGACCGAGGTCGGGTAGTTCGTTACCTTCGAGGTGCCCAGGCCCGAAGCCTGGCCCAGCGCCGGAAGGCCCGAGGCCAGCATCAGCAGCATCGCCAGCAGCATCGCCAGCTCGCGCTCGTCCGCCCGCCGGGCCAGGCGCCGCAGCGCTGGCGGCATGGCCCGCCTTGTCGCAAGCGCAAGCTCCGCCAGGGCAGGCTCCAGCATCGCGGCCACGGACGGCCTTGCCGGCAAGCCCAACCCGCGCAGCCCGGCGCCGAGCGAGGCCGTTTCCGCTGGCGAAGCGGGCCCGGCCGGAGCCAGCCACACGACCACAGCCTCGCGGGCCGAGAAGCGCAGCCGCAGGAACAGCTCGGGCGCCGGGCAGCCCGTGGCTTCGGCCCGAGGAAGCGGCACGGGCAAGGCGGCCGCGAAGCGAGGAAATCCCTCTCCTGACGGGCAAGGACGCCAACGGACTTCGCCCAGGCCCGACCGGCGGGCACAAGAATCGTCCTCCAGCGGGCGACGTCTGGTTCGGCCTCTCTCCAAGGCCAAGGGGCTATGCGGTAAGTTCATGTGCGTTGGGAGGCGAATGGGCTTTAAATTAAGGACATAGGCGAAGGAAAAAGCTCTCCTCATGCCCTTGGCGCCTCGAAAGATAGGGAGCTTCGCGTGGAAATGCAAAAAATGCCCCTCCTCGGAAACGTTCGCGCCCACGCCCCGCCCTCCCGAGGGCATCCTCCCGGATGGCCCGAACGCATGGAAACCCTGCCCCACGAACCTACCTGATCCCCGCCAAAGCCTAGCCCTGCCCCGTCCTACCGCTCCACCAACCGATGGACTTCAAACGAGCCGCCGTTCCATGCGCTGGTCTGCAAGTAGCGAGTCGAGTTCGATGGTGGAATATCCAGACCGCCAGTTTCCAAGTAGGTCGGACTGTCAATCCCGAAAGGGTTCGACCGACTGGAAACGAGCTGCTTTGCCAGCGGATCCAATACTTTTGAAAGCAAGCTGGCACAATTCCAAGCTGCTTCCTTTGGCGATACACCAAGCAAAAGCGTCCGACAAAATCCGACTGCTCTCCCGATCGCGCTGGGATTGAATCCGAATAGCCCCGGATGAAATCCGGGCGAGCAAAGAACCACCGCGAACCAGAACCCCGTAGGGGTTCAATGCGAAAACAAAGACGTTTCAACGCAGTCTATCACCTTGGATGGCAACTTGGCGTTATACCTTGCCAATTCATGGGTCAAAATAAGGTAATAAGTTTGAGTCCAGTCTAAAAACTATTTCCATGGAGCAAAGTTGATTTAACAAAGTATCAAGTACAAAATCATCGTTTTTTTTATAAAACATAT
>JAIFMG010000050.1 GCA_020048645.1 Bacteroidota bacterium | reverse complement strand
GGAGCATATCCAAGGCACAGAAACACATTCGAAACCTACAAGAATTACAACACATTACAGCCAAATCACATCTTTAAGGAATAGAACATTTATTAAATAATTATCTCGTATTAAATCGGTTATATTTAAATTATTTTTTTCTGAAAATTTGAAATCTGAAAATTCTCTTATTGATAAATTTTGAGTTTTTCCGTGTTTAATTACATAGATTACAGGTAATACAACTGCGTCTTGAAAAACATTTGTTTTTGTTAAATCAACAATTTGAAGTAACGAAAAATTATTTATTACATATTCTCTGAATAAATTTAAAGTTCTATTTACAAGCCAAGTATTTGGAATTATCATTGAGCATAAACCACTTGATTGGGTTAGGTTTATTGTTTTTTCAAAAAATAAAAGGTATAAATTTATTTGATAAATTGCACTTTTATAATTTTGATAATAAAATTCTTTTTCACTTTCTGAAATACTACGACTTGCAACATAAGGTGGATTTCCAATGACAACGTCAAAACCACCATTTTGCATAATTTCGGGAAATTCGTTGTTCCAATTAAAAGCTTTTTCTCCTGCAATTTCTTGTTTATCAATTAAAGAATTTCCACATTTAATATTGCTGTTTAAATCTGATAATGTTCTGTCTTTTCGGGCTGTTCGTAACCAAAGTGAAAGTTTTGTAATTTCTACACTTTCTTCGTTTATGTCCACTCCAAAAATATTGTTTTCCAAAATACTTTTATCGGTGTCAAAAATTCGCATTTTGTCACCTGTCAAATCGCTTATTAAATCATCAATTTGATGATGTTCGTTAATTAAAAAATCTAATGCGGCATTTAAAAAAGCTCCGCTACCGCATGCAGGGTCAAGAATTTTCAACGTCAATAACCATTTTTTGTATTCTTGTAATTTTGTATAAAGCTCTTTTCCTTGTTTAGTGATTTTATCGTTTTTTAAATATGTTTCGTTAATCTCAATATCAACAATTTGTAATTCAGCTTTTTTGTCGTAACAAATATTGCCTATTGTATTTTCAATAATGTAATTAGTAATATATTTGGGGGTATAAAAAATGCCTTCTTTTTTACGTTTTGTTTTTGATTTTTCAAACGCTTCACTTTTTAATTCAGATGTAATCTCTTCAATTTCATTTAATGAATGTTCAAATATATGTCCTAAAATATTGATGTCTAAATCTGTATTGAAATCATAAGATGAAATTTTCAAACAATCATTAATTAAAATATCGTCGTCGAGTTTTAAATTGATATTATCAATTATTTCATCTTGTTTAAAAAGACCACCGTTAAAAGATGGATAAACTGTATTTTGAAATGTATAACCAACATTCAAATAATGAAATGCTTTCTGAAATCTACTAAACAAAGAAAAATATTCATCTGCTTGTAACAAAACTTTCCATTTCTGAATTGTGCTTGCAATTAAATTTGGTGCTACTAATCCGCAATCTTCTGCAAACCAAATAAAAATGAAACGGTCAAGTAGTTTTTGAGTTTTCTTAAATAGCGTTAATTTGTCATATTGAGGATTGTTTTTAACAAGATTATGAAAAAATTTATCTCTAAATTGCTTGTAGTCGTTATAAAATTTATCTGTAATATTTTCTTCGTGAAATTTTGTTTCTTCTTTGAGTTTTAATGGAATGTCATTGAAAATACATTCTTTACTTAAAAACAAATAAAATTTTTTAAATTCTTCAATTGTTAGTTCAAATAAATCAAATTCTTCAAATTCAGTAGAATGATCAATATAAAATCGTAAATGATGAAAATTTGAAGTTATTACATATCTACAATTCGGCTGGTTATGTTTATAATTAAACGCTTGATTTGTTATACTTTCAATAAATGCAGTTTTAGTTGATTTTAATTCAATTACTCCAATGGCTTGTCCGTCTTTTAGAATTGCTCCGTCTGCCTTTTTGCTGTCTGTTTGATTTTTATATTCCGTGGTTAGATTGAAATCTAAGTCTGGGCTAATTGTGTAACCTAAAACATTTACAAAAATCTCTCTTAAAAATCCTTCTTGATAATTTTCTTCTTTTAATGTAACAATATTCATCAAACGAAGTTTATTTCCGTAAAATTTAGTAAATCTTTCATACGCTTGATTTAATGTTAATTCATCAAGGTTTTTAAGATATTTATTTACTACTGATTTTTGAAATATTGACATATATTTTATTCATTATTTTACGGTTCAAATATAATGATTTTGCACTAAATTAGATATTTTTCATCAATTTTTGTTTATAAGGAAATGTGAATTTTTATTGAACATAACGTTATTACTTCCACCCTCCTCAATTCCCACCCAAAAGCACAATTGTGCAAGCACGAATTTTATGCGCCTCCCAGAAGCCCCGCCAATCCGCCAAAATTCGAATCGGCAGGTTTGGGAAGTTTGGCTGCCGGCTTTGGGGGGGGGGCGGGGAATTGACGATGCCTTAGATGCCTAAAGATACAAACTGTACTTTGGAAAAACAAGCGACTTGGCGTTTTTTTAGATCTGGTGGGCGGTATGCTGCGCGCGCGCTGTTGAGGAACAGCAGGTGCGTCTTGACCGGAAAACTTGCTTTTGCCCGAATCAATCCTTTTTCCGCCACCCACCCGCTCCTATAAAGAACCAATAATTTCTTATTTGCATCTATACTACTTGTAACCTATTGATAATCAATGGTAGCTTTTGAAAAGGAATTGTTGAAATGACCTTTTTAGACCGCGCTCAAGTATTACTTACAAACTTATTGCCTTATTGGTCAAGGAATCTTATGGTTGGCAAGGGTTTCTTGATGTTATGTCTGGTGGTTCGGGGGTTTGGCCTTTGAAAGCGACTGGGTATCAGAAGGCGTAATGCAGCCCGAAGGCCAGGGTGTGGTTGCGCCGCGAGGTAACTTCGGTGGTGATGGCGGGCACGGAGTAGGCCCAGCGGATGAAGGACTCGACACGGTCGGTCCACTCGTAGCCGACGCCGCCAATGGCCGTGAAGTCGAAGGTCTTGTAGAACAGATCCCTGTCGGGGAAGACCTCTCCGTTTTCCTTGGCGGTGGCCTTGAGCAGGAGGGCCACGCCGGCCCCGAGGTGGAAGTTGAAGCGGTTGGCCATGTCGTAGTGCAGGAGCAGGGGCAGTTCGACGTAGTCGAGCCGGGTCTTGAGCTCGGAGGTGCCCAGGTCGGGGTCGGAAGGGATGCGGTTTCCCTTGGCGATGTAGTGCAGCCCCAGGGCGAGCTGGGCCTTCGAGTCGAAGCGGGTGCGCAGGGCCAGGCCAGCCAGCGCGCCGACCTTGTTGAACCCGCTGTTGAGGTCTCCGTCGATCTGGGCGGAGTTGAGGCCTAGGGTCAGGGCGCCGCGGAAGATCTGGGCGTGGGCGTCGGGCCAGGCCAGGCCCAGGAGGAGGGCGGCCAGGGCGAGGGCCTTGCGGAGGGGCTTCATGGGTCTTGGGGTTTTGGGGTTTCGCCCGGCGTGTCGAGCTGGTCCAGGCCCGCGGCCAGGGCGTAGTGCCAGATGGCCATGCCGATGGCCACGGAGACGTTGAGGGAATGCTTGGTGCCGAACTGGGGGATCTCGAGGCATCCGTGGCAGAGGTCCACGACCTCCTGGTCCACGCCGTTGATCTCGTTGCCGAAGACGAAGGCGTAGGGCCGGCCCGGCTCGGGGCGGAAGTCGCGCAGGGACGTGGCGGCCTGGGTCTGCTCGAAGGCCAGGACGGTGTAGCCTTCGGCGCGCAGTCGCTCGACGGCCTGGGTGGTCTGGGGGATGGAGGTCCAGGGCACGGTGTCGGTTGCGCCCAGGGCGGTCTTGCGGATTTCCTTGTGGGGCGGGGTGGGCGTGAACCCGCAGAGCAGCAGGCGCCGGAGGCGGAAGGCGTCGGCGGTCCGGAAGGCGGAGCCGACGTTGTGGCCGCTGCGGAGGTTGTCGAGCACCAGGGCCAGGGGCAGGGTGGGCAGCAGGGCGTACTGTTCGAGGCCGGGCCGCCCGAGTTCGGGGTTGGAGAGCTTGGGGTCGCGCATTTCGGGCAAGGATGGGGAGGATGGAAAAGCAGGCACAGGCCCCCGCGAAGGAACCGAAATTTCGGCAGAAACCGAAAAAGGAAAGGCAGCCTGGGCACGCGGGCGGGCGCGGGGGCCTTGGCATGTCGAAAAATGCTTACCTTTAAGGCCATCGAAAAAACCCCTCAAAGCTGACGGCCAACAAGATGATCAAGACGTATTTCTACAACCTGCCCATACGCTACAAGCTGCTGTTCGGCTTCGCGGGCGTGCTGCTGATCCTGCTGGCGCTGGGCGTCCGGCAGAACTACGTGCTGCTGAAACTGGACGAGAAGGAGGTCGCGATGGTGGGCAGCCTGGCCAAGTCGGAGGCCATCCTGGAGGCCAAGTACTTCATCCGCTCGGACATGCACCTGATGTACGAGCTGATAACGGCCCAGAGCGAGGAGGCCTTCCTGCACTGGTGGGACGAGCACCTGTTCCAGGTCATCTTCGTGAACGACCAGACCGACAAGCTCAAGGAGGCGCTCTCGGACGAGCAGAAGGCGGACACCTCGTACCAGAAGGTCTATTCGGCGGGCGTGGAGGTGGCCAACATCTACAACAACTACGTGGTCCCGGCCTTCGAGAAGATGTACCACCTCAAGTACGAGCTGATGGTGCTGGAGGGCAAGGCCTTCCCCGACGCGGAGACCCTGGCCCGGCTGGACGACGGCTCGGGCAACTTCCCGCCCGAGTCGCCCGAGACCTGGACCGACTGGCAGAGGCAGAAGGCCCAGAGCCTGGCCGAGCAGATCGAGCAGCTCCGGCTCTACGTCACCGAGCGCTCGCTGGCCATGATCCGCATCCTGGACATCCGCAAGGCCGTGGTGGAGAGCATCCTGGCCAACAACCTCGACGAATCGGCGGCCCTGAGCTTCCAGTCGCTCCTGGAGGTCAACCTCTCGCTGGTGGCGGGCATGGCCCTGTCGGTGGTCATCGCCCTGTTCATCGCCAACCTGATCACCAAGCCCGTGAACATGCTCAGCGACATGGTGGCGCGCCTGGGCCGGGGCGAGCTGCCCGAGGTGGCCCACGTCAAGATCAACGACGAGGTGGGGCACATCGCCAGCGTCCTCAACGACCTGATCCGGGGCATCAAGAAGACCGCGCTGTTCGCCGAGGAGATCGGCCGGGGGCAGTACGAGAGCCACTACGAGCCCCTGAGCGGGCAGGACGTGCTCGGCAACTCGCTGGTCCACATGCGCCGCAGCCTCATGGAGGCCCAGCAGGAGGAAATCCGACGGAAGATCGAGGACAGCCAGCGGCAGATCGCCTCGGAGGGCGTGGCCAAGTTCGGCGAGATCCTCCGCCGCAACAGCAACGACCTGGCCCAACTGGCCGACGACGTGATCACCAACCTGGTCGATTACATGGGCGCCAACCAAGGCGGGCTGTTCCTGCTCAACGACGAGGAAGCCAACGACCACCACCTCCAGCTCCTGGCCGCCTACGCCTACGACCGCAAGAAGTTCCTGACCAAGCGCATCGACATCGGCGAGGGCCTGGTGGGCACCTGCGCCCTCGAAAAGAAGACCATCCACCTGACGGAAATCCCGGAGAACTACATCGAGATCACCTCCGGCCTGGGGCAGGCCACGCCCAACACCATCCTGATCGTGCCCCTGGTGGCCGAGGGCAAGATCCAGGGCATCCTCGAAATGGCCTCCTTCGCCCCCTTCGAGGACTACGAGATCCAGCTCATCGAGAAGATAGCCGAGAGCGTCGGCGTCACCATGGCCTCGGTCAAGACCAACGCCAAGAACCGCGAGCTGCTCGAACGCGCCCGGATGCAGGCCGAGGAGCTCATCTCGCACGAGGAGGAGATGCGCCAGAACCTCGAGGAGATGCGCGCCACCCAGGAGGACGCCTTTCGCCGCGAGGCCGAGCTGCAAGACAAGATCGACCAGCTCGAGGACCTCAAGACCCGCCTCGAAAGCCGCGAGGACCAGCTCCAGACCCAGATAGCCCGCCTGGAGGCCCTCAACGACGAGAAGATCCGGCAGATCGAGGAGCAGATGGGCAGCCGCCAGATCCTCGAGGAAAGCCTCGACGGGGTCATCGTCATCGACGAGAAGGGCATCATCAAGTTCTTCAACCCCGCCGCCCAGGCCCTCTGGGGCTACGCCGAGGACGAGGTCGTCGGCCGAAGCGTCAACCTGCTCATGCCCAACCGCGAGGCCGCCGAGCACGACTCGCACATCCTGCGGTTCATGAGCACCGGCGAGAAGCGCGTCATCGGCCGCCTGCGCGAGATGCCCATCAAGACCAAGGACGGCAGCGTCGCGACCATCGGCCTGTCGGTCATCGAGCAGAAGTACGGCAGCCAAAGCCGCTTCGTGGGCTTCGTCAAGAACCTGGAGCAGGTCAAGGCCCTGGAAGAAGCGCTGCGGCAGAACCTCGGAGAGTTCGAGACCCGCGAGCTGGCCTACCAGCGGCAGATACGGCAGTTGCAGGAGCAGCTCCGCGAACAAGGCAACGCCCCCAGGCCATGACGGCCGCCCGCCCTGCCTGGCAAGCCCTGGTGGTGGCCGGCGGAGCCGGGCTGCGCATGGGCGCCCCCCTGCCCAAGCAGTTCCTGCCCCTGGCCGGCAGGCCCATCCTGATGCGCAGCCTGGAGGCCTTCGCCCAGCACTGGCCGCGGATGCCCCTGGCGCTGGTCTTGCCCGAGGGCCATTTCGACTACTGGCGGCAGCTTTGCGAGCAGCACCAGTTCGCGCTGCCGCACCGGCTCCTGCCCGGCGGCGCCGAGCGCTTCCACTCGGTGCGCAACGGCCTGGAGGCCATTGGCCCGGGCCTGGTGGCCATCCACGACGGGGTCAGGCCCCTGGTGAGCCGCGCCACCATCGAGGCGGCCTTCGAGCTTGCCGGGCGCCACGGGGCGGCCATTCCGGTCCTGCCGGCGGTGGAGTCGCTGCGGCAGGTCTCGGCCGACGGAGGCAGCCGCGCCGTGGCGCGGGCCGAGTTCCGGCTGGTGCAGACGCCGCAGGTTTTCGACGCCCAGGCCCTGAAGCGGGCCTACGAGCGCCCCTACTCGCCCCTGTTCACGGACGACGCCAGCGTCTTCGAGGCCGCGGGCCACGCCGTCCACCTCTGCCCCGGCAACCCCGAGAACATCAAGATCACCACGGCCTCCGACCTGGTCGTGGCCGAGGCCCTTTGGAACAGCCTCCGGCCCTAGCAGCCTCGGCCGCGCGGCCCGCCCGGCCCAAAAAGGACGGCCCTCTCCTTTTCGGGGGAGAGGGCCGTCAGCTTTTCGCGCGTAGGCGCAGGGGCGGTTCAGCTCAGGGTCCGCTTGACCTCGACCTGCTTGTAGGCCTCGATGAAGTCGCCCAGCTTGATGTCGTTGAAACGGTCGATGTTCAGGCCGCACTCGAAACCGGTGGCCACTTCCTTGGCGTCGTCCTTGTGCCGCTTGAGCGAGCCGAGGTTGCCATCATAGACGACGATGCCGTCGCGGATGACGCGCACCCTGGTGCCGCGGGCGATCTTGCCGTCGCGGACGATGCAGCCGGCCACGGTGCCGACCTTGGAGATGCGGAAGACCTGGATGATTTCCGCGGTTCCGCTGATTTCCTCCTTGATCTCGGGCGAGAGCATGCCTTCCATGGCGTCCTTGATCTCGCTGATGGCGTCGTAGATGATGGAATAGAGGCGGATGTCGATGCCTTCCTTGTCGGCCAGCTTGCGGGCGCCCAGCGAGGGGCGCACCTGGAATCCGACGATGATGGCGTTGGAGGCGGTGGCCAGCATGATGTCGGCCTCCGAAATCTGCCCGACGGCCTTGTGGATGATGTTGACCTGTATCTCGCGGGTGGAGAGCTTGATGAGCGAGTCGGCCAGGGCCTCGATGGAGCCGTCCACGTCGCCTTTGACGATGAGGTTGAGCTCCTGGAAGTTGCCAATGGCGATGCGCCGCCCGATCTCGTCGAGGGTGATGTGCTTCTGGGTGCGGAGGGTCTGCTCGCGCTGGAGCTGCTCGCGCTTGTTGGCCAGGTCGCGGGCCTCGCGCTCGCTTTCCATGACGTTGAAGGAATCGCCAGCCTGCGGAGCACCGTTGAGGCCCAGCACGAGGACGGGCCTGGACGGGCCGGCCTCCTTGAGGGGCTTGTCGCGCTCGTCGAACATGGCCTTGACGCGGCCGGCGTGGCTTCCGGCCAGGAAGACGTCGCCGATGCGCAGGGTCCCGTTCTGGACCAGGACGGTGGTGGAATAGCCGCGGCCCTTGTCGAGGGAAGCCTCGATGACGGTTCCGGTGGCCTTGCGGATGGGGTTGGCCTTGAGGTCGAGCATCTCGGCCTCGAGGAGGACCTTTTCGAGCAGTTCGTTGATGTTGATCCCCTTCTTGGCGGAGATGTCCTGCGACTGGTACTTGCCGCCCCATTCCTCGACCAGGAGGTTCATGTTGGCGAGCTCCTCCTTGATCTTGGTGGGGTTGGCGCCAGGCTTGTCGATCTTGTTGATGGCGAAGATGATGGGCACGCCGGCGGCCTGGGCGTGGTTGATGGCCTCGATGGTCTGGGGCATGACGCTGTCGTCGGCGGAGACCACGATGATGGCCACGTCGGTGACCTGGGCGCCGCGGGCGCGCATGGCGGTGAAGGCCTGGTGGCCGGGGGTGTCGAGGAAGGTGATGGTCTGTCCGGAATCGAGCTTGACGCTGTAGGCGCCGATGTGCTGGGTGATGCCGCCCGCCTCGCCGGCGATGACGTTGGCCTTGCGGATGTGGTCGAGCAGGGAGGTCTTGCCGTGGTCCACGTGGCCCATGACGGTGACGATGGGCGAGCGGGGCGAGAGGTCCTCGGGCTTGTCCTCGACCTCGGCGATGGCCTCCTGGAGCTCCACGGAGACGAAGTCCACCTCGTAGTTGAACTCCTCGGCCAGCAGGGAGATGGTCTCGGCGTCGAGGCGCTGGTTGATGGAGACGAATAGGCCGAGGCTCATGCAGATGGAGATGAGCTTGGTGGCGTCAACGCCCATCATGGAGGCCAGCTCGCTGACGGATACGAACTCGGTGACCTTGATGGTGCGGCTCTCCTTCTCGCTGATTTCGGCCTCGATGAGGCGGCGCTTGTCCTCCTGCTCCCGCTTGACCTTCTTGCGGATCTTGGACCCGGCCTTGCTGCTGTTGGAGTGCGAGAGCCTGGCCAGGGTCTCCTTGATCTGCTTCTGCACGTCCTCCTCGTTGACCTCGACCTTCTTGACAGGGTTGGGCTTCTTCTTGTTGTTGGCGTTGGCGCTGCTGGGCCCCCCGGTGGGCCCGCTGCCGGTGCCGGGCGCCGCCGGGCCGCGGCGGTCGCGGTTCTGCGGGTTGGGTCCCGATCCGGGGGGCCGTCCCGGGGCGGGCCCCCGGCGTTCGCGGTTGGGGTCCCGGTTGGGGTTGGGGTTGTTGTTGGCGGAGGGGTTCGCGTTGGCGTTGGCGTTGGCATCCTTGGCCTCCACGCCGGCGGGCAGGGGCTTGTTGATGCGCTTGCGCTTCTTGCGCTTGGAGGTGCCCGGGGCTCCTGGCGCGGCGGCCTTCTTGGGGTCGGCCACGGTCTTCTTCTTGTCGCGCTTGACGGGCAGGTCGATCATGCCCACGATGGTTGGGCCGCTCAGCTTCTTGACGTTGGTCTTGAAGATTTCCTCGGAGGATTCGTTTTGCACCAATGGACTGTTTTGGTTTTCTTCTTTTTGGGCTATGGGCGGTTCCTCCTTGGGCTTTTGCCTGTCCGTTCGGACCGCGTCGGGCTGCTTTTTCTCAACAGCCCTGGTTGCGGCGGGCTCTGCCACCTCCCGGACGGGCTCGGTTTTCTCGGGCGGGGTGGGCCTGCGCTCGGGCTCCTTCTCGACCTGTTTTCCCAGGGGCGCCTCTTCCTTGGCTTTTTGAGCATCGGCCTTGGCCTGGGGCTCGGGCATGGGCTTGGCCAGCTCGGGCTTGGGCTCGGGCTTGGCTTGGGGCGTCGCGGGCTCCGGGGCCGGGGCCTGCGGCATTTCGAGCTCAGGCTTGCTCTGGACGACCTCGGGCTTTTCGACGACCTCGGGCTTGCTGACGACGTACTGTCCCTTCTCCTTGGTGATGGCGAGCTGGTCCTTGACGACTAGCCCGGTGTTCTTGCGGGCGGGAAAGTCCACGGTTTCACTTTTGCCGACATTTCTTTTGTCGGCGTTGTGATTTTCGTGCTCATTCCTCGCATGGGGGCTGTTTCTCTCGGGTTGGCTTTTTTCTTTGGCTGGCTTTTCCGATTTCTGCTTTATGGATTTGTCTTTGATGAACTCGGCTTCCAGGAGCTGGCAAACCTCGAAGTCAACCTTGGTGTTGGGGTTGCTGTCGAGGGTGATCTTGTGGTGCTTCTCGAGGAAATCCAAGAGTGTGGAGATGCCCACGTTGAGGTCTCTTGCTACCTTGCTGAGTCGTTTGGGGTTTGCCATAGGGGTTCTGAAAAAGTTTTGCCGGGAAGGGGTCGGACCGGGATGTCCGCGGCAGGCTGCCTGGTTGTGGCTGACGGGGGTTTTGTTCTTGTGAAAAGGACAGGGGCTGGGGCAGGAGGCGGGCGGCGCCGGGTCCGTGGGCGCGCGTCCCGCTGGTTCGCGAAATTGTAACTTTTTTGGCGCAAATCACAATTTTTGTTTGAGAAAAGCGAAGAGGGGCCCGGCCAGCGTGCCTGGCCAGGCCCCCAGGGCTTGTGTCACTCGAATTCGCGGCGGAAAATCTCGAGGGCCTCGAGGATGGTCTCCTCCTCCAGGTCCGTCCGGCGGACCAGGTCGGCCACGCTGACGGCCAGGGCGCTCTTGGCGGTGTCGCAGCCGATCTTCTTGAACTCCTCGATGACCCAGGCCTCGAGCTCGTCGCTGAACTCGGAGATGCTGACGTCCTCCTCCTCGTTCTGGGCGTCGTCGCGATAGACGTCGATCTCGTAGTCGGTGAGCAGGCTGGCCAGGCGGATGTTGAGGCCTCCCTTGCCGATGGCCTTGGAGACCTCCTCGGGGGCCAGGAACACGTCGGCGCGCTTCTCCTCCTCGTAGATCTTGATGTAGGTGACCTTCGCGGGGTTGAGGGCGCGGGTGATGAACAGCTCGGGGTTGTTGGTGTAGTTGATCACGTCGATGTTCTCGTTCTTGAGCTCGCGGACGATGCCGTGGATGCGCGAGCCTTTCATGCCCACGCAGGCGCCCACCGGATCGACCCGCTCGTCGTAGGACTCGACGGCCACCTTGGCGCGCTGCCCGGCCTCGCGGACGATCTTCTTGATGGTGATCAGGCCGTCGAAGATCTCGGGGACCTCCATCTCGAAGAGCCGCTCCAGGAACAGGGGCGAGCGCCGCGAGAGCGTGATGATGGGCGTGTTGTTGCGCATCTCGACGTTCAGGACCACGGCCCGGACGGTGTCGCCCTTGCGGAAGAAGTCGGACGGGATCTGCTCGCCCTTGGGCAGGATGAGCTCGTTCTCCTCGTCGTCCAGGACCAGGACCTCGCGCTTCCAGATCTGGTAAACCTCGCCGCTGACCACCTCGCCGACGCGGCCGGCGTACTTCATGTAGAGGCTCTCCTTCTCCATCTCCATGATCTTGGCGTTGAGGTTCTGCCGGAGCGAGAGGATGGTGCGCCGGCCGAAGTCGGCCAGCTTGACCTCGTCGGTGACCTCCTCGCCGACCTCGTAGTCGGGGTCGATCGCCAGGGCCTGGCTCAGGGGTATCTGGTTGTTGTTGAGCTTGGGGTCGTAGTCCTCGTCGGCCACCACTTCGCGGTTTCTCCAGATCTCGAAGTCGCCCTTGTCGATGTTGATGATGATGTCGAAGTTGTCGGAGGTCTCGTACTGCTTCTCGAGCGTGCTCTTGAAGACGCCCTCCAGGACGCTCATCATGGTTGCCCTGTCGATGTTCTTGTTCTCCTTGAACTCGGAGAAGGTGTCGATCAGGCTTGTGGTTTCTTTCTTCTTGGCCATTTTTTTGCGCGGATTGGAATCGTTGGAACAATGGGGGGGCGCCCGTGGCCGGGAGGCCCAGGGCTTAGAACTTGAGGACGACCTTGGCCTGCTTGACCTGCGCGTAGGCCAGGCGGATGGGCTCGGGCTCGGCGGCGGGGGCGGACTTGGTGGCCTTCTTCGGCTTGGGCATGAGGGAGAAGCCCTCGGCGTCGGCGGCGTGCAGGGTCCCCTGGAGGACGGTCCCGTCGAGGGTCGTGGCCTTGAGCTCGCGGCCCAGGTTCTTGGTGTATTGCTGGGGCAGGGCCAGGGGCTCGGTGGCCCCGGGCGAGGAGACCTCGAGCTCGAAGTCCTCCTTCTCGCGGTCCAGGTGCTGCTCCAGGTGGCGGCTCAGGCTGATGCAGTCGCTCACGGCCAGGCCCTTGAGGCTGTCCACCAGGACGGTGATCTTGTTGGCCTTGGAGACCTTGACCTCGACCAGGAACAGCTCGGGGGTCTCTTGCAGCCTGGGGGCCAGTATGTCGATGAGGGTCTGCTTGTCTATCATGGGGCATCAATAAAACAGGGGACTTTCGGTCCCCTGGCGATTAGCGTTCGGCGTTGTGGCCGCGAAAGTAGCGAAAAGGCTCCGAACCGCCAAACGTGCCGGCCGCGGGGGGGCTCACATGGGCTTCATCTTGATGTCGAGGCCGGTGTCGAGGATGTAGTCCTCGATCTCCTCGATCATGTCGTCGTCGTCCACGTTGTGGTACCAGTTGACCCGGACCTGCCCCCCGCGGTCTTCGTACTCCTTGAGGAGGTTCAGCATGTCGAGCAGCGCCCTCGAGGAGCTGGTGTTGAAGTAGGTGAGCTTGATGTTGAAATAAATGGGCTTGCTCTCCTCCTCGACGAAGGTCTCAATCCATTGCAGGAGAGGTTCGTAGAACTTTCGGGTGTTTTCCAGGTACGACTCGCCCGAAATCTCGCACCGCCCGGAATTGGCGTTGAAATCGACGGTCGGGACGAAGTAGGTTCCGTGGGTTCCTTCTATATAAAGGTTTTCCATTGTATTTCGGTTTTTTCTTTATTTGTCGATCTTGATGGTGATGGCGAAGTAGGACTTGCCGTCGTCCACGTGCGTTACCTTGAAGTCCAAGGGGTTGGCCGAGGTCAAGGCCACCTGGATGAGCCCGATGTGGGCGTTGCCGCGCTCGCCGGGGGGCAGGTTGCGCTGCTCGCGCTTGAACTGCCGCAGGGCCTCGCGGTCCAGGGTGTTGATGTGCTCGCACTTGTCGATGATGGGCCCGATGTCCTCGTTGCGGACCATGTTGCCGGTGCTGAAGTAGTAGTAGTCGTCGTGCTCGGCGATGACCAGGGTGCCGACGCCGGCCTTGCGGCCGGTGCTCTTGAACCTGTTGACTTCGGCGGAGTAGTAGGAGATGTTCTGGGCCAGCTCCATGAAGACGTAGAATATCTTCTTGCTGGCCTTGGGGTTGGCCCCGATGGTGGAGTCGATGTACTTGCCGATCACCGACAGGATGTGCTCGTCGAAGGGGCCTTTGTAGGTGATCAGGATGTCTTCCTCGAACATCTTGTGGAACTCGTAGAGGTTGGCCTTGGGGTAGTTTTGCATTTTCTCGAAGGATTTGAGGATTCGCGAAGCGTCGCTCCGAGCCGCTCCGCTCTCTGGCGTTCGGAGAGGGCCTATCGAAGCCTAAATATAACGAAACAAATCCGATTGGGAATGCCCGCCCCCGAAAATGCCGAAGCATTTCGAAGGCCCGGGCTACCACTCGTTGTAGCCGAAGCGGTCCGTGGGCTTGAAGGGGGTGTTCAGGAAGTCCAGGACGACCTGGTTGACCAGCTCGGGCTTCTCCTGGAGGGCGCTGTGCGAGGTGCCGGGGATGACGCAGAGCTGGGAGTTGGGCAGCGTGTTGAAGAGCTTGAGGGTGTGCAGCTCCTGGATCAGGTCGTGGTCGGCGGCCATGACCAGGGCGGGGGTCTGGAGGGAGCGGAGCTGGTCGAGGCTGAGGTTGGGGTGGTTGAGCAGCAGCTTGCGCATCTTCTCGAAGATGGCCGGGTCGCGCTCGGGGTGGGGCGACAGGCGCGTGCGCCAGCGGATGTCCTCGTCGCTCAGGTCGGAGTAGCGGGCGCGCTGGGTGGCGTCGAGGATCTGCTCGAAGATGGCCAGCGGCCCGGGGATGAAGTTGGCGCTGAGCACGACGATCTTCTCGAGCAGGTCGCGGTGGTGCAGGGCCATTTCGAGGGCGATGTTGCCGCCGTCGCTCCAGCCGAAGACGTGGACCCGGCCCAGGCCCAGGGCCCGGACGAGCTGGGCCGTGTCCTCGGCCATCAGGCGGTAGGTGATGTCCTGGTCGCCGTCGGTGCTGCGGCCCTGGGCCCGGCTGTCGATGGCGATGACCTGGAAGTGCTTCGAGAAGGGGTAGATCTGCTTGTAGAACGACTCGATGGAGCCGCTGTTGCCGTGCAGCAGCAGCAGCGGGTGGCCTTGGCCATAGACCTCGAAGTACAGGCTGATGCCGTTGACCTCCACCCGGCCCGAGCGGTCGGTGTTGGAGCCGTAGGGGGGGCGTTGCAGCCCGAAGGCGAAGACGTTGCGGATGGTCTTCTTGTCGTTTTCGTTCATGGCGAGGGTTTGGGGGTTGCGGGACGGGTTGGCGGGGCGCGCGGGCTCAGGCGCGCAGGAGGGCCTCGACGCGGTGCTCGATCTTCTCGGGCACGGTCGTGGGCGAGAAGCGCTCGACGGGCTGGCCGCGCCGGTCCACCAGGAACTTGGTGAAGTTCCACTTGAGGGCCTTCAGGCCCAGCATGCCCGGGAGGGCCTCCTGGAGGTAGGCGAAGAGCGGGTGCGCCCCGGGGCCGTTGACCTCCACCTTCGAGAAGATGGGGAACTCCACGCCGTAGCCGCGGCGGCAGAAGTCCGAGATCTCGGCGTCCGTGCCCGGCTCCTGGCCGTTGAACTGGTTGCAGGGGAAGGCCAGCACCTCGAAGCCCTGGGCGTGGTACTTGTCGTAGAGCGCCTGCAGGCCGGCGTACTGCCGCGTGAAGCCGCACTGGCTGGCGGTGTTGACCACCAGCAGCACCTTGCCCCGGAACTCGGAGAGCCGGCGGACGCGGCCCTGGTTGTCGGTGGCCTGGAACTGGTGGACGCCCAGGGCGTGGTCCGGGACTGGCTGTGGTTCGTGGATCATGGCGGTTGGTTTTTTGGGGGCCTTGTCGGCCGGTGGGGTTGGGGGGGGGCCAGGGTTTGGTCCGCCTAAAGATAGCAAGCCCGCGCCGAACGGCAAAGCCCCGGCCCGCCCAGGCCCCAGGGCCGCCGCGGCCAGTCGATTATCGGCTAGGAGCTTAGCATTTCCGCGCATTTTGCTAAATTCGCGCAGAACAACCCAAGCCGCCCCCCCAACGATGGTCAACATCCTCTGCCAGAAACCCTCGGCCCTGAGCACCTACATGTCGCAGATCCGCGACCGCGAGGTGCAGCGCGACAGCATGAGGTTCCGCCTGAACCTCGAGCGCATCGGCGCCCTCTTCGCCTACGAGATCAGCAAGACCCTGGCCTACCAGGAGCACGAGGTGGAGACCCCCCTGGGCCTGGCCCACGTTGACCGCCTGGCCGACGGCCTGGTGCTGGCCACCATCCTGCGGGCCGGCCTGCCCATGCACCAGGGCATGCTCTCGGTCTTCGACAGCGCCGAGAACGCCTTCATCTCCGCCTTCCGCAAGTACGCCAAGAGCGGCAAGTTCCACGTCCAGTTCGAGTACCTGGCCGCGCCCGAGGTCGAGGGCAAGGTCGTCATCCTGACCGACCCCATGCTCGCCACCGGCTCGTCCATGGTCCTCTCGCACAAGGCCCTGCGCGAGAGGGGCGAGCCCAAGCACACCCACCTGGTCTCGGCCATCGCCAGCCGCGAGGGCATCGAGTACCTGCTCAAGCACCTGCCCAACGACCGCATCACCATCTGGACCGGCCAGGTGGACGACGAGCTCACCGTCAAGGGCTACATCGTGCCCGGCCTGGGCGACGCCGGCGACCTGGCCTACGGCCAGAAGTGAGCCCCAACCCGCGAGGCATGGCCGGAGTCTATCTGCACATCCCCTTCTGCGCGCAGGTCTGCCACTACTGCGACTTCCACAAGTCCGCATCGCTCTCCAACATGGCCGAGCTGGTCGAGGCCATGCTGCTCGAGCTCGAGCTGCGCGCAGGCTACCTCGGCGGCCGCCCCGTCAAGACCATCTACTTTGGCGGAGGCACGCCCAGCCTGCTGCCCGTGGCCGACATCGCCCGACTGGTGGAGCAGGTGGCCCGGCACAACCCCCTGGACCCCGGCGCCGAGATCACCCTCGAGGCCAACCCCGAGGACCTCGACCCCGCCTACCTCGAGGCCCTGGCCCGAACCCCCGTCAACCGCCTGAGCCTGGGCACGCAGTCCTTCTTCGACCAGGACCTGGCCTTCATGCACCGCCGCCACGGAGCCCGCCAGGCCGTCGAGGCCGTCCGAATGGCCCGCCGAGCCGGCTTCGACAACCTTTCCATCGACCTCATCTACGGCCTGCCCGGCATGGGCCGCCAGCGCTGGACCGACAACCTCCGCCAGGCCCTCGAGCTGGACGCGCCCCACGTCTCGGCCTACCACCTGACCTACGAGGAGGGCACGCCCTTCGAGCGGTGGAAGCGCAGCGGCAAGATAACGCCCATCGACGAGCAGGAGAGCCTCTGGCAGTTCGACACCCTGGCCGACACCCTGGCCGCGGCCGGCTACGAGCACTACGAGATCTCGAACTTCGCCCGGCCCGGCTGGCACTCGCGGCACAACTCCAGCTACTGGCTCGGCGACCCCTACCTGGGCGTCGGCCCCTCGGCCCACTCATACGACGGCCGCGACAGCCGCCAGTGGAACGTCCGCAACAACCCCCGCTACATCCGCGCCCTGAAGGCCCGGCAGATCCCCGCCGAGGGCGAGCGCCTCGACCCGGCGGCCCGGCTCAACGAGCTGGTCATGACCCGCGTGCGCACCCAATGGGGCATCGACCTGGACCAGGTGGAGCTCGGGTTCGGCGCCCAGGCCCGCGCGCGCCTGCTCGCCGACGCCCAGGCCCACCTGCGCCGGGGCCACCTCGAGCTGCTCCCGGGCGGGCGGGTGCTGCGCCTGACCCGCGCCGGCAAGCACCTGGCAGACCGCGTGGCCGCCGAGCTTTTCGCCGACTGAGCCAGGGCCATTTTTCGACCGCTTTTCCAATCCGTTCCAAAAGCGGGGCCGAGGCGAGCGCTTCGGCCCTACGCAAACGTTTGCTTTTGAGAAGATTGGCCCCATTGGCCACAAATTGGCCTTTCCCGTTTTTTTATCGAATAAATTGGTCTAAATTTGGACGCCACCACGACCAAGCTCCCAGACCCAGGCCCGACGCCCCGCCCGCGAACGAAAAACAAGAAATCCACAGACCCTATGATCAAATCCATCCGCCTGAAAAATTTCTTCAGCTTCAAGGAAGAAACCATCCACCTGAACACCGACCGCAACGTCGTGGTCGGCATCAACGGATCCGGCAAGTCCAACTTCTTCAAGGCCATCCGCCTGCTCTGCGAGGGCGTGGCCGGCATGGGCCTCAAGAAGCTCATCCTCGAGAACTGGGGAGGCATCAACGAGATCTTCTTCAAAGGCTCCAACGACGACTGCGTGGAGCTGGAGTTCGTCTTCCAGAGCAAGTCCATCAAGCGCTACGGCCACGACTTCGAGGACGACATCCACTACTTCGTCGGGCTGAGCCGCAAGCCCGGGCAGGGCAACTACTTCGTAACCGAGCGGGTCTTCACCAAGGTCGGCCTTACCTACTGCTTCCTGGAGTTCGACAACGGCCAGGGCGAGCTCAAGGCCCAGCAGGGCACCTTCACCAACGACAAGGCCGTGGTGCGCTACAAGGACTACGACCCGCAGGAGCTCACCCTGGGCAAGGTCTTCGACACCGACCGCTACTACCCGCTCACCACCCTGCGCTCGGCCATCGCCGACATCGCCGTCTATGACTACTTCGACACCTCGCCCAACAGCCGCATCCGCAAGGCCATGAAGGCCACCTCCGAGAAGCGCCTCCTGCCCGACGGCAGCAACATGCCCCAGATCCTGAACACCATCAAGATCAACCACAAGCCCCAGTACTACAAGATCGTCGAGATGCTCAACAAGGTCAACGGGCGCTTCCGCGGCTTCGACTTCCACTTCATCGGCTCGGGCAACATCGAGCTGATGCTCGACGAGGACGGCCTGGACAGCTCCATCCACATCAGCCACATCTCCGACGGCACCCTGCGCTACCTCTGCCTGCTCTCCATCCTGATGAACCCCAACCGCGGCGGATTCATCTGCATCGACGAGCCCGAGATGGGCCTGCACCCCGACATGATCCACCACGTGGCCCAGGCCGTCCGCGGGGTGGCCTCCGCCTACGTGGGCCCGACCATGCTGCTGGCCACCTACTCCGAGAACATCCTCCAGGAGTTCGACATCCGCGACGTCCGCGTCTTCGAGAAGGCCGAGGGCAACTGCACCAAGGTCAAGTCCTACAAGGAGAAGGACTTCGAGGGATGGTACCAGCGCTTCCACCTGGGCCACCTCTGGCGCAACGGCTCCATCGGCGGCAAGCGCTGGGAGAGCTGCGAGCTGCCCGCCTCCGAGGCCGAGCCGCAGCCCAGGAGCCTGGAGGAGCACGAGGCCAGCCTCTACTAAGAGGCCTCCCTCCGGCCCCGAAAGCACAGGCCCGCCCCCCTTGACGCCAACCGCGCCTCGGGGGGCGGGCCGCTTTTCGAAGGGCCCCCCAGCGCGCTGCGCTTTCTTGGCAAAAAGACATACTTTCGCGCCGCGCACGCTCCGCCTTGGGGCTTGGGCGGTTCCACCCACAAACGGCAAACAACAAGAAAATGGCAGATATGGACAACCTCCCCCAGGGGAACGAGGCCGGCGGCGAAGGAATCGTCCGCGAGTTCGGCCTGACCAACCTATCCCTCTCCAACAAGATCACGGTCTTCCTGGTCACCGCCATGCTCGTGGTCTTCGGCATGTTGAGCTACCAGAACCTGCCCAAGGAGCTCTTCCCGGAAATCGCCATCCCGACGGTGCTGGTCCAGACCACCTACCCGGGCAACTCGCCCCAGGACATCGAGAACCTGGTGTCGAGGCCCTTGGAGAAGGAGATCGAGTCCATCGAGGGCATCTCCAAGCTCCGCTCCACCTCGGCCCAGGACGCCTCCCTGATCTTCGTGGAGTTCACCACCACCACCGACATCGAGGAGGCCCTCCAGGACGTCAAGGACGCCGTGGACAAGGCCAAGGGCGAGCTGCCCGACGACCTGCCCTCCGACCCCATGGTCACGGACATCGACCTCTCGAACATGCCCATCCTCAACGTCAACCTTTCGGGGCCCTACAGCGTCGAGACCCTCAAGGAGTACGCCGAGTACTTCGAGGACAAGATCGAGAAGGTCTCCGAGGTCTCGAAGGTGGACATCCAGGGCCTGAACGACCAGGAGGTGCAGATCAACGTGGACCCCTACAAGCTCAACTCCTTCAACATGAGCTTCAACGACATCGAGAACGCCATCACGGCCGAGAACGTCAACGTCTCCGGCGGCGAGATCCTCTTGGGCGGCTCCCGCCGCTCCATCCGGGCCGTGGGCGAGTTCGCCTCGGTGGAGGAGATGAAGGACATCGTGGTCAAGCACGAGAGCGGCAACATCGTCCACCTGCGCGACGTGGCCGAAGTGGTCGAGACCTTCGCCGAGGCCAAGAGCTTCGCCCGGCTCGACGGCCAGGCGGTCGTGACGCTGCAAGTGGTCAAGAAGAGCGGCGAGAACCTGCTCATCGCCACGGCGGCCATCAACGCGATCCTGGCCGAGGCCCGGGCCACCGACAAGATCCCGCAGGACCTGGTCATCACCATCACGGGCGACCAGTCGGAGCAGGTCAACTCGCAGCTCAGCAACCTCGAGAACAGCATCATCATCGGCGTCATCTTCGTGGTGCTGGTGCTCTTCTACTTCCTGGGCCTGCGCAACGCCCTTCTGGTGGGCCTGGCCATCCCCATGTCGATGTTCATCTCGTTCCTGGTGCTGGACATGATGGGGCAGACGCTGAACATGATCGTGCTCTTCTCGCTGATCCTGGCCCTGGGGATGCTCGTGGACAACGCCATCGTGGCCGTGGAGAACATCTACCGCTTCGTGGACCTGGGCTACCCGCTGCTCACGGCCTGCCGCCGGGGCGTGGGCGAGATAGCCGTGCCCATCATCTCGTCCACGGCCACGACCCTGGCGGCCTTCTTCCCGCTGGTGTTCTGGGAGGGCATGATCGGCGAGTTCATGAAGATCCTGCCCGTCACCCTGATCGTCGTGCTGACGGCCTCGCTGCTGGTGGCCCTGGTCATCGTGCCGGTCTTCGCCAGCGTGGTGGTGCGCAAGGGCTCCGAGCGCGAGAAGCCCACGGCCCGGAAGTCCTTCGCCATCGCGGCCGTCATGGGCACCATGGCGGCGCTGTCCTTCCTGGGCGGGAGCGTCGCCATGGGCAACCTCCTGGCCTTCCTGGCCGTGCTGGTGCTGCTCAACCACTTCTTCTTGGCCGACTCCGCCCGCTGGTTCCAGGAAGTGGTGCTGGTCTGGCTCGAGGACGCCTACCGCCGGACGGTGCAGCTTAGCCTGCGCGGCCGCTGGCCCACCTACATCTTCATCGGCACCAACCTGATGCTGGTGGGCACCTTCGTGCTCATGGGCATCCGCCAGCCGGCCGTGCTCTTCTTCCCCGAGAACGAGCCCAACTTCATCAACATCATCGCCGAGTACCCCATCGGCACCGACGTGCTGGCCTCCGACTCGCTCACGCGCAGGCTCGAGCAGGACGTCAACAGCCTGATAGAGCCGTACCGCCCAGTGGTGGAGTCGGTGCTGACCACCGTGGGCAAGGTCAACCGCGAGGGCGAGTTCTCGTCGAGCAACAGCCCGCACAAGGCCATGCTGACGGTGAACTTCGTGAACTTCCAGGACCGGGGCGAGATCAGCACCGCCGCCATCCAGGCCGAGCTGACCGAGGCCCTGCTGGGAGCCTACCCGGGCGTGAAGATCATCGTGGACAAGGAGCGCAACGGCCCGCCCACGGGCAGCCCCATCAACATCGAGCTCAAGGGCGAGGACATCGACCGGCTCCTGGCCCTGTCCGACTCGCTCAGCCTGCTGGTCGAGGGGTCGGGCATCGAGGGCATCGAGGGCCTCAAGCTCGACATCGAGCTGGGCAAGCCCGAGCTGATGCTCCACATCGACCGCGAGTCGGCCCGCCGCTTCGGCCTCTCGACCGGGCAGATAGCCAGCACCATCCGCACCTCGCTCTTCGGCAAGGAGATCTCGGACTTCAAGGTCGGCGAGGACGAGTACCCCATCCAGCTCCGCATGGCCAGCGAGCACCGCTACGACCTCTCGACCCTGATGAACCAGCGCATCACCTTCCGCAACAACCAGGGCCAGCTGCGCCAGGTGCCCATCTCCTCGGTGGCCGAGGTCAGCCTCAGCTCCAGCTTCGGCTCCATCAACCGCAAGGACCTCAACCGGGTCATCACCCTGTCTTCCAACGTCATCGAGGGATACAACGCCACGGCCATCAACAGCCAGATCAAGCAAGTGGTGGCCTCGGAGCTGGTCCTGCCCGAGGGCTACACCATCGACTTCACGGGCGAGCAGGAAGAGCAGGCCAAGTCCATGGCCTTCCTCAGCAAGGCCCTGCTGATCGCCGTGGCCCTGATCATCCTGATCATGGTGGCCCAGTTCAACTCCATGGCCAAGCCCTTCATCATCATGGGCAGCGTCCTGTTCAGCTTCATCGGCGTCTTCGGCGGCATCTCCATCTTCAAGATGGACTTCGTGGTCATCATGACGGGCATCGGCATCGTCTCGCTGGCCGGCGTGGTGGTCAACAACGCCATCGTGCTGATCGACTACACCGACTACCTCAAGGCCAGCCGCAAGAAGCAGCTCGGCCTGGGCCCGGACGACGACCTGCCGCTCGACGAAATCGTGGAGTGCGTGGTCGAGGGCGGGCGCACCCGCCTGCGGCCCGTGCTGCTGACGGCCATCACGACCATCCTGGGGCTGTTCCCCATGGCCCTGGGCATGAACATCGACTTCTTCGGCCTGTTCAGCCACTATGACCCCGACATCTACTTCGGCGGCGACAACGCCCTGTTCTGGGGGCCCATGTCCTGGACGGTCATCTTCGGCCTGACTTTCTCCACCTTCCTGACCCTGGTAGTAGTGCCTTCCATGTACATGATGGCCAACAAGTTGAAACTCTGGGTGAAGTACCGCCGGGGGAGCAAGCGCCTGGCCGATGCCGTCATCGACTGACGGGCGCGTGCCTTGGGGCCGCGCGGCCACGAAGAAGGGCGGGCGGGCCGGTCGCGAGACCGGGCCGGCCCGCCCTTCTTGGCTGGGCAAGGGCGCGCGGCCGCGCCCCGCTCACCAGTTCACGGGCCTTCGGCGCACGGGCATGGTCATGCAGCGGGCGCCCCCGCCCCCGCGCGACAGCTCCGCCCCGGGGATGGTGACCGCGTAGCGGTCGTAGCTGGTCAGGTCCACCTTGTTGGAAATCACGTCCTCGGCCGTCAGCACAGCGAATCCGGCCCGGTCGAGCTCCTCGAGGGTGTTGATGTTGCGGGCGTAGCCAATGACCTTGCCCGGGGCCATGGCGAAGAAGTTGGCCCCGCTGTGCCACTGCTCGCGCTCCTGTATCCACTGGTCGTTGCGGCCGCCGCAGTAGAGCAGATCCAGGTTCATGCCCAGCTTGCGCAGGGCCGTGGGGATGTTCTTCTCGTCGCGGATGGAATGCACCTGGCCGTTGCGGATGGTGATGTGCACGGTCTGGTACTTGTTGTCCTGGAGGATCAGCGGCTCATAGACCAGGCACTTGTCGCGGTCCAAAAAGGTGAAGACCATGTCGAGGTGGATGAACGACTCCGGCTCGTAGGGAAGCTCCTGCACGATGATGTGCCGCTCCTCCTCCTCCTTGTCGATCTGCTCGATGATGAAGTCCACGCCCTGCGGAGTGGTGCGCGGCCCGATGCCGATGAGCAGGATGTCCTTGCGGGCCACCAGGAAGTCGCCGCCCTCGAGCTGCACCTTGGGGCCGTACTGGGTCTTGAGGCTCACGGGGTTGACCGTGCGGGCGATGAAGTCGGGGTGGTAGTCGAAAATGGCCTCCATGATCAGGGCCTCGCGCGAGCGGATGGGGCTGGCCATCTTGCCAATGACGACCTGGTCGCGGGTACACATCGAGGCGTCGCGCATGAAGAAGAAGTTGTGCAGGGGGTCCAGCACGAAGCGGTCCTTGCGGAGGTAGCGCGTCAGGTTGTTCTTCTTCATGGGCACGCCCTCGATCAGCAGGCGGGCCAGCTCGTTGTTGTCCTTGAGCAGCAGCTCGTCCCGGATCATGCGCGACTCCTCGCTCACGCACACCGCGTTGACCAGGCTCTCGGCGAGCTTCGCGTTGGCCAGCACGTCCGCCAGCAGGTCCTTGACCTCGAAAGTCCGCGTATGCTTGCGCAGCACCGCCTCGAACTGGGCATACTCGCGGCTCACCACCGACAAGTTCAGGATGTCGCTGTAAAGCGCCCGCTCGGCGCTGGCGGGGTTCATGTTCTCGATCTCGGGCCCCGGGCGGTGCAATATCACCCCCTCAAGCTCCCCAATCTCCGATTCAACGTTAACTTTGAGACGTTCCATTCAATGGTTAGTGGTTAGTGGATAATTGATAATTGATAATTGATAATTGATAATTGATAATTGATAATTGATAATTGATAATTGATATATCTTAGTTCACAATTCGTAATCATCCATTCGTAATTCGTAATTGATAATTCGTAATTCCAAATTCGTAATTTCCCATTCGTAATTCCCCATTCGTAATTCGTAATTGATAATTCGTAATTCCCTCTCGGGCCGCGAAGCTAAGAAAGACTTGGGAGAAAAAAACCTGGCCGCGAGGCCCAAAAGGATCAGCAGAATGGCAAGAGCGGCAATGTTTTGGGTTTTGGCGGGGCTGTTGGCGGGGCTTGGGCCGGGCTTGCGGGCGCAGGTCTCGGCGGGCTGGGAGGTGGCCCCGGGCGGGCGGGCCTACGCCTTCGCGGGCGACAGGGCCTGGGCGCTGGGCCCCGACGGGCGGACTTCGGAGGGCGGGCGCTTCGGCTGGCTGGGCGAGCTGTCTTGCCTGGACGCCTCGGACCCCTTCCGGCTGGCGCTGTTCTTCGGGCAGAGCGGGGCCCTGCTGCTGCTCGACCCGCGCT
>JAIFMG010000106.1 GCA_020048645.1 Bacteroidota bacterium | reverse complement strand
CCGCGATCTTGGCCAATATTGCTTCGTATTTTTTCATGGTGCAATGTAAGCATTTCTTTTTGTCCCACTATTAAGGAATAGAACAAAAATTCATTGTGCTTGTTACCACTTGGCCTCGTCGTAGGGGACCAGGTAGGTGGCGACTTCGACCCCGCCGGCGTCCTCCACCTGCTCGGCGACGGTCTCGGGGATGCGGGCCCTGCTGGAAAGGAAGACCAGATAGACGGCCTTCGCGAGGCCGAGGCTTCGGGCGTAGTAGGCGAGCTGGCGCTTGCCCTGCTCGAAGCGGCTGACCCCAGAATAGACCTTGGTCTCGACGAGGTACTCCTGCCCGTCGATGTTGACGATCAGGTCGCTCTTGCCCAGTCCGGTGTCGGCCTCGCGGTAGATCTTCCCTCCGAGCTCCTGGACGATGGCGCTGATGAAGGTCTCGAAGCTGTAGATCAGGGCGCTCTCCTTGATGGACTTCGGCCTGCCCTGCTCGTCCCTTTCGAGGAAGGGCTTGAACCCGCGCCGCCTGACGTACTCCTTGTAGCGCTCGACGAAGCGGCCGACCTGGAAGCGCCCGCCCTCGTAGAAGTCGGAGGGCATGTGGGTGAGGCCGATCTCGGCCTTCTCGCCGTTGGTGTAGGGGTAGAAGGCGTCGTGGAGGCGCTTCTTGTAGAAGGGCACCCAGAAGCAGACGTATCCCTGGCCGTCGTCCTTGACCAGGCCGTTGGTGTGCAGGAGCTTGATGCTGGGCCTGTCGATCTTGAAGGGTATCTTCTCTTCCGTGAAGAGCAGCCGCTCGACGAATTGGCGCTCCTCCTTGGCCTTGCTGAGGATGTTCTCGAAGTTCTTGTCGATGGCTATCCGCAGGTACCAGTCCTCGACCTTGAGGTAGTCGTCGAGGTCGAGCTCCGGCTTGCCGGGGTTTTTCTCGACCAGCACCTTGGCGAATCCGTTGGCCAGGCCGGGCTGGCAGGCGGTTATCTCGGCAATTTTCGCCTTCACGCTGTCATGGAAGCGCTGCCCGGTCTCGGTGAAGTAGGGGACGTTGAGGTTGTCGGTGATGTTGAAGGGGCTGGCGTTGTCGCTGACCACGCCGACGATGTTGGAGACGCCCACCAGGATTACACTCTTGAGGCAGTGGGTTTCCCGCGAGTGGTAGGCGTTGCGAATGGAATGCAGGAAATCTCCGAAGTAGGCTTCGTTGATTCCTTCCACTTCGTCGATGATCAAAACACACTTCTTTTCGTTCTGGTTTGAAATGAGTTTGAATATCTTGGAAAGCTCCGTTTCCTTCGTCAGGTCCAAATTCCACTTTTTGAGCAGCTCGTCCGTGAGGTTGAAGATGAAGCTTTCCAAGGAGGCGTTTTTGTAGTTCTCGAAGTTGATGTGGGCGACCTTGTAGCCGATTCCCTCCAGCTCCTCGGCGAGCTGCCGGAAGTAGGTGCTCTTTCCGGTCTGTCGGGGGGCCCAGATGGTGAAGTAGCGCTCGTCGCGGACGAGCTCCAGTCCTTTCACCAGCAAGTCCTTGCGGCGGATGGTGTAGTGCTTTTCAGCGATGTTGGGGCCCGAGGTGTTGAAGCGTCTCATCTTGTCTCCTGGTTATCATTTCAAAGGTAAGAAAATCCTTGGCTTTTCACGGTCGATCCATGGCGCGAGGCCAGGGCGTCAACGGTGTCCCGAGCGCATGGATGGTGGTGATGCCCACAAATAGGTGCGGCCCATCGCTCGGCAGGGAGCGATGGGCCGTGGAAGCGTTCGGTCGGCCAGGCAGTCTAGCGCCGGAGTCTTGCCGGGTCAGTAGAGCAGCGTCTGCATGGCCCTGGGCGGGATGACCATCGAGGCCTGGCGCTGGCCGACGACCAGCGCGTAGCGGAGGCTGTCCGGGGTGGCGTTCATGACCACGGTGGCGATGCTGCCGTCGGGGTTGGCGAATGAGACCGATTGCAGGCTGTTGCGGCTGCTTGCTGATGAGAGCCTTCGGGCGCCTCGCAGCACGAACTTCGAGAAGTGGCCGATGTAGTGGTAGCTGGGCGTGAGGATGAGCTCCTGGCTCTGGGTGTCGGCGTGCATCGGGGCGAAGCAGAAGTTGCCGACGTGGTTGGGGCCGCCGCGCTGGTCCAGCAGGATGTTCCAGTCGGTCCAGGCCACGGTTCCGGCGTTGAAGTCGTTGATCATGGAGTTGCCGTAGCGCTCGGCCAGCTTCCAGTCCTGGTAGCGCTCGGGGTCGAACCCTTCGTTGCAGCCTTCGGTGAAGACCAGGTTGATGTCCGGGTAGCTCTCCTGGACCACGCGGAGGCTGTTGAAGTTGGGGGTCTCGCCGGTCCAGGTCTCGTACCAGTGGAACCCGATGCCCCAGAGGTACTTGGCGGCGGCGCTGTCTTCGAGGATCGTGGCGGCGCGGTGGGCCATCAGGTCGCGGTTGTGGTCCCAGCCGATGATGCGCAGGTGGCCGAGCCCGCTGCGCTCGAGGGTGGGCCCGAGGTGGTCGCGCAGGAAGTCCCGCTCTTCCTCGGCCGTGTAGATGCACGATTCCCAGCGCTGCACGGCCATGGGTTCGTTCTGGATGGTCAGTCCGCTGATGGGGATGCCGAGCTGGGCGTACTCTTCGACGAAGCGGACGTAGTAGCGGGCCCAGGCGGCGCGGAACTGGGGCAGGAGCTTGCCGCCGCGGAGCATGTTGTTGTTGTCCTTCATGAAGGCTGGCGGCGACCAGGGGCTGGCGTAGATCCACAGGCTGTCGCGCGCGGCGGCCATGGCGGCGCGGATCATGGGGATGCGGCGCAGCGTGTCGCGGGCCACGGTGAAGCTCGCCAGGGCCGAGTCGCCCTCCTGGATGTAGGTGTAGCTCTCCGACGAGAAGTCGCAACTGTGGATGGTGGTGCGCAAGAGGTTGTATCCCAGGCCCTTCTCGCCGTAGTAGGCCTCGATGACCTGCTGGCGGACGGCCGGCTCGAGCTGGGCGAACACCTCGGAGGAGGCGTCGGTGATGGCCCCGCCGATGCCGAGGATTTCCTGGTGCTGGCTTTGGGGGAACACGAAGAGCGAGATTTCGTCCTCGCGGGTCTGCCGCCCTTCCTCGAAGGCGATGGCCGGCTGCGGGCTGAGGCGGGCTTCGGAGCCCTCGGCCGTCAGCACCCAGGCGATCGAGTCGGGCAGGGGATGGATGGCCAGGTCCTTCAGGGCGCCGGGTTGGGTCTCGGGTTCGGCGGGCGGCTGGGCGGCCTCTGGCTGGCAAGAGGCCAGGGCCAGGGCCAGGGCGAGCGGGGTCAGTTTTCGTTTTCGCATGATGTGTTTTTTGGGGTTGAGGTTCAGGCGTGCCCGGTGCTTTTGGCCCGACAACGCGGGCCTTCGGGCGCGTCCCTGCTAAAGTAGCCTTTTTGGCCCAAAAATGCCGTTCTTCCTGCCATTCGGTGGGGCTTGTCGCAAAATAAATCGGCGCCCTGGGTGGGGGCGCCGACTCCGTTCAAATTTCCAAACCAAGAAACTCCCGCAGAAGTCTTACTGCTCGATGGCGTAGCCGCGCATGTACCAGGTGCCGATGCCGCCCATCATGTTGTAAACCTTCTTGAAGCCCATGCTGGCCATCATCTGCATGGCGTTGCCCGAACGGTTGCCCGAGCGGCAGTAGAGCAGGTAGGTCTTCTCCTTGTCCATGGCCGCCACGCGGTTGCGGAAGTCCGGGGCGAAGAGGTCCAGGTGCTCCGAGCCTTTGATGTAGCCTGAACGGTACTCCATCAGGGTACGCACGTCCAAAAGCACGAAATCGTTCTGGCCCAGACGTTCTTGGATCATTTTTTGAGACTCGTCCGCAGAAATGTTCTGGGCGATGCCTTTGGTCGCGTTGCCGCCGAAAGTGGTGCCGAAAAATGCCATGAGGATTAGTATTTTAGGGTTCATATTTCTTTTCCTTTTTTGCCGACACAAAGATAAAATGCTTTTTTCATATGAACAAATGTTTGTTTGTTCATTTGGTGAAAAAATTCCCAAGCCCTTGATTTCCAGTCAAAAAAAATCATACCTACAAATCCCAAATCCCTATGAAGTTGAAAAACGCTTTGTTCGCGCTGCTGGCCCTGCTCGCGCCAGTGGCCGCTTGGGCCCAGACCTCGGTGGCCAACCAGACCCAGATCCGGACCTACTACGGCACCAAGACGATGGTGGTGCTTGAGGCCGGCATGATGTCCGACTACAACGCCGAGATCGAGGACGCCATGGCCGAGTTCTGGACCCAGACCCCCTACGAGGTCATCACCCTGGCCCGCTTCGACCAGATCCGCCGCGACCCCGCCTACTCCTTCCTGATCAAGACCACCCTCCGGTTCGACGACGACCCGTCCGGGGCCGAGTACGACTTCCTGAGCCTGCTGCTCGGGGGGCCCTACGCCGAGTTCGACGACCTGCCCGAGCTGGCCAACTTCCCCCTGGCCTACGCCGGCGAGGACCAGGAGAACTACATCCACCGCCTGGGCACCATCGTCCGATTCCTGCAAAACCACGTGGACCTCACCCGCGACAACCCCAGGCTCAACTCCGAGAACATCATCGACTTCTACAACTCGCGCGCCCAGAGCATCAACGACAAGGACTTCCACGTCCTCCAGAAAGACCTGGCTGAGGACGTCAACTCCCTGTCCGAGATCGCCTCGGTCTATGGCGGCAAGGTCATCCTATCGAGCCCCGACCAGATCGAGGAGCTCATCGCCAGCCGCGACCCCAGCAGCGTGTTCCTGCACAAGGTCGGCCCCGTGCATCCGAACAACCGGGCCCGCTGCTGGAAGCTGATCTTCGGCACCGACGACGCCCAGCTCTACTACTTCGACCACCACCTGATCAACCGCCAGAACGACGACGGCCTGCTCAAGGCCGACTTCCGCAAGCTCAAGCGCATGTGAGGCCCAGGCGCGGCCTCGAAGGCGCGGCCTCAGTCGTAGTCGAAGATCTCCAGGAAATGCCCCATCTTGTCGCGCTTGGTCTTCATGTAGAAGCGGTTGTGCGGATTGGGCGGGATTTCCAGGGCGACGTTCTCGACGATGGCCAGGCCGTAGCCCTCGAGGCCGACCCTCTTCACGGGGTTGTTCGTGATAAGCCTCATCCGGCTGACGCCCAGGTCGCGCAGGATCTCGGCGCCCACCCCGTAGTCCCGCTCGTCTTCGCGAAAGCCCAGCTCCAGGTTGGCCTGGATGGTGTCCCGGCCCTCCTCCTGCAGCTTGTACGCCTTCATCTTGTTGAACAGCCCGATGCCGCGCCCCTCCTGCATCATGTAGAGGACCACGCCCTTGCCGGCGCGCTCCACCATGCGCATGGCCTCGTGGAGCTGCGGCCCGCAGTCGCAGCGCATCGAGCCGAAGATGTCGCCCGTGGCGCAGGACGAATGCACCCGCACCAGCACCGCCTCGTCCGCCTCCCAGCGGCCTTTGACCAGGGCCACGTGCTCGGCGCCCGTGGCCTTGTGCCGATAGACCCGCAGGTTGAAGTTGCCGTACTCGGTGGGCATCTTCACCGCCACCCCCCGCTCGATCTGGCTGTCGGAGCCCAGCCGGTGCTTGATCAGGTCCTCGATGGAAATGATCCTTAGCCCGAAGCGGTCGGCAATCTCGAAGAGCTGGGGCAGGCGGGCCATGGTGCCGTCGTCGTTCATGATCTCGACCAGCACCCCGCCGGGCACCAGCCCCGCCAGGCGGGCCAGGTCCACGGTGGCCTCGGTGTGGCCCGCCCGGCGCAGCACGCCGTTGTTGCGCGCCTTGAGCGGGAAGACGTGCCCCGGGCGGCCCAGGTCCGCCGGGCGGGTCTTCGGGTCCACCAGGGCCTTGATGGTCAGGGCCCTGTCGCTGGCCGAGATGCCCGTGGTGCAGCCCTGCCCGATCAGGTCCACCGAGACCGTGAAGGCCGTCTCATGCACGGCCGTGTTCTTGCCGACCATCATCTCCAGCTCCAGCTCGTCGCAGCGGTCCTCGGTCAGGGCCGCGCAGATCAGGCCTCGGCCATGCTTGGCCATGAAGTTGATGATCTCGGGCGTAACGGTCTGGGCGGCTGCGATGAAGTCGCCCTCGTTCTCGCGGTCTTCGTCGTCCACGACGATGACGATCTTGCCTTGACGGAAATCCTCGAGGGCCTCGTCGATGGTGTTCAGCTTGCGGTGGGTGGTTTCAGTGGCGGACATGGTGGCGTTGGAGTGTTTTTTATGATGTTGATTTAGGGATCGCCGGAAAGCTTACCGGCTGCCGCGCCGGGCCCTTTCCCAGTTGACGCTCTGCTGGCCCGCCCAGTGGCGCCTGGCCCCCAGGAAGACGGCCCAGTTCATCATGAAAAGGTAGTAGGGCACGAAGAACAGGCGGCCGCGGGTCGGGCGGTCTTGGGCCAGCCCGCCCAGCAGGGCCGCCAGGTAGAAGAGCGACTGGCCCGCCAGCAGCAGGTCGTAGGCCCCGATGGCCGTCTGGTAGCGCAGCGGCGGCAGGGCCAGCGCCAAGTTCAGCGGGAACAGCAGCAGCAGGCTGGGCGGCACCACGAACCAGCGCATGAACTTGCGGCTGAAGAACTGCCAGCTCAGCCAGCCGTGCCGGAACGGGTTCAGCAGCGGCCAGAGCCTCGACATGGCCTGGAAGCTGCCCGCCGCGATGCGCACCTTGCGCTTCATCTCCTCGCGCATGTCGGCCGAGGCCGTCTCCGTGGCCACGGCCCGGTGCGCGTACTGGATGCGGTAGCCCCGCATGGCCGCCCGAAGCGTCAGCATCAGGTCGTCCAGCAGCGTGTCCTCCTCCAGCTCCTCGAACAGCTCCGTCCGCAGGGCGAACAGCTCGCCCGGGGCGCCCACGTTCGAGTAGAGCTGCGCGTCGAGGCGCTTCATCGAGGCCTCGTAAGACCAGTAAACCTCCTCGCCCGAGGAGGCAGCGGCGCTCTTGCCCGGCCGCAGGATGCTCTTGCGCCCGGCCACGCAGCCCACGCCCGGGTCGCCAAACTGGCCCGCCACCTCCGCCAGCGCGTTGGCGCCCAGCATCGTGTTGGCATCCGTGAACGCCACGATCGGGCTCGAAACGTGCCGCATGGCCCGGTTCAGCGCCGCGCTCTTGCCCTGGCGCTCGGGCTGGTGCAGCACCCGCGCCCGCGGGTGGCGCGCCAGCAGCTCCGGCGTGCCGTCGTCCGAGCCGTCCGTCACCCAGAGGATTTCCAGCTTGTCCGCCGGATAGTCCAGCGCCAGGCAGTTGGCCATTTTCAGGTCCACGTGCTCCCGCTCGTTGTAGGCCGCTATCACCAGCGTCAGGCGCGGCGCCTGCTCGGGCCGCACGGCCGGCAAGGGCTGGCGCTTTCCCCGAAAAAAGAGCAAGACCCTGACAATCAGACCATAGCCCAGGTAGGTGTAGAAGACCAGGAAGACCAGCAGCCAGAAGATGATTTCCATGGAAGTTCGTCGGTTTCGTGTCGCGGGCCCCGCGTTGGCGCCCCGATCCAGGACGGCCCGCGAAATTAGTCATAAATGCCAAAGGCCAAAAGCCGCCGCCGGGCGTCCCCGCGGGAGCGCGAGGTCGCCAAGGGCCCAGGCCTGGAGCTGCCTGGCCGTCCACAGCCCGCTTCCGCGAGATGTCCTTGCCGAACCTGCCGAGTCGCCTTAGGGCGCGTTGGGCCAATTGTCGGGGTGGTGCCGCAGGGTTTCATGCCAGGTCGCGTTCAAAGGTGAAATCCCCGAACCACCAGACATGGCATCAAGAAACCCTTGCCAATCATTGGATTCCTGGATAGGCAAGGAGGTAAGGCTGCATCCATCACTGGTTTGAATTTCCACTAAGGTGCCCATTGTAGGTAATAAGTAAAAGGCTAGATTCAGTTTGCATTATCAATACGAAAAGATTTTTTCCACGAAATGCACGAAAAACACGAAAAATATTCTTGTCC
>JAIFMG010000064.1 GCA_020048645.1 Bacteroidota bacterium | reverse complement strand
CCGCGATCTTGGCCAATATTGCTTCGTATTTTTTCATGGTGCAATGTAAGCATTTCTTTTTGTCCCACTATTAAGGAATAGAACATTATTTGTAATTGAAAATTCGTAATTCGTAATTGAAAATTCGTAATTGAAAGAAATCGGACGCCTCATTTGACCCCATGTTTCTGGAACCAGTGGACGTAGGCCTGGTCGTGCTCACGGATGTGGACGAACAGCCACGCGCGCAGCAGCTCGGGCAGGTCGAACTCGAGGTTGGCCGCGGCCTGGCGCAGGCGCAGGCGCGCTTGCCGCAGGCGCTCCAGCAGCTCGGCATGGCGCTGGGTGTGCTCCTCGGCCTTGGGGTAGTCGAACTTCCTGAACACCTGCTCCTCGTAGTCGAACTCCTTGGTGGCCAAGGCCTCCATCTGCTCCAGCAGGTCGTCGGCCTGCGCCCGGGCCAGGCGCTTTTGGTAGGCCCTGTCGAGCCGATGGGCCAGCCGCAGCAGCTCGGCGTGGTGGGCGTCGGGCACAGCCAGCCCCGTCTCCAGGCCCAGCGCCTTGAGTTGGAAAGGCCCGCCCTCGCCGAACGACGGAAGCGGAAGGAAGTTGGCCTCCAGCACCGCGCGGAAGGCCTGCGCCTGGGCCATGGCCTCCAACAGCTTGTGCGCCAGTTCGCTGAGCTTTTCCACGCGGGCTAGGTCGCGGCCCTCTTCCTGCGAGACGTCCTTGATGAACAAGGTATATTGGCTCTTGCCCTCCACCTTGGCCTGTACCAGGTTGAGCAGTACCCGCAGGGGCGAGCCGTCGCGGGCCTTCAGGTCCAAGCGCTGGAGCTTCTCCAGGTCGAGCCCGTCCTTCGAGCGCCGGAAGTCGCGGGCCTTTCCTTCTCGGCTGGCCTCGAACAGCTCCGGCAGCAGCTCCCAGACCCGCAGGCCCAGCATCTCCTGCTCGGTCGGGTAGCCGAAGAGCCGCAGGGCCGACTCGTTGACGAACTCCAGCTCGCCCGAAGGCCCGACCGTGAGCAGGGCATCCAGGGCATACTTCATCACGATGCGCAGCCTCCGCTCCTTGCGGCGGATGATGTCCATCTGCTCGAAGTTCTCGGCCTTGAGCGACTGGATCTCCTTTTCCTGCTCCACGTCCTTTTCCTGGAGCCGCGCCTGGGCCCGGGTCAGCTCCTCCATCTTCATCTGGATCGTCTGCTCGCGGCTCTGGGCCTCCTGCTGGGCCTCGCGCATCTGCTCCAGGCTTTCGCGCAGGCGCCGCTCGGTCTCCTTCATGGCCACGGACTGCTCCTGCGACTGCCGCAGCAGTTGCGCGGTCTTCTGGTTGGCCCGGACGTTCGAGAGCGAGGTGGCCAGCGTCTCGGCGATGCGCTCCACGAAGGCCACCTGGTGCGGCTCGAAAGGCTTGAACGAGGCCAGCTCCACCACGCCCAGCACCTCCTCGCTGGTCTTGAGCGGCACCAGCAGCAGGTTGCGCGGCGCGGCGCTGCCCAGGCCCGACTTGATCTGGGTGTAGCCCTCGGGCAGGTTGGCCATCAGCACGGTCTCCCGCTCCACGAAGGCCGCCCCCACCAGGCCCTCGCCCGGGCGGACGGCCCGGCGCAGGTGCCGCTCGCGCTCGAAGGCGTAGGCCGCCACAAGCTCCAGCTCGCCCTTGTCCTGCCATTCGTGCGTCAGGAACAGCCCTCCCTGGTTGGCTTCCAGGTACTTCACCAGCCGCCGCGTGAGCTGGTCGCCCAGCCGCGCCTCGTCGGAGGTCTCGCGGAACAGCTCCGAGAAGCTGGCCATGCCCTCGGCGGCCCAGTTGCGGCGGGCCTCCTCCAGCTTGCGCTGGTCTTCCTCGCGCTGGGCCCGTATCAGGTTCTCGCGCATTTCCAGCAGCGACTGGCCCAGCACGTCGTGCTCGCTCGTGCGTTGGAACTTCCAGTCGAAAAGGCCCTGGCCGACCTTCTCGGCGAAGACGGTCTTGTCGCGCAGGCTCTGCTGCAGCCGGTCCATGCCCTGGGCCACCCGCCCGATCTCGTCGCGGTAGTCGCTCTCGAAGCCCACCTCCAGGTCGCCCAGGGCCAGCCTGCGGCTGGCGTAGGTCAGCATCCGCAGCGGCGGGATCACGCTCCGGTGGATGGCCACGCTCAGCGGCAACAGCAGCAGCAGCAGCACGAAGGCCGCCGCCAGGCCCAGCTCCAGGCTGATCGCGTTCGCGATGCCCAGGATCGCCCCGGTCAGCCGCTGCTCCGTGGCCTCGATGCCCTGCGTGGGCACCTCCATGCCCAGCCAGAGCATCGTCCCCGGAATCAGGGTCGAGTACGCCACCTTCTGGTAGGTGCGGTAGCCCAGGCGGTCCTGCTCAAGGTACCGCGTGAAGCCGCCGCCGTCAAGCGCCGTCTTCTCCATCTGCTTGAAGATCCGCAGCCCGTTGATGTCCGTCCGGTTCACCAGGTTCTTGTCCAGAAGGTCCCGGTTCTCGTGGTAGCGGCAGGTCGTCCCCTCGAACAGGATGAAGTAGCTCGACGAATCCTTCCCGAAGCGAAGCTTCTCCAGCATCGGCCGGCACACGCTCTGCGGCGCCGCCCCGGCGCCGCCCGCCTGCTCCACCGCCCGCGCCAGGGCGTCGGCATAGAGCTCCGTCAGGGCCTGGGCGCTTTCCAGGCCCGACTCCAGCACCGTGCTCTGCGCGCTCTCGATGCTCGTGTCCCGAATGACCCGGATGCCATAGAAAAGCATGGTCATCAGCAGGATGGAAAATCCGAAAATGAACGCCATCAGCACGCTCATCCGGGTGGAAATCTGGAATCGTCTCAACCACATGGGCCAAAGGTTTTGGGGCAAGCCCAGGCCGGAAGGACCGGCTGGCGCTTTGCGAGGAATGTTTCGTCCATCAAGAAAGTTTTCAGGCTATCGCAAGCCCGCGGGGCGCACGTCCCGCGCCCGGCCAGGCGCGAACCCCAAGAGGCATCCAAGCCCAAAGCAGCGGCGCAAAAGCCTGAAAGACAAGGTTTCGACATGGTCCGGGCGATTTGGTTCTACTCCAAGTTAGCCACAAAGCGCCGAAGCTCCAAGGCTTCGGGTTTCTTTTGCGAAGCGCTTTCGCTCCCCGGCGAACTCCTCCCGCGCGCCAGCCCCCGCCATTCGGGCCAGTTTGCTAACTTCGCGGCAAAAAAAATGCCCCCCCAACGTCTTTTCCCCGCCCTGTTCCTGCTGCTGGCCGCTGCTTGCCAGCCCGAAATTCCCAAGCTCGACGCCCAGGCCCTCGCCCAGGAGCCCGCCGGAAGCATCAGCGTCCTATGGAGCCGCGAGCATCCCGAGTCGCAGCGCGCCGAGACCCTCTTCCTCTCGCTCGACAGCTCCGCCTACGCCTACGCCAGCGGCGCGGCCTCCAACCGCGTCGCTCTGGAGGTCAACGCCCAGGAGCTGGCCGAGCTGCTCGAGCTCCTGAGGGAAGTCCGCTTCGACCGCATGGCCGCCGACAGCCTCGCGCCAGCCCCCGCGCCCGACCGCCTGCTCGAGCTGGCCATTCGCGGACACCGCTTCCGCGTGGCCACCGGCTCCGCGGGAAGCCTGCCACCAGCCCAAAGCCAGCCGTTCGACAAGGCCTTCGCCGCCGCCGAGGCCCTGGGCATGAAAAGGGCCCTGCTCCGCCAGGCCGACCTGCGCCTCGCGCCCGCCGACGACACCCTCGGCAACCACTGGATGGCCAAGGCACGCGTCAACCAAAGGCAGGAGTTCCTGCTCAACGCCGCCGAAGAGCGCCTGGCCGTCTGGCCAGGGCAAAACCGCATCCAACTGACCATCAACGGACTAGACCGAAGCTGGCAGTTGGATACCGTCCTGCAAGTGCCCGACCAGCCCATCGTCCGCATGGAATGGGCGCTGACCCCCGAAGGCCGCCTTCTGCTCCGCAGTATTGAAGCGCAGGGCGATTGATTTTTGCGGTTCTTCCTCCCCGTTCGGAAGCTTCTCCATCGCGCCTTTGTCGAGTTGCAGAACGTGCAACGCCTTGACCGCTTGCACGATGGAGAGCTCGAACAGTACCGCCAATCCGCCCCTATCTTGCTGCAGTTCTTGGACACACCAGCTTGCGCAAGGCATACCGCCCACGCGTTCAAAAAAATGCCACGGTGCTTGTTTTTTCAGAGTAAAGTTTGTATCTTTGGGCATCGTCAATTCCGAACCCCCGATGAACAAGCTACCCTTCAAAACCGCGGATTTCCAAGGCCAAATCCGGCAGCCAAACTTCCAAAGCCTGTCGATTCAAATTTTGAGGGATTGGTGCGGCTTCTGGGGGGGTGCATAAAATTCGTACTTTCACAATGGTTCTTTTGGGTAAGAAGATGGTGGAAGTAATGACGTTGTGCTCAATTAAAAAACCGAGTCGAACAATCCAGGTTGAAAAGAATTTTGTAAACTTGTATTTATTTATAATAACAAAGTTCAAGAAAATGATATATAGAAAAAAATTGAATTTGGGAAATTCAGACTTTAAAAATATTATTCAATCAAATTCTTACTTTGTTGATAAGAGTCTGTTTATAAAGGAAGTAATAAATTCTGAAAAAAACGTTTTATTATTTCCCCGTCCACGTCGTTTCGGAAAAACTTTGAATTTATCAATGTTGCAATATTTTTTTGATAAAAATGAACCTGAAAATATAGAATTGTATAAAAATCTAAAAATTTATCATGACCAGGATATTCTTGAAAACCATTGTTGCAAATATCCAACGATCAACCTCAGCTTTAAAGATGCGAAAGCTGACAGTTGGAATAACTGTTATGAACTGATACGTGCGGAGATTTCAAATTTATACGAAAGACATAATTATTTGTTGACAAATGATATTTTAACCGAAAATGAAATAAAAATATATACAGAAATCATTTCTGAAACTGCAAGCGAAATTAAATATCAGCGCAGTTTGAAACAGTTAAGTGAGTACTTGCAAAGATATCACAATCAAAAAGTTGTAATTTTGGTTGATGAATACGACACACCCATTCAGTCGGGATATAAAAAATTCTACAACGAAGTAATTTTATTTATGCGAAACTTGCTAAGTGGAGCATTTAAAGATAATTCAAATCTATACAAAGGAATCATTACCGGTATTTTGCGAGTATCAAAAGAAAGTATTTTCTCAGGTTTAAATAATTTAAGTGTTTACTCCATATTGGATGAAGAATTTTCTGACAAATTTGGATTTACAGAGCCCGAAGTGAAAGACATTCTAACAGATTTCGAGATTGAAACAGATTATTCAGAAATTAAAAAATGGTATGATGGATATAAATTTGGAGAAGTAACAAAAATTTACAATCCATGGTCTATTCTTAATTTTGTTGTCAGTAAGAATGAGAAATTCAAAACGTTTTGGACAAATACAAGTTCCAATGAACTCATTAAAAATGAAATCAAAAAGAAAAATGCTGATAATATCAGGCAAGAATTGATGAAATTAATTAACAACGAGGTAATTGTAAAAGATATCGAAGAGAATTTTGTTTTCACAGATTTAGACACGCCAAAAGAAATATTGTGGACATTATTGGTGTACAGTGGTTATTTAACAACGAGAAAGAATATTTCAAGAAAAGAATATGAAATCCTAATACCGAATTATGAAATTAAAACAGTTTTTCAGGATACAATTGTTGAATGGATAGAAACTGATATAAAAATAATAAAATCATTACTGCAAAATACTGCAAATTATTTAATTTCCAATAAAATAAACGAATTTGAAAAAGGTTTTAAACAAATAATCGGCGACACATTCAGTTATTACGATACTGCCAAAAACAACGAATATATTTATCATTCATACATTTTGGGATTACTTGCCATAATTGGTGATGACTATATTATAAAATCCAACAAAGAAAGCGGAGAAGGCAGATACGACATCATGCTAATTCCACATGATAAATCAAAAAATGGTGTTGTAATAGAAATCAAACAAATTGAAAAGCAACACAACGATGAAATAAATGAAGTTTTTTTCAAAAGAATAAATACGGAAATTATTTCTGCAACTGATCAAATCAATAGAAATAAGTACTACAAAGAGTTAATTGACAATAAAATAGAAGAAAATAGAATTGTTAAAATCCCGATAGTGTTTGCAGGAAAGGAACCGTATGTAACGTTGATTGAAGAAAAAAAATAAGGTTCCTTATAAGAGCGAGTGGGTAGCGCAAAGTCGAATGCTGTCTCCCCGTTCGGAAGGTTCCTCTCCACGCCTTTGCAGAACACCTGCGACATACCGCAGGGGCCAATCGTCCGACAGATCGGGTGGACTTGCATAGCCTTGACCGCTTGCGCGATGAAGAGCTCGAACAGAATCGCGAATCCGCCCCTATCTTGCTGCCTTTCTTGGATACACCAGCGTGCGCAAGGCATACCGCCCACGAGTTCAAAAAAATGCCACGGTGCTTGTTTTTTCAAAGTACAGTTTGTATCTTTGGGCATCGTCAATTCCAAACCCCCGATGAACAAGCTGCCCTTCAAAACCGCGGATTTCCAAGGCCAAATCCGGCAGCCAAACTTCCAAAGCCTGTCGATTCAAATTTTGACGGATTGGCGCGGCATTTAAATACCAAAATCCTATTTTTTGATTAAGAAACATTAAATAAAATGATAAATGACAAATAATAAAACGATTACAGGAGAGTGGCATATTCAAGAAATGGAAATGTGGGATGCCGATTATTTTAATATAGAAGTTCAAGCATTTATAAAAATTAATCCAAAACTTAAAGGAAAATTTCAATTTGGTTTAGTTACAGGAGAAATGAACGGAAAAATAAATGGTGAAAAATATCACTAGTGTCCGACAAAAAGCTATTCGGAAGGCGATAAAAAAGGGGAAGGCCATGAAGGCCTCCCCCGAATGTCGTAGTTTTGAGTCT
>JAIFMG010000048.1 GCA_020048645.1 Bacteroidota bacterium | reverse complement strand
AAAAAAATTTCGTGTTCTTCGTGTTTTTCGTGGAAAAAAATCGAACATTGATTTCAGATTTAACACAATCTAATTTCAAAGTCTTACTTAACCGCCAATTGTCATGTTTTTTTGGCGGCTGTGTTACCCAAACCGAGCCTTTGGCGGTGCCATTTTTGGGGTGATGGCTTTGGGAAAGCATGAATCTGGGTATCATAACCGCCAATTGTTATGTTTTTTGGCGGTCGTGTTGCCCAAACCGAGCCTTTGGCGATGCCTTTTTTGGGGCTGATGGCTTTGGGAAAGCGTGAATCTGGGCATCGTAACCGCCAATTGTCATGTTTTTTGGCGGCTGTGTTGCCCAAACCGAGCCTTTGGCGATGCCTTTTTTGGGGCTGATGGCTTTGGAAAAGCATGAATTTGGGTACCATAACCGCCAATTGTCATGTTTTTCGGCGGCTGTGTTGCCCAAACCGTGCCTTTGGCGATGCTTTCTTTGGGGCTGATGGCTTTGAAAAAGCATGAATTTGGGTATCATAACCGCCAATTGTTATGTTTTTTGGCGGCCGTGTTGCCCCAAACCGAGCCTTTGGCGATGCCTTCTTTGGGGCTGATGGCTTTGGAAAAGCATGAATTTGGGTATCGTAACCGCCAATTGTTATGTTTTTTTGGCGGCTGTGTTACCCAAACCGAGCCTTTGGCGATGCCTTTTTTGGGGCTGATGGCTTTGGGAAAGCATGAATTTGGGTATCATAACCGCCAATTGTCATGTTTTTGGCGGTCGTGTTGCCCAAACCGAGCCTTTGGCGGTGCCATTTTTGGGGTGATGGCTTTGCAAAAGCATGAATTTGGGTACCATAACCGCCAATTGTTATGTTTTTTGGCGGTTGTGATGCCCAAACCGTGCCTTTGGCGATGCCTTTTTTGGGGCTGATGGCTTTGGAAAAGCATGAATTTGGGTATCATAACCGCCAATTGTCATGTTTTTCGGCGGTCGTGTTGCCCAAACCGTGCCTTTGGCGATGCCTTTTTTGGGGCTGATGGCTTTGGGAAAGCGTGAATCTGGGCATCGTAACCGCCAATTGTCATGTTTTTTGGCGTTCGTGTTGGTGGAATTTTCATTAGATTTGTGAAAAGAAGGCCATTGAAAGCCAATTGCAAACCCAAACGATAAGCGGATGTACGAGCGAAAATTGGAAGAGCGGATCCATGAGCGGATAAATTCCGGGAAGGCCATTGTCGTGTTAGGGCCGAGGCAGACGGGAAAGACGACCTTGCTCGAGAAGGTGGCCGCCCATTATGGCGAATACTTGCTCCTGGATTGCGACGACATGACCGTCAGGGAAAACTTGGAGCGGGCCGATACGGAAGGGCTTCGGCAAATCATCGGCAAGTACAAAACGATTTTCGTGGATGAGGCGCAGCGGGTCAAGAACATCGGGGTGGCCCTGAAAATCATCGTGGACAAGATCAAAGGCGTCCGGCTGCTGGTGAGCGGTTCGTCGTCCTTGGAACTGTCCAGCGATTTGAACGAACCCCTGACGGGGCGGAAGTGGGAGTACTGGCTTCTGCCCATCGGTTGGAACGAGTTCTCGGAGCGGGAGGGATTCCTGGCGGCCCGGCAGCAGTTGGAGCGGCGGCTGGTCTATGGGATGTATCCGGAGGTGCTCAACTCGCCCGGCGATGAGCGCATGGTGCTCAAGGAGTTGGCCAACAGCTATCTCTACAAGGATCTGCTGTCGATGGGAAGCGTGCGCAAGCCCACTTTGCTGCCCAAGCTGCTGAAAGCCTTGGCCTTGCAACTGGGGGGCGAGGTTTCCTTCAACGAACTTTCCAACCTTTTGCAAGTGAGCAAGGACACTGTGTCGCATTACGTGAACCTGTTGGAGCAGGCTTTCGTGATCTACAGGATGGAGCCTTTCAACCGGAGCCTGCGGGTCGAGATCAGCACCAACCGCAAGATCTACTTCTACGACAATGGTATCCGGAACGCGTTGATTCCCAATTACAACCTGCTGAGCCAGCGGCAAGACGTGGGGGCCTTGTGGGAGAATTTCCTCATGACCGAGCGCAAAAAGTTCCTGGTACACCAGGCCAAGGAGGTCAACGGCTACTTTTGGCGGACTCGCCAGCAGCAGGAAGTGGACTACGTGGAGGAGCGCGAGGGCGAGCTGTTTGGCTATGAGTTCAAGTGGTCTCCGCAGGCCAAGATCAAGTTCTCGAAGACCTTCACCAGGGAGTACTCGCCCAAGCTGTTCGGGGTGCGGTCCGACAACTTCGAGCAGTTCGTGTGCGAGCTGGACCAGGCGGGCGCCTGGGAGCTCAGCGCACCGTAACGACGAACTCGGTGCGCCGGTTGATGGCCCGGGCCTCGGGCGTGGTTTCAGGGATGAGCAGTTGCGACTCGCCGAAGCCCCTGTACGACAGGCGCTCGGGCTGGATGCCGTGGGCGATCAGGTAATCTTGCACGGCCTTGGCGCGGTTGATGGAAAGCTCCATGTTGCTGGTGTAGTCGCCCACGTCGTCGGTATGGCCGCGCAGCTCGATGACCAGGCTGGGGTTGAGGTTCAGGAACTCGACGAAGTTGTCGAGCGTTACGCGGCTGGTCTGGTCCAGCTCGGCCGAGTTGGTCTCGAAATAGACATCCTTGAGCCGGAAGGTGGCGCCCACGCGGATGTGCCGCAGCTCGAAATCCAGGCTGTTGGGATAGTCGAACCGCGGTTGGAAGGGGTCGATGTAGTGCGAGTCGAAGTACATTCCGGGGGTCTTGGCCGTGATGACGAACTCGTCGCCCTCCTCGACGTTCACGGCCATGGCGTATCGGCCCGTGTTGGGGTCGAAGATGCCGCGGGTCAGGGTCAGGGTGGTGATGTTCTCGAGCTCGACGGTGGCGTTCCGGATGGGGTTTCCCTCCTCGTCGCGCAGTTCGCCTTTGACGAAGAGCACCCGTCCGGGGCGGGCCTTCTCGTGCAGTTGGGCGTGGAGGATGTCGTAGTTCAGGGTCTGGTTGAACAGGGCCGAGGTGAGGAATACCTCCTCGCCGCTGGTGCTGATGATGAAGCCGAACTCGTCTTGCTCGGTGTTGATGGGGTAGCCGAGGTTGACCGGCTCGGACCACTCGCCGCCGCCCATGTACTTGGTGAAGTACACGTCGAATCCGCCCATGCCGAAGCGGCCGTCGGTCGAGTAGTAGAGCGTCTGGCCGTCGGTGTGGATGAAAGGGGTGCGCTCGTCGTCGGGCGTGTTGATGGGGAGGCCGATGTTGATGGCGTTGCTCCAGTTGCCGAGCGAGTCGAGCGTGGCGAAGTAGATGTCGGTGCCGCCGTACCCGCCGGCGCGGTCGCTCACGAAGAAGAGCACCTTGCCATCGGCGGAAATGGAAGGCTGGGATTCCCAGGAGTTCATGCCATTGACGGCGGCGGGCAGCGATCGCAGGCGCCCCCAGGCGTCGCCCTCGCGGTGGGTCACGTAGAGGTCGCAGTCCATGAAGGAGGTCAGGCCGTGGCGCTGGGGCTCGCAGATGGTCAGGTAGAGCGTCTGGTTTTCGATGGAAAGCGAGGCCGCCCCTTGGTTGCGCCCATCGTTGAAAGGCGGCGAGGGCATGGGCTGGCCCAGGGTGTAGGTCGGCGGCTCGGTGAAGGGCGAGCTGAGCCTGCTGAAGGTGAAGATTTCCGCGGTCTCGTCGTAGAAGCCCCTTCGCCCATCGGAGGTGCTCTCCTTGCGCTGGGTGTAGTAGATCCACTCCTGGTCGCGGCTGAGCAGCGGCAGGTACTCGTGGTGCTCGGTGCATACCCCCGGCAAGGGCTTGGGGTCGAAGGGCACCCGGTTGAGGATCAGGTCGAAGAAGGTGCGGGTGTCCACGATCATGCGCTGGGCATCTTCGACCCACTCGCAGTCGAAACGGTTGTTTTCGACGAAGGTCTCCAGGTACTGCGAGGCCAGCTCGTATTGTCGTTTCTGGTAGTGGTACTTGCCCAGCAGGTAATGGCTCTCCCAGCGGTTGAAGGAGGGGTCGTAGGCCAGGACCAGGTCGAAGTATTCGAGGGCTTCGGCATAGGCCTCCGAGGCCTTTTGCCGGGCCTCCTCTAGCAATGCCGCACGGCTTCGGTTTCGGGTGAGCTGTTCGAGCTCCAGGTCCTTTTCTTGGCCGCGCACGAAGGACGACTTGGCCATCAGGAAAAGCGAGGGCAGGTAATCCGGCTTGGCCTCCAGCGACTCGAGGGCCATTTTCCGGGTCAGGAAATAGCTTTCGGGGAAATGCGCCAGCGCTTCCTTGTGAAGGTCAGCGGCCTGGAGGAGCGGCAGGTCGGGTGCGGGAGCTTCAGGTGCTTGGGCCAGAATAGCCTGTCCAGGAGCCAGGAGCAGTGTCAGGGCGATGGCCAAGCGAAGTTCGCGCATTTGGAATCGGGTGGGCTTGGGTTGTTTTTTTGTGGATAGACCGGAGCCGGGTCGCGAAGGGCGCGTCGGCTCCGGCCTAGGAAGAGTTCCGCTGGACTTTCAAACGCAAAGGGAGGTCAATCATTTTGGCTCCGGACGCGTTCGGCTCAGAGTTTGTCCACCTGCTCTTGGGCCTCGTTCCGGATCTGGTCGGCCTTCCTTTGGGCGGTGGTGTTGAGCTCGCCCGCCTGCCTTTGGGCTTGGCTGACCAGCCCGTTGGCCTGGGTATCCGCCTCGTTGCTCAGGGTGGTGGCCTTCTGCTGGGCCTGACGCACGAGCTCCTCGGCGGTCTTTCGGGCGGCGGCCTTGGCCACGGGGTTGCTGGCCTGGTCCACCAGGCGCTGGCCCTGGGTCTCGGCCTCGCGCACGGCTTGGTCGGCGGCCTGGCCGGCCTGCTGGCGCACCTGCGCTGCCTGCCTTTCGGCGGCGCGCACCAGGCGGTCGCCTTGGGCCTTGGCCGTGTCGAGCAGGGCCTGGGCCTTCAGGTTGGCGGCGTCGAGGATGCGCTGGGCTTCCTCCGATAGGTTCTCGCGGACCGCGTCCTCGACGCGCCCGGCCAGGCCGCCCAGGGCCTGGCTCTCCACGCCGGCCAGCTTGGGCTCGCTGACGGTGCCGCCCAGCAGCAGCCGCAGGTCGATGCTCGGAACGGCCGCGTTGCCGCTGAAGTTCTCGAACAGCCCGGCCGCCTTCGAGGTCTCCAGGGTCGTCGAGAGGTAGTAGTCCATGGCGCCGTCCAGCATCTGCTTGCCGCCGACCTCGACCGGGGTGCCGCCCAGGTCCAAGTCGAAAGGCTCGAGCTCCAGGCGTCCGTCGTGGATCTGGAAGGCTACCTGGAGGTCTTTGAGCCGCGGGGTGGCCCAGGCCGGGTTCTTCGTCTTTTCGGCCAGCAGCGCCAGGAAGTCCGAGCTTTCCACCATGAGGTCGTCGCTCGAGAAGCTGCCCTTGGCCTCCAGGCTGGCGAGCACGGGCGAGAGGTCCGGGCCCAGCAGGGTCTCCATCTTGAGCAGCGACGAGACGCGGCCTTGGCTGTGCTCGGCCAGCGGCGCGATCTGGGCCAGGGTGTTGAAGGTCGCGAAGGCCTTCGGCAGGTCGAAGCCCTGGATGCCCAGGTCGAAGCTGGCTCGCGGGGCCTGCGGGTCGCGGGTGTCGTAGGCGCCCGAGAGCTGAAGCAGGCCGCCGAGCATCTTCATCGAGCTTTCCTCGAACGAGAGCTGCCCGTCCTTGACCCGCAGCGTGCCCACGAAGTCCTCGATGTCCATCTTGTCGTAGCGGATCCGGCCCATCTCGGCCGTCATCAGGAAATCGTAGAGCGGGTCGATGACCACGACCTCGAGGGCGGCGGTGTCGGCGGGGATTTCTTCGGCCTGCGCTTCTTCCTCGCTCATCCATTCGTTGAGGTCGAAGTTTTCGGACCGGAGGTCGAAGCGGGCGCGGAGGGCCTGGTCGGAGAGCATGTACGAGAGCAGGTTGTCCAGGGTTCCCGTGAGGCTCAAGTCGCTCTGGCCCAGGCGCATGTCAAGCTGCCGCAGGTCAATCACCTCGGGGGCGAAGTCCATGGCCAGGGCGTCGATGCGGGTTTCGGGCAGGCCTTCCTCCTGGTAGCGGAACTGGCGCAGGCCGAGGCTTCCGCCCATCTTGAAATCCTGGTACTGCTCGTTTTCCAAGGAAGAAAGTTTGCCAGCGGCCTCCAGGGCTATCTCGAAGATGCCCTGCAATTCAAGCCCATCCATGGGCACGAGCCGCGAGAGGCTGGCGAGGTCCAGCTTGCCCTCGGCCTTGGTGTCGAGTTGGGTGTCGGTGGCGCTCATCTGCATGATCAGCCTAAGGGCGAAGGGATTTTGGGCCATTTTGAAGCGCAAATCTTTGATTTGCAGGGCAATGTCCTCACCGGTTCCGGCCTGCGCGTCCACGGTCATGTCCATGTGGAAGTCCTCCATCTTTTCGGGCAGGTCCGGGTACTGGAACTGCCCGTTCTCGACTTTCAGGGCCACGCCGTAGGCGGGCATCAGCCCGTCGCTGTAGGTTCCCTTGGCGTAGCCGTCGAACCCAAGGCTGCCCGAGGCCTGCAATCCGGCGAAGTCCTGCCGGTAGAGCGCGGGCACCAGCGAGAGCAGTTGCCGGAAGGTCCCTTGCTCGACGCCGAATTTCAGGTCCATGTCGATGTCGTCCTCGGGCATCTCCATCCAGCCGCTGAAGGTCATGGGCAGGTCGTTGAGCGAGAGGAGGTTCTCCTTGAACTCGAAGCGGAACTTGTCGAAGTCCATGAAGAACAGGGCCTTCCAGTCGAGTTTCGCGTGGTCGATGTAGGCCAGTTCCTCGTAGGCGAAGGTGAAGGCCTCGGCCTGGGTCGAGAAGTCGAGGTCGGTCTGGCTGGCGGTCATGTCGCCCGAGAGCTCCAGTTCCCAGCCTTCGAGGGCCATGTAGGTGGCGTAGAGGCGGTCGTCGTAGCGGAACCGCCCCTGGCTGATCCGCACGTGCTCGAGGGCCATGACGAAGTCGGAGGCTTCTTCCTCCTCGGCCGCGGGCTCTTCTTCGGCCAGGGTATCGGTGGGGGCGATGTCGTAGTTGTAGCTGCTGTCTTCCAGGGTCTTGAGCAGGATGTCCAGCCGGTCGGCCTCGATCAGCCGGACCTTCATCGGCCCCGCGAACAGCACGCTCTTGAGGTCGAGCGAGACGGCCAGGCGGTCGGCGGCCACCAGCGTGTCCTTGGCGAAGGCGTCCAAGCCGACGACCGAGAGGCCGTCCACCTGGATCTGCAGCCGGGGGAAATCCGCCAGCAGCGAAAGCCCGAAATCCGAGAACTCGACTTTGGCCTTGAGGTTCTCGTTCAAGAATTGCTGGCTTTTCTCCATCAAGGGCTTTTTGAAGAAAATGGGCACCAGCACAATGGCCAGGGTCAAAACGACCACCAGCAGCAGAATGGTTTTCAGGAGGGTTTTCATCACGTAGGAGCTTGAAATTGTTTGAAATAACTGCGTAAAGATGGAAAAAAACCGCGAATGCACGAAAGGTGGGAACGGCTCCGTTATGCCCCGGCCTCTTGCCCAAGGCGCCGCCGAAAGCATTTTCCCCAAGGCTTAAACCCCTGCCCCGGAAGCCAGTCATAGGGCCATTTCCGAAAACAAAAGCCAATCCAAACCCTTCCAGATGAAAATACCCTCTTTGCAAAGACTGCTCGCCGAAGCCGTCCGAACAGCCGAGCGCTTTCCCATGAGCCTGCTGGCCGCCTTCCTGGCCACCGCGGCCGCCATGATGCTGCTTGACAATCCCGAGCCCGACAAAATCATCATCAAGGGGCTGATGACCAGCGCGTTGGGTATCAGCTTTTTCCTCTCGGTGCAGGTCTTTTCCGAAAGCCGCGGCTTCGATTCGGCCAAGCGTTGGCTGTCCTACTGCCTCGCGGCCGCCCTGCTCGCGGCCTATTTCCTGAGCCTGCCCGACGACTTGAACGCCGAGCGCCCGGCCATGCGCTACTTCGTGCTCTTTCTGTCCTCGCACGCCCTGGTCTCCTTCATCCCATTCCTTTCCTCGGGCAATGTCAACGCCTTTTGGCAGTACAACAAGGCATTTTTTATCCGGATTCTGACGGCGGGGCTCTATTCAGGGGTGCTTTACGCCGGATTGGCCTTGGCCATTACCGCGGTCCAGGAACTTTTCAAGATCGAGATGGACTCCAAGATCTACGCCAACCTCTGGTTTTTCCTGGTCGGCATCTTCAACACCTGGTTCTTCCTGGCCGGATTGCCCGACGACATGGCCGCCCTCGAGCAAGACCAGGACTACCCCAAGGGCCTCAAGCTGTTCACCCAGTACGTCCTCATCCCGCTGGTCACGCTCTACCTGGTCATCCTGTATGCCTACACCCTCAAGATCGCCATCGAGATGCGCCTGCCCAAGGACTGGGTTTCGTACCTGGTCATCAGCTTCTCGATCGCCGGAATCCTGGCCCTGCTGCTGGTGCATCCGCTGCGCCGCCAGTCCGACAGCAAATGGATCCTCTTCTACAACAAGTGGTTCTACTGGGCGCTTTTCCCGCTCATCGCCTTGCTGTTCATTTCCATCGGATTGCGGGTGGCCGACTACGGCATCACCGAGAAGCGCTACTTCGTCCTGATCTTGGCCTTCTGGCTCATGGGAATTTCGATCTACATGCTCTTCAACAAGTCCGAGAACATCAAGATGGTCCCACTGACGCTGTTCGTGGTGGCCTTCTTGTCAGTAGTCGGGCCCTTCAGCGCCTTCGAGGTCTCCGAGCGCAGCCAGCTCCGCCAGCTCTACGCCATTTTCGAGCGCGAGGACTTGCTCGATGAAGGCATCTTCCAGCCCGAGCGCGCCGATTCGCTCAGCCAGCAAACCCGAGACCAGATCCAGTCCATCGTCATCTACCTGGTGGACAAGCACGGCCAGCAGACCCTGCAGCCCTTCCTGGCCATCCAGGTGGACACGATTTCCGCCGACGACTACTCGGTCTCCAAGGAGATCCTCGAGCACATGAAGGTCGGATACTACGGCGGATACGGGGACGGCGAAGGGCAGGTCCATTATGGGCTGTACTGCGATTCCGAGAGCGAGCAAGCCTTCTCGGTCAAAGGCTTTGACGCCGTGGTCTTCACCAGCATCAGCGCCAGCAGGACGCCGGAGGAGGCGTTCGAGCCCGCGGAAGACAATGGCCAGGCCGGGGAGCGGTCTCCGGTGACCCTCTCGTTTTCCGAGCAATCCTACGCCCTGCCCAGCGGCGACAGCCTGCGCCTGCGCCTGGGCATCGACGGCCGCCTTTGGCTTGGCCTGGACAGTGCCGCCGCGGAGGCTTCCTACGACCTGGCCGCCTTCTACAACCGGCAAAGCAAGCCCGGCGAAAACTACGTTTACGACCTCGACTTGGAGAAAATGACCCTGACCAGCGCCGACTCCACCGCCACGGACTTCGGCGTCCAGGTACGAAGCATGACCGGCTACTACAACACCGCCCCCCAGTCGTTCGAGAGCATCGACATCACCGTGCGGATCTTGGTGCGCCAGCCTTGAGGCCAGCGCCGCGCCCAACTGAAAGCGCCCCGTCCCATTGCTGGGGCGGGGCGCTTTCGTCGCGGACGGTCGCCGCGGGCTTGGTTCGTACCAGTTTGCGTTCAAAGGTGAAATCCCCGAACCACCAAACACAACATGAAACAGCCATTGCCTGCAATAGGATTCCAGAATCAATAAGGCGATAAGGTTGCATCCATCACTTGTTAGAATTTCAACTAAGGTTTTCCCAATTGATAGGGTGATCAGACCATATTTTGGGTTAAAACCTTAGTAGAAAATCAATTGACGAAATCAAAATAACCTTATTACCGTATTTCACCCATGAATTTGTAAAGTAAAATGGATGGAAAACCAAGTTTTGACGAAGACCGGCTTATTCAGCAAAACCGATTTATCCGCCAAATCCTTGTCATAAGCGTCCATTTCAATCCAAATTTCGCCCGAGGCTGGCGATTTGTATCTTGTACTATCGAACGCAACTTGGTATCAGAAGCGGTAGGTCAGGCCCAGTTGGACGCGCCGGCCTTCGGAGCGGTAGTCGAAGGGGTAGTCCAGGGTCTTGACCAGCGGGTTCTTGCCGTCGGCCAGGTTGGTCGCTTGGGCGAAAAGCTCCAGGTTGCCGAAGCCGCGGGCCAGTCGGGCGTCAACGCTCAGCCAGGGGGCGATGGAGCTGGGCCGCCAGTCGGCGCTCATGGGCCCGAGGTCCAGGTCGCGGCGCTCCACGCGGCCCTGGTAGTGGCCCGTCAGCGAGGCCTGCCATTTGCCCAGGTGGGCCAGCGCCCCGAGGTTGGCCGTGAAGGCCGGCGCCCAGGTCACGCGATCGGGATGCTCTGAGACGAAGGTCTGCTCGTCGGCGAAGATTTCCTCGTCGATGCGCCGCGTGTAGGAGACGTTGGCGAAGATGTGCAACTCCGAGAGGTTGAGCCAGATTTCGCTTTCCAAGCCCGCGTTCCGCGACGAGAAGATGTTGGTGCTCAGGTTGCCGTTGGCGATGCTGTACGCGATCTGGTTGCGCGAGGAGGTCAGGAAGGCGTTGGCCCGGAACTCCATCTTGTGCTGGAAAAGCTGCTGGATGAGGGCGGCCTCCCAAGTGGTCAGGCTCTCGGCCTTGAGCTGCTCGATGTTGGAGGCCAGGGTCCAGGTGTTGGAGCCGAACATCTCGGTGGGGGAGGGCGCCCGGAAAGCGTTGCCGAGCATGACCTTGATCATGGTCGAGGCGCTGGCCTCCAGCAGCAGGGCCACCCGGGGCGAGAACTGCTGGAACGACTTCGAGCGGATGGGCTTGTCGGCCTGGCTGAGGTCGCGGTAGTCGAAGAAGGCGTTGTCGAACCGCAGGCCCGCCACAAGGCGCAGCCGCTGGCCCAGCATCTGCCCCGAGTTGAAGCTGGTGAATAGGGCCATGTTGTTGACAGGCAGTTCGTTGACGGCCTCAAGCCAAGGGCCCATGCGGCGTTCCCCGCCTTCGGGCCAAGGCGCGTTGCCCAGTCCCAGCTCGTCGTTCAGGTCGATGTTCGAATAGTGCTCGCGGTCGCCATTGTAGAGGAAGATGCTGGTTTCCAAGGCCGCGACCAGGCTGGCCTCGCTGGGGAGCGCGAACCGCTCCTGCACCCGGATGAAAAGGTTGTCGGCGTCGGTGCGCAGGTACTCGCGGGCGCCGTCCGGATACAGATTGTCGTTGGCGCCGCGGTTGTAAAAGAGCAGGTTCCAGTCGATGTCGTGCCGCTGGTAGGCCAGCACGTACTCCTGGCTCAGGCGGGCGTTCGAGCGCTCGTACTTGGCCACCAGCAGCTCGCGGCTCTCGGCCATCGACTCGTCGTGCTCGGGGATGTGCCAGAGCCAGCCATGCCCGGTCTGGAAGGCCCAGCTCTGGTGGTGGTACTGGAGGCTGAGGCCCTTGAGCTTTTCTTTGCCCAAGAGCTTGAAGAACACGTAGTTGTTCATCCGCTTGTCGTTCACTTGCCGCTCGATGGGCAGGCCGCCGTCCAACTGTCCCGAGCCGTCGAACGAGAGGTGCTCCTGGCCCGTGGTCCGGAAGTGCGAGAACCCGATGACGGCCTCCAGCTTCGGCGACGACATGGCCGTCAGGATGCTGTGCCGCATGGTCCCCGCGTTGCCCAACATGCTCTGGACATAGCCGTTCTTGCCTGCCAAGTCGCTGTGGCTGATGGTGTTGAGCGTCAGCACGCCGTTGGTGGCGTTGCTGCCGTACAGGGCCGCGCCCGGGCCGCGGATCACCTCCAGGTTCTTCGCGAAGGTCAGCGGCGTTATGTCCCAGGTGTAGGCCGTGCCGTAGAGGTTGTCGTTGAATGGCACGCCATCGACCAGCAGCAGCAGGTGGTTGTTGTTCCAGCCCTCGGCCAGCCCCCGCGAGCCGACCGTGCGCCGGTCATAGTCCTGCGAGGGGAAGAATCCGGCCTGGAGGTACAGCATCTGGTTCATGCTCTGCCAGCCGAAGCCCTCGATCTGCCCCCGCGGGTGGACCGTGATCACGTTCGGGGCCAGGGCCTGGCTCTCTTGCTTCTTCGACGACGAGACCACTTCCACCCGCATCAGTTGGGCCAGGTCCATGTCGAACAGGTCGATCAGCGTGTCCGATTGAGCCCGGGCCGACGACATTCCGACCAGCAGCAGCATCAGCATTTGAAATCTTTTCATGGCAATTGGATTTTGGGGTGTTATAGGGAAATCATGTGTCCAACGAAACGGAAGTGAAACCTTTTGCCCAAAGATTCCCATTCGTGTGTTTTCCGAGGATTGGGGCCGATTCGGCAAGAAAAAAATCGCTGGTTTGCCCAACAGCGTAAAGGCGAAGCAGTGCCGGACAAGGCACTTGGGCCAAAAGTCCGTGCCAGAAGGGCGCATTTTCTCTTTAAACTTCGTGATCGGAAGTTTCGCTACGAAGGTGAGAGGATCGGCTGCTCCTTCGGCTGTTCGGTCGCGCTTTCTGCGTTGGTTGTCAGCGGCTCCCCGCGGCCAACGCTTTGAAAAAATACGAAATCCGCATCTTGCCTATTGCCGAAAGCCCGCAAATCGCCCTGATGGGCCGATGAAAGCCTCAAAAACGGAATCAAAAGCCGATTTCCACCCAGCCCGCCAACGCATCGGCGAAGGCCTTCGGGCTCACTGCTTCCACGATTCCGGGACGTAGAGCCTTGGCGGCTTCTGGTAGAGGTAGAAGCTCCGGTAGGGCTTGTCGTACCAAGTCCAGCGTTTCGAGACCACATGGAAGGCCCTGAAACCCAGCCAGGGCGACGCCAACTGCTCGCTGGAGACGCCCAGGCTCCAGTTCCAGCCGAAAGTGCGGGCCTTGTTGCGATTGCCCTCGCCCCAGTTCCGGCCCGCGAGGCCCAGGCCGAGCTTGTACTCCAGGAAGTTGTTCTCCATGAACACGTTGGCGCTCATGATGCGCTGCGGCACGCGGTTGACGTTGACCATGTACCACTCCCAGCTCAGCCCGTAGTTGAAGGGCACCCGGTCCACGTCGAGGCGGCCCAGGCCGAAGAAGAACTCCATGCCGTACATCCATCCGGCCCCAAGGGTGTAGCCCAGTTGGATGCTGGGCACGAAGTAAAATTCGTCGGTGATCGCTTCTTTTTGCGCATGGCTCGGGGTCAGCGAAAGCAAGGCGAGGGCAAGCAGTAGAACTTTCTTCATGGGGTTCTGGCGATGGTTGGAATTAGCTTCCAATATGCAAAAAATTGGCCAACAGGCGCAAAAAAGACGAGGCCCACTCCCAAAAGAGAGCGGGCCCCGTCCGCGACAATCACGAAACACACAAAGTTTTTCAGTTGAAATAGAGGCCCAGCGGCTCTTTCTCGGCTAGGCGCAGGCCGTCGTCGATGAGCTTGGCGTTCTGCGGAAAGGCTTCGCGTTGCGAAAGCAGGAACGCCCGGATGCGGGCGGCGGCCTCCGGCTCGTGCCCGAAGTTGTGCAGCAGCTCGTAGCACTGGAGGTTCAGCAGCCAATCGTCGGCGAACAGCGCGCGGACCTGCATGGCCAGGCCTTCCAGCCTGTCAAATCCTGACTTTGTTTCCCGAATCTGGGCCACTTCGGCGTAAAGCGCGTGCCGTTGGCGCGCCGTTTCGCTGTACTCGATCTTCAAGGTCTTGTTGGGCGAAAGCTCGGCGCGGTAGCCGTAGGCGTCCGGGTCGGCGGCCCCGGCGTAAACCGAGTCGATCGCCTGGCCCACGGCCATGTCGTAGGTTCCCCACTCGGGCAGGAAGAGCCGCCTCCCCTGGTACTCGACCGTGCAGTCGGCGAAGCTCAGCAGCAGCAGCCCGCCATCGGGCCGCCGCGTCTGCCCGGCCAGCCTGCCCCGGACGGTCAGCCCGCTCTCGAAGCGCAGTTGGCACTCCTGGCCTGGCACGATCTCGGCCGCGCGCAGGCTGTCGGCGTCCATGTCCTCGAGGGCCTGGTGGCTGCCCAGCAGGCGCCCCACGGGCGAGCTGAAGCCGTGCGCGTGGTAGTCGGTGCCGTGCCCATCGAGCTGCTTGTCGTTGAAAGCCAAGGCTGTAGGCGAGCCAAAGCGCAGGAAGACCGGCTGGCCCTGGTCTTCGATGAAGTCCGCCACGACGCCCGTAGCCTGGAGGCCCGAGCTGTAGCGGACCGTGGCCACGGCGCCCGAGTGCTTGGCCTTGGCAAGGCCCTCGGCGCCCCCTTTGCGCAGGGCCATCTGCTCGGCGAAGGCCTCCAGCACCCGCGTCAGGTGGCGGAAATCGGGCGTGACGAAGAGCTGCGGCTGCGGCTTGGTGATGTCGAAGTCGATGTTCACGGCGTCCAGGTCGTAGGGCCGTTTCTTGACCTCGGGCTTCATGCACGAGTAGCTCTCGCCGATCGACGAAAGCAGCCCGGCGCCATAGATCATCGGCTTTTCGAGGCTGCCGACAAGGCCGTACTCCACCGTCCACCAGTGCAGGCGCCGGATGAGCGACATTTCGGAAGGCTCGCCCATGTTGGCCGAGATTTCGGCGATCTTCGCCTCCCAAAGTTCGATTTCATCTTGTTTTGTGTTCGGGTTCTCCTTGATGATGGAAAGGTAGCGTATGGCCTCGAACAGCTCGATGTCCTTGGCCGAGGAGAAGGCCCGCGAGCCGATTTCGCCGAACAGGCGCAGGTACTCGGCGTAGTCGGGGTCGGCGATGATGGGCGCGTGGCCCGCGGCCTCGTGGATGATGTCCGGCGCCGGCGTGTATTGGATGTGGTTGAGCTGCCGGATGTCGGCCGCCACGACCAGCACCTGGTACTTTTGGAACTCCATGAAGGCCTGCGGATTGATGAACCCGTCAACGGTGCAGGCCGCCCAGCCAATCTGGCCGAGGATCTCGTTCATTTGCACCATGTCAGGTATTTTCTCAATCGTGATGCCCGTTTTCGCCAAGCCCTTCAGGTACGAAGGGTGGGCCACCGTGGGCAGATAGTCGCGGTTGAGCCGCATGACGTAACGCCAAACCGCATGGTTGACAGGCGTGTAGTGTTCGTAATGCTGGCCCACCATGTACTGTTTCAGGTGGTGCGGCAGGCTCTCCAGGTGGGAGTTCATGTAAGGGTGCATAGAAGGTAAGGGTTTTTTGTGTTTTTTGTCAGATTGAAAGGATAAAGCGATATTTCGCAAACGTTTGCACTCTGGCGCTAAATTAAGATTTTTCCGAAAGAAAAGAAAGACTTTCGTCAGCAAACGGAAATTTTGTTCCTTCGCCAAACCGGAGACCTGAAGCCCTGTTGGAAAAAATTCAAGAAGTTGAAAAGCAAGAAATTAAGTTTGGAAAGCCAGCGGTCGTCACTGCTCGTCGTGCCAGAGGAACACGCCTTGGCTGTCGCGTGGGCGATGCTCCTCGCGCCAGTCGAACTCGGGCAGGAGGTCGAGCGCGGGCGCCTGCAAAGCCGGCGGGTTCAGTGTGGCGCTGGCGTTTTCGCGGAAAAGGATGCGGCTGACCTTGCCATCGCGCAGGAAAATCTCCATCTCGCGGGCCTTCGCGGTGTTGACTCCCGCCATCTCGCGGTTCTCGCGGACGTAATAGACCGACTCGGCGTCGGCTTCCACCACGATCCGGCTCAGTTTCCCTTCGGTGAAATGCCCCACCATCCGTAGCCCTTTTACTTGGTCGTAACGGGTTGAATCATTGCGCGTTATCATAAATGCCGCCTTGTCGAGGACAAAGCGCGAGGGCCGGTTGTCCAGCGTTTGGATCTCGATGAACTCGGCCGTCATTTGGTTGTTGTCCATCCAGAGCGTCGGCTCGTGGTGCATCTCGATGGTCGAGTCTTCCAACGAATAGAAGATCGAGTCGCACTTGGCCTGGAAGTCATGCCGGAACAGCTTGGCCTTGTGGTAGGCCTTCAAATGCCGATAAAGCCCCGTGCTGTCGTATTGCGAGACCAGGCTGTCGGCATGTAAAAACAGCGAATCGCCTTCGGCAACCTGCACAAACAAGGCGTGGCCGGTAACCAGCGAGAAGTCGGTCTTCTCGTTGTAAATGCCATAATGCCCACTGACGACGATGTTTTCGACGCTGTCGCGCAGCGTTATGTTGCGGTGCGCTTCGCCAAAGCCAAGCCGACGGTCGTAAAACAGGCTGTCGCCGCTGAGCTCCTGTTCCTTGGCCCAGAACCGCGCGTTCTCGTTGAACTGCGCCTGGTCGCGCCGGATGTGGTACCAGCCATTTTCGCAGTACAGATTGTTTTCCTCGCTGGTGATGTAGGTCGGACCGAAGAAGTAGGAAATTTCTTGATAGTGGTCATATTCAAGCGTATCGGTTCGCATGACATAGTCCGGCGTGGTCAGCCGCACCGAGTCTTTGAACGTGTAGAGCGACGAGTCGGCATAATAGAAGCCTTCCTCGCTGCGGAGGGTCGTCGTGCTGTCCTCGATCAGTCCGCCGCCGTAGTAGTAGCCCAGGTTCTGCCCAGAGTCGAAGTCGAGGTGGTGGGTGGTCAACACCGTTCCCTGGTGGGTCATGCGCACATTCTGCTTGAACTGCCCCAGCCGCAGGTTTCCGAAGTAGTCGAGCGTATCGGCATGGATCTCAACCGAATCGTTGTGCAGGACCTCGACATGGCCCACGCCCAGGAAACTGTTGTCGCTCTGCTTGAAATAGGCCGTGTCGCAGCGGATGAAGGTGCTGTTCTGCCAAAGCACGACCTGGCCCGAAAGCCGCTGCACCCCAGGCCCGAACAGCTTCTTGTCCGATTCGAGCAGCTCCGCCTCGTACTGCACCGGAACCGTGTCGCTGAACACTTGGCTGCTATCCGCCACTTGGGCTAGGCTGTCAAGATTTGAGAGCAGGACGAAAAGCAGTAGCCCCAAAAGACTTGAAAACAGGCGCAGGGCGTTTGGCGTTCGACTCGGTGGCATGGCGGGATTTTTTTGTCGCGAAAGTAACATTCTTTGCCAAGGCCAAACGCCTGCCGGCCTGCGCGATTGCCTGGCCACCCCCAAAGTTTGGTCTTTGCTACCCTTTTTTCTGTCCGATTCGCGTAACTTCGCCTCCCGTTTGGCCACCGTCTCAAGCCACGAAGCCATCCCGAGCGCGGCGATGCGCTCCGCTTGGGTCAACGAGAAGGCGCTTCGCTTGCAAGTTGACATGAATCCCTGAACCACAAGATTTTAACCCATGACCTTCTACCTCACCTACCTCATCATCCTGCTGACCAGCCTGGCCAGCGCCCAGGCTTTCAACGACGCGAAAATCAACTCGGATCTCATTTTCAATCCGCACAAGACCTGGCACCAGCGCCAGTGGCACCGCCTTTTTTCGCACGGTCTTTTGCACGCCAACTGGGAGCACCTCATTTTCAACATGCTGACTTTGTACTTTTTTGGCACTGGCATCGAAAACTTCCTCAAAATGCTAGACGCGGCCGAAATCATCCACTTTTGGCAACTGCACTACTTGTTTTTCTACATCCTGGCCATCGGAGTGGCTTCGATCAGCACCCTGTTCAAGCACAAGGACAACCGCTGGTACAATTCCCTCGGGGCTTCCGGAGCGGTTTCCGCAGTGCTTTTTGCCAGCATCATCGTTACACCGGGCATCGAGATCATGTTTTTCTTCATTCCCATCCCGATTCCGGGTTGGTTATTTGCCCTGTTGTATATCGCCTATTCCGTTTACATGGGCCGCCGAGGCATCGACAACATCAACCACGACGCGCACCTCCTCGGGGCGATTTTCGGTCTCCTCTATCCCCTGGTCTGGTTTCCGCAGAGCTACTCCATTTTCTGGAGTCATTTGACCGGGGCCTTCTGATAACCAGCCGCGTTCGGACTGGAATCTAGCTTCCCTATTTCGCTGGAAACCGACGATTTGTGTTTATCAACACCGAAAGCAATGGGCTATGATACCCAGTCGCCATACTTGATAAATACACTTGCTACGGCTTGGTTTTCGCATTGAGCCCCTATGGAGTTCTTGTTCGCAGCGGTTCTCTGTTCCACGGATTTCATCCGGGGCTATCAACATTCAATCTCTTCGGGATTGGCAAGCCAGCCCGATTTTTTCGGAAACGGTTGTTTCGGAAATATCACCAACGAACGCAATGGGGGATGGGCAGCCCCAGCGTGGATTGACTTTTTGTTTGTGGGAAATCCCAGGCCCCCGGCGAGGGCCCCGAAGCAAGCGCGAGTGCCAGCGGTCGCCGATCGTTTTTCGGCGAACGGCTTGCCATGGACGAGTGCTTCGCTGCTGCTTGGCTACTGGCGGCCTGGTCTGTCAAGGCTTGCATTTCCGACTTTGGGGATGCTTTAGCCCTTCTGTTTTGTTCAACGAGCTGATTTTCAAATCATTGTGGCAGCTCAAATTCTTTCTTGATCGAGGATGTGAAGGATTGAAATAGGACTTGCTATCACGATAGTAATGCTAACAATATGTGAAGTGTAGTATTTTGAAATTATTTTTGCTTTCAGCTTTGCGATTTGTGCAAACTATTCGAGAAATTTTTCATCTTCGCGCAAGGGAAATAAAGATGACAAAGTCCGAAAAGGAAAACCAATCAACACAAAGAACCATGGAAAAAAGAAAAATCACCATTGCAGAGGGCGATGGAATTGGCAAAGAGCTGATGCTCGCGTGTCGGAACATCTTGGAGGCCGCTGAGGCTCCGCTCGAATACCTGCCCATCCGCATGGGCAAGGAAGTCTATCTCGAAGGCATGAAATCCGGCATCCCGGCAATGGCCTGGGACGACATGGCCCGTACCAAAGTGCTGCTCAAAGGCCCCATCACCACACCGCAGGGCGGCGGCTACAAGAGCCTCAACGTCACCATCCGCAAGACCATGGGCCTGTTCGCCAACGTCCGCCCGGTGCGCGCCTTCGCGCCTTATGTCAAGACCCACTTTCCGGATATGGACCTTGTTGTGATACGCGAGAACGAGGAAGATCTCTATGCTGGCATCGAACACCAGCAAACCAGCGAAGTGGTGCAGTGCCTCAAGCTGGTTTCGCGTCCCGGATGTGAGAAAATTGTCCGCTATGCCTTCGAGTACGCGAAGGCTTACGGGCGCAAAAAGGTAACGTGCATGACCAAGGACAACATCATGAAACATACCGACGGAATGTTCCATGACGTGTTCGACCAGGTCAAGCTCGAATATCCCGAAATTCAGACAGAACACTACATCATCGACATTGGCGCCGCCCGCCTGGCAACGGCCCCCGAGCGTTTCGATGTCATTGTTACCCTCAACCTTTACGGCGACATCATCTCCGACATCACCGCCGAGACCTGCGGTTCCGTAGGCCTGGGAGGCTCTGCCAACATCGGCAAAGATTTCGCCATGTTCGAGGCCATACACGGTTCGGCGCCCGACATTGCCGGCAAGGATTTGGCCAACCCCACCGGCTTGCTCCAGGCCGCCTGCATGATGCTGGTCCACCTCAACCTGCCGGAGCACGCCCACCGCATCCAGAACGCCCTCTTCCGCACCATCGAGGACGGCATCCACACCGCCGACATGAAAAGCGAGCACACCAAGCATGTCGTTGGTACACAAGCCTTCGCGCAAGCCATCATCGAGCGCCTCGGCCAGGAGCCCAGCCACTTGGTCGCCGTCAAACCCACCAACCACGCGCTTCGCCTCTTCGAGCCAAAGCGCAGAAAAGTCACGAAACAGCTTGTAGGCGTGGACGTTTTCCTCGACTGGGACCAGGACGACCGCAACCCTGATATTCTGGGAAGGATGCTCGACGAGCTGGCTGGCGACGCATTGCAGCTCAAAATGATAACGAACCGAGGCGTGAAGGTCTATCCCTACGGCCGTCCTGAAACATTCTGCACCGACCATTGGCGCTGCCGCTTCGTCGCTGCCGATTCCCTGTTGGACGAAGAGCACGTCAACATGCTCGAAGCCAAGGGAGTAGCCTATACCACAGCGCTCGACTTGCTGGAAAGGCTCACCAACGCCCAGCTCAATTTCATCAAAATCGAGAACCTTTACCTGATCGATGGCGAGCGGGCTTACTCGCTAGGTCAAGGCGAGTGATGCTTTTTTCAAACCAAGAAAGAGCTACCGCTTGCGAGGGTAGCTCTTTCTTGGTTTGTAACATAGTTCAAGGTTCCCGCCTATTGAACCGAGAAAAAATCCCGAATGCTCTGGTTGAAGATCTCGGCTTTTTCGAACTGCACGAAATGTCCAGCTTTGGGAATCATGACCAGTTGGCTTCCTTGGATTTGTGATTGCCCATATTCGGCAATTTCGACAGTTCTTCCAGGATTCAGGTAGCGGTTCGGAATCAGGTTGTCGTTTTCTCCGAAGACGATGAGCGTAGGTTGCCGAATCTGGCCAAGTTTGTCGATGACCGCCTGGTCCACCATGCCATGAACCGAACGCACCACGGCGTGGCAATAGTTGTCGAAGTCGCTGGCTGAGCGCATGGCGATGCGGTCTCGGATCATGAAGTCCGCCTCGGCAGGCATGTTGTAGAAGTTGTGTGCCAGGTTGTTCTGTATGGCTTCCACCGGGGTGAGCTTCACTCCGCGAACGCTCATAACGTCGCGGAACCAAGCCTTTTGGCCAGGGTGGAAACGCTCGAATCCGGCGGGCGCGGCCAGCACAAGCCGCTGCACTTTCGAAGGGTGCCGCAGGGCCAGCGTCATGGAAATTTGCCCGCCCATGCTGTGCCCCACCATGCTCACCTGCCCAAGGCCAAGGCTGTCGATGAACTCGGCCACCACGTCGGCGTAGTAAGTCATTTGTCCGCTGTGCGGAGCTTTGCTCGATTTCCCATATCCTGGCAAATCAATGGCGATGCACCTGAAGTCGTCCTTCAAGGCTTCAATGTTTCGAGTCCAGGCTGGCAGGTAGCTGCCAAGCCCGTGGACAAAGAGCAGCACTTTCTCGCCTTGGCCTTCGTCAACATAAGCGATGGATACATCATCCTGTAAATCAACATATTTTACCGCAAAAGGGTAGGAGAGGTCCTCGCGCATGGACTGCATAGGCGGAAGTTTTTCGTAGGCCGAACAGCCAGGCAAGAGCGAAAGGGAGGCCATTGCCAGGGCAAGCGCTAAAAGTTGTTTTGTTGTCATGGTCATTGCTGTTTTATTCGATTAGAACATCAACCATTGAAACACCAAAAATACAGTCCAAGGATCAACAGGAAGCGTTGTGTTTCCAGCTCCGTTCACATCGCCGCTGAAGCGTGTGTCGTTGCTATCAAAGAAATCGCCCAGCCAAAGGTTTGCGCCGTGCAGTTTCAGACTCATGAAGGGCCCGAAATTGTACCGAATGGCCGCGTTGAGCTCGGTGCCAAGGGTCTTGCCCCCGCCGAGCGGTTCAACTTGGCTCATGGCCCAAGCTCCGCCAACCTTGGCATTCAACCGGTGGGGAATCAGGTCTTTGGAAAGGTTCACTGTCCCGCCCAACAGGCCATAGCCCATGTTGGAAAGGTCTGCGACAACGGGTGTGAAGCGGTTGACGACATTGCCATGCGGGAACAACAGATGCGCCCCGGTGCCGATGAAAATGTTGGCGGGCGCTCCCCACATGTTGCCTGTCATGACACCGGTGTATTTTTTGTCCAACAAGGCATCGTCGTCACCTGAGGCGTAAATCAAGTCGATGCTGACAATGTCATCGGTGGTTTGTCCGTGTCGGTAGCCCATGCGCAAGTTTCCACCCAGGCCGGCAATGTCCGCTCCGGTTTCCCATCGGCCAGGGCTTGTTTGAAGTTCGGCTTTCCCAAAATTGAAATTAGCGAAGCCTGTCAAAAAGAAACGGTCGAGCATGGTTTCTGCATTGCGGTGGAAGAATGTCCCCAGCCAGAACAGGTCCGCCCGGTAAGGAGTGCTTCCGAAGTTGAATTTGAAGGTTCCGTTGTACGCGTTCAACTGCGTGGCATTCAGGCCCTGGCCCAGGATGGAAACGCCACCGTCGCCGTTGCCCCGGTCGCGTAC
>JAIFMG010000111.1 GCA_020048645.1 Bacteroidota bacterium | reverse complement strand
TTTTATGCTGGACCCAGTCTTGCTTATCGCCTATGGTTTTTCCTTGCCAATCGCCGTCCCACCCATCCCCTCTAATTTTGATTTCAAAAAAATTTCGTGCCCTTCGTGCATTTCGTGCATTTCGTGCCTTTCGTGGACAAATCTCCTCCAAGGACAAAAATGGGCGCGGTCCAAAAAGGTCATTTCTAAAATTCGCTTTCAAAAATTATCATTGATTATCAATTGGTTACAAATAAAAAAATGCGAATAATGGTTTTTATGCTGGACCCAAAAATGGCTGACGATTTCCTGTATTCAAGCCCCCAACGCAATGGACGCTCATAATCAACGTTTTAGCCTGCGTTGAACCCCTGCGGGGTTCAGGTTCGAGCGGGTTCGCCGATCCCCGGATTCCATCCGGGGCTATTCAAATGCAATCTCTTCGGGATTAGAAAAGCAGCCCGATCTTGTCGGGCACTGGTGCTTGGGATATTTCACCCATGAACGCGGCTTGGTACCATGCCAAGTCGCGTTCATGGGTGATGGATCGCCTTGAAGACTCGCCCAAGCCCCAAGGGGCGAGATCGTCCTGGTCGGGAGGAAGGGCCAAGACAATTCCATCCCTTCGGGATTCGCCCGATCCGTGTCATAGCCTGCCTTTCCATCCGAATTTCGCAGGATGCTGACAATTTGTGTTTATCACCAAGGAAAGCAACTTGGTATCAGAGGCCGTTGATGGTCTTGTCCTTGGGATATTCGACCCAGAACTCCAGGGGAATCTGCTTTTTCTGGCCCGGCTCAAGTTCGAACAGCCAGCGGATGTGCTTGTCGTCGTCGACGCGCAGAGCCTTGGAGTTGGTCTTGACCTTGGGCTCGAGCAGCTCGACGTGGATGTCCTCGTGCTGGGGCTTGGGCAGTTGGTCGTGGAGCGAAAGGACCACGGGGGTCTTCTTGAGGTTGGAGACCTCGAACACGAACTGGAAGACCAGGCGGGTGCGCTTGGAGAGCAGCCCTTCCTGCGATTCGAAGCGCTTGATGGGCTTGCGCTCGACCTTGACGCCCTCGTCGATGCCGAGCGAGGTCCAGAAGGTCTCGCCGGGGGCCACCAGCTCGACGCGGCTCTTGGCCACGAAGTCGCCATCGAAGTAGATGTTGGAGTTGCCGGGCAGCAGGGGGTACTCGGTCTGGTTGGTGGCGCGGGCCTTGAGGTAGCAGAAGTCGCTGAGCTTGGGCAGGCTGGCGTGGCGGAACTCGAGCTCGAACTCGGCCCGCAGGATGCTGACCCGGTGGGCGTCGGCGCTCGATGGGATGGGCGTGCGCCCCTGGAGGCCGATGACCACGGACGAGGTCTTGGTGTGGAGGTCAGTGGTGGGCGCGGGGGCGGGCTCCGGCTGGGGCATCAGTCCATCCTCGTCCACTTCCTCGTCGAAGCTCGGCGCCGTGAAGCCCGAGGCCATCGGGGACGTGCCGGGGCGCGGGCGCATGGCCCTCTTGGCCCTGAACTCCTCGCGCTCGTAGGCGGGCATGGGCACGTGGAAGCCCACCAGCCAGGGCGAGAGCTTGGGGGCCACGCCGCTGATGTTGGGCCGTGCCGTGGAGAGCAGCAGGTGGGCCTGGTCCCAGTCCTCGCCGGTCTTCTGGCGGACCAGGGCGTTGTACTCCAGGGTCAGCTTGCGGGTCTCGGAATCGACGCGCAGGTCGTAGGTGGGCGACCACGACGGGCCTTTGACCACGTAGAGGAGCTGGACGACGAACTCGCCGGCGACCTGGGCCTGGCAGCGCAGGCTGGCCGCGCGGGTGCGGACGCCCTTGCCCGGGGCGATCGAGGCGAGCGCGTGGCGCAGCTCCTCGAGCTCCTTGGCCAGGGCCTCCTTCTCGGCCTCGCGGGCCCGTTTCTGGCTGAAATACCCTTCGAGGACCTGGGTGGAGAAGGCCAGCATCTGCTCCCACTTCTGGACATCCATCTCGAAGCGCCGTGCGTCGGACTTGTCGCTGGCGCGGTCGAAGCTGGCCAGGGCCTTGGCGAAGGCCGCCCGCTGCTCGAGGACCTCCAGGGCGTCGTCGAGGGCTTGGATGGACTGCTCGAGGGCCTTCTTGCGCTCGGCCATTTGCTGGGCCTGGGGGCTGGCCTGCGGGGCCTTCCAAAGCTCGCGGAAGTTGACCTCGAACAGCAGCAGCGGCCCGCTGGCGTTGACCTGGAGGCTTTCGGGGTCGAGGGCCTCGGGCAGGTTGTCGAAGACGAGCAGGTGCTCGCCGGCCTCCAGCTCGAGGGAGGCGCTTCGGGTCAGTCGGGCGCGGTCGGCATAGACGACGGCCTCGGTAACGGAGCTTTGCAGGTTTGTCATGGGCTTCAAGATAAGGGTTTGTCCCCGCAAGTTAGCCTTTTTTGGGGCAATTCGGCAGCGCTTCGCCGGGGCTCAGACGTTGAAGCGGAAGTGCATGATGTCGCCGTCGCGGACGACGTACTCCTTGCCCTCAACGGCCATTTTGCCGGCTTCCTTGCAGGCCTGCTCGGAGCCGAGCTCGACGTAGGTGTCGAACTTGATGACCTCGGCGCGGATGAAACCCTTCTCGAAGTCGGTGTGGATGACGCCGGCGGCCTGCGGGGCCTTGTAGCCGTCCTTGAAGGTCCAGGCGCGGACTTCCTTCTTTCCGGCGGTGAAGTAGGTCTTGAGGCCGAGGATCTTGTAGGCGGCGCGGATGAGCTTGGCCACGCCGGCCTCCTCCAGGCCCAGGTCCTCGAGGAACATCTGGCGCTCCTCGAAGGTCTCCAGCTCGGCGATGTCGGCCTCGACGGCGGCGGCGATGACCAGGACCTCGGCGCCCTCGGCGGCCACGGCCTGGCGGACGGCCTCGACGTGGCGGTTGCCTTTGGCCACGGAGCCCTCGTCCACGTTGCAGACGTAGAGCACGGGCTTGTCGGTGAGCAGGTGCAGGTCGCTGGCCAGCTCGCGCTCGGCCTCGTCGAGGGCCACGGCGCGGGCCGAGATGCCCCGCTCGAGGGCCTGCTTGTAGCGCTCGTAGATCTCCATCTTGCGCTGGGCCTCCTTGTTGCCGGTCTTGGCGATCTTCTGGTTCTTGAGGATGCGGGCCTCCACGGTTTCCAGATCCTTGATTTGCAGCTCCATGTCGATGGTCTCCTTGTCGCGCGTGGGGTTGACCGAGCCGTCAACGTGGGTTACGTTGTCGTCGTCGAAGCAGCGGAGCACGTGGATGATGGCGTCGGTGTCGCGGATGTTGGCCAGGAACTTGTTGCCCAGGCCCTCGCCCTTGCTGGCGCCTTTGACCAGGCCGGCGATGTCCACGATCTCGACCGTCGCGGGCACGACCCGCTCCGGCTTGACCAGCTCGGCCAGCTTGTTGAGCCGCGGGTCGGGCACCGTGATCACGCCCAGGTTGGGCTCGATGGTGCAGAAGGGGTAGTTGGCCGACTGGGCCTTGGCGTTCGAAAGGCAGTTGAAGAGGGTCGATTTGCCGACGTTGGGCAGGCCGACGATGCCGCATTGGAGTCCCATGGTTGTGCTTTTGCGTTAAGTTTGGCCGCGAAGGTAACTTTTGCGCCCAAATCGCCCAAGCCAGGCGGCCCGGAGACGCGGTTGTCCTGCCCCATTCCGTCGGCCTTTCGGGCGCGCCGGGCCCTACTCGGGCTCGGCTGGCGCCGGCAGGTTTTCTTCGGCGCGGCGCAGCCTGAGCCTGTCGTAGTCTTCGCGGAGCATGGCGATCAGCAGCAGGTCGTGGTAGCGGCCATGCTTGAAGAGGGCCTCGCGGAGCAGTCCCTCCTTCCTGAAGCCCACCATGCGGTTGAGCAGGATGGCGGGCTTGTGGTCGGCGAGCTGGTGGCTGTAGAGGCGGTGCATGTTCATCTGGTCGAAGAAGTGCTCCAGCATCAGGAAAATGGCCTGGGTGGTAACGTGCATGTTGCGGTAGGCCTTCTCGCCGATGATCAGGGCGCACCAGTTGGCCTTGCGGCTGCGCCAGTCGATGCGGTCGATGCCCAGGTAGCCGACCATCTGGTGGGTCTGGGCGTCGCAGATGGCCCAATAGACGTCGCGGCTGTCGTCGGTGGCCTTCTGGAAGACCCACTGGCGCTCGCGTTCGAGCGAGACGTGGAACTTGTTTCCGGTGGTCAGGTGATAGACTTCGGGGTCCTGCCGCCAGGGGTGGGTGGCGCGGTAGTCGTCGGCCTCGAAGGCGCGGAGATAGACTTCGTGGTTCATGGGCGGGCGCTGCTGGGGATGTTCACGACCCTTTGTTCGAGCCAGAGGGCGTTTTCGAGGCTGTCGGTCTGGCAGTGGGCGAACATGGGCAGGCGGTTCATCAGGCGCCAGATGGGGCGGCACATGACGCCGCGGGCGTTGAGGGCCTTGAGGAAGTGCTCGCGCTGCTCGAAGTCGTCGAGCACGATGGCGTTGAGCCAGTAGTTGGCGCTGTCGCCGGGCAGCTCGGCCAGGAACTCCACGCCGATGGAGGCGAAGAAGGCGCGGTAGGCCTCGGCCAGCGCGCGCTTGCTGCCGACCATGCGGGGCAGTTGCTCCATCTGGGCCACGCCCAGGGCGGCGTTGAGGTTGGGCAGGCGGTAGTTGTAGCCCACGTGGTCGTGGACGTACTCCCAGGGGTGCGAGAGCTTGGCCGTGGTGGTCAGGTGCTTGGCCAGCTTGCCCAGCTCGGCATCGTTGGTGATGACCATGCCTCCGCCTCCGGTGGTGATGGTCTTGTTGCCGTTGAAGCTGAGCACGCCCAGCCGCCCGAAGGTGCCCGTGTGCCGTCCCTGGCGCAGGCTCCCGAGCGACTCGGCGGCGTCCTCGACCACGGGGATACCGAAGCGCCCGGCGATGTCCACCAGGCGCTCGACGCGGGCGGGCAGGCCGAAGGTGTGCATGGGCACGCAGGCGGCCAGGCGCCTGCCGGTGCGGCGGTTGTAGGCCATGCCGTCGTCGCGGAGCTCGGCGTGGCGCTCCAGGAACTCCTCGAGGCGGTCGGGGCTGAGGCCCAGGGTGTCGCGGTCCACGTCGAGGAAGACCGGCTCGGCCTGGCAGTAGCGGATGGCGTTGGCCGTGGCCACGAAGGTCAGCGGCTGGGTGATGACCTCGTCGCCCGGCTTGACGCCCGCCAGCAGCAGGGCCATGTGCAGGGCGGCCGTGCCGTTGACCACGGCCACGGCGCGCGCGGCCCCGGTGTAGGCCTCCACCTCGCGCTCGAACTGGTCCACGAACTTGCCCACGCTGGAGACGAAGGTGCTGTCGATGGCCTCGTTGACGTATTGTTTTTCGTTGCCCCAGAAGCGGGGCTCGTGCAAGGGGATGAACTGGTCGGTGTCGAACAGCCGCCTTATCTCCCGCTCGACGCGGTCAAGCGTTCCTGCTTTCATGTTGTTGGGGTATGTTTTTGGGGGCCGTCTGGCTCACTCATGGGGCTTGTCGAGGCGGTGCTTGTACCAGTCGTAGGTCAGGCGGATGCCCTGCTCGAGGTCCACCCGCGGGCGGAAGCCGGTCAGGGCCACGATGCGGCTGATGTCGGGGCAGCGCCGGGCGGGCGAGCCGGGCGTGTCGGGCATGGGCACGGTCTCGATGTCGCGGCCCAGCACCTTGGCCACGGTCTCGACCAGGCGCAGGATGCTGACCTCCTGGTCCGGGTTGCCCACGTTGAGCACCTGGCCCTGGGCCTCCTGGGCGCGGGCGGCCCGCAGGCTCATGTCCACGGCGTCGTCGATGTAGCACATGGCCCGCGTGTGCGTGGGCGAGGCCACCTCCACCCTGCTGTCGCGGGCGATCTTCAGGAACATCTCCGGCACCACGTGCTGGAAGCCCATGCGCGGGCCATAGACGTTGTGGAAGCGCAGGATCGTGAACGGAATGCCGTGCGTGCGCCCGTAGTTGAAGCAGATCGATTCGCCGTACATCTTGCTGAGCATGTAGGTTGTCCGCGGGCTTTGGATGTCGAGCAGCGCCAGGGGCACGTCCTCGGGCGTAGGCAGCGGCAGGCCGTGGTGGTGCAGCGTGCCCGCGTAGATCTCGCTCGTGGACGAGAAGACCAGCCGCCGCAGCCGGGGCATCCCCTTGGCGAACTCGAACAGGTTCAGGTTCGATATGGCGTTGACGTACAGCACCTTGTCGGGGTGGTTCATCACGTTGCGCACCCCAATGACCGCCGCCAGGTGGAAGATCAGGTCGTAGTCCTTGTCGAGCCCCAGGAAGGCCCTGGGGTCGGTCAGGTCGGCCTCGATGAGCCGCGCCCTGGGCTTGGCCAGCAGCGCCAGCAGGTCCTGGTCGGCCTGGCCCCGGGCCATGTTGTCGAGCAGGTCCACCTGGTGGCCCTCGTCGAGCAGCCGCCGGGCCATCGCGAGGCCCACGAAGCCGGCCCCTCCGGTGATGAGGATTTTTTCCATGGTCATGAGTGCTTTGCAGTTCGGTTCTGTCCCGCGATGTTAAGAAGATGTCGCGTCAATCCCATCGCCCCGGCGCAAAAAAAGCGACCCGCGCGCCCCGGTCCCCGCAGGCCTGGCCCCTCGCCGCGCCTTTTCCCATCTCCAGTGAAAAAATCGCCCCAATGGCCTTTGGCGAAAGCCAAGCGGGAAAGCCGCCCGGCGGGTCAAAAGTCCTCGAGCATCAGCTCGATTTCCTCGGTCGAGAAATACTCCCGCGTTTCGGGCATCAGTTCGGGGCTTTTTTTGTCGATGATTTTCAGCACCCTTTCCGTGATCAGGTTGTGAACCCCGATCAGGACGCTGTCGCCGCTTTCATCCTCAAGCGGGATGTCCAGCTTCGAGCCGAAGTCCTTGAACTGCTTTCGCCGTGCCGTCAGGTCAAGGTCCGTGAAGTTCACGTCGTCCTGGTAGAGCCCGCTGTACAGCTTGTTGATCTTGATCAGGACCACTTCATCCAGCTCCAGGTAAATCCGCAGGGCTTTCAAGGCGATCAGGATCTTGTAGTCCTCGCTTCTTTTTCGGATGTATTCGTGGACCCAATGCTCATTTAAGGAAGAGGAAATGTACCCCAACATGAAGCCCACATCGTAGCCAGGGATTTCCCGCCTTGTCTTTTTCTCGTCCGCCCTCAAAGAATTGACCGCCGAGCGAGCGCAAGAGACCAGGTCGTTCACCAAGACCGATTCATCCTTGATGGTGAAGTCCATTTCAGGGTGCAGCGATCGGGCCTTGGCCGTCCAGTCCCTGAACATCTGGAAGGCCGCCTTTTGCATCTTGTCTTTCAGCTCTTGCCGCATCGAATTTGAAGCATGTTGAGGTTGGAATCTGGGGCATCGTCGATGCGCGAAGCTACGACTTTTTGAGCCTGCGCGACCCACCGAACGCTTTTCCTTGCGCAAACGCTTGCTCCCATTTTCAACAAAGAGGAAAGGAGTTGGCGGTCAGAAGGCTTTGGGCTACTTCAAATTCTCTGCGCTTCGAGCAACGGCCTCGAATTCCTTCTCCTTAAAGAGCAAAAACATTTCGCAGAGAGCCTTTTCGGCGTTTTCTCCATCGAATTCACCCAAACGACTCGCGTTGCGGATGGCATTAGCCAATTGCGGTTTCAGTTTTTTGTAGATGTCTTCATCTTGTTTCTTAAAGAACTTTTCTGACTTCTCGTAAGCTGGAATGAAATCTTTTGATTTCAATAGACTTTCAACACTCTTACATTTTGGGTAGTACTTGCCAGTCTGTTCAAAGTGAAGCAAAAACCAGAACTCAAGGCAAGGGTTGTTGACAATCACAACTACGTTAGGAAACTTTTTGTTGATTTCGCTTTTGTAGTCCTTTAGGTCATCGAATGGCTTCTTGTCGCCCTTTTTGGCTTCTCTGCTCTCCCCGTTGATGGTATCAAGGTCAATTATCCAAAAAACCGTGTCAAACTCTTTCTCTGCCAGTTTGCAGACCTCAACAAATTGACCTTTGAGCTTTTTCTTGTTGGGGATTTTTGGGGTGATTTTAAACTCGTGGAGGCGCTCATTTTCTTTGAGCTTATCCAAGTACCACTTTTCGGTCTGTCCGTCCACCACGAAGGCAAAGGATTTTCTTTTTGGAGGGGTGGGTGCTTTTTGTCTATTGCTCATGGCTCAAAGTCAATGAAGGTATCGCCCAGGCGGGGCGTCGCGCTGAGTTTGCCGCTCTTGTAGGCGTTCAGGACGTTGGTGGTGTCGCGGATGGTGTCGCTGTCGAAATCGTACAGCGAATAGAGCTGCGTGGCGCCGCCCGGCCCCTTGTCCGTGAACCAGATGGCATCGTCGCGGAACAGGTCCCGGTCGTCCAGGATTTCCCGGTTGTGGGTGGTGGCGATGAGCTGCGACTGCTTGGCATTCAGCAAGAACGACAATAGGAAATGCTGGTACAGCTCGGGGTGCAGCGAGGCCTCCAGCTCGTCCACCGGCAAGATGGTCGGCTTCGAGACCAGCAGGGCCAGGAGGCCAGCGAAGCCGTAATAGCGCCGGGTGCCCACCGATTCCTCCTCGAAGGGCAGGCGGTAGCGAGTGCCCTCCACCGTGTGCTCGACCTCGACCTCCAGTCTGGTGAGCGAATCCTTCTGCCCAAACTCGAGCGCTTCGCCCGTGGATTTGGCTTGTTGGCGAAGCAGTTCGAGCAGCATTGGGGGAATCTTGTCGTCCCTTTCCTCGATGGCGATGTCCGAGATGTTCAAGTCGGCCTTGCGCAGCAGCGCGACGACCTCGGCCTTGCCGATCGCGTTGTCGCGGATGGATTTCGTGACGAATTGATCGATCTTGGCCTGGGGGCTGACCATGGGCTTCAATTGGTGCGTGAACCAGTCGATGACCTCCTGAAGCTCCTTGAAATCCATGTTGGTTTTCAGGAATCCGCCCAGCACGGTGTTGTTCCACAAGGTGTTGGCCTCAAGGGCGTTTAGGAGGGTCTTGTCCTTGGGCATCTTGCTCCCGAACTTGATTTCGGTAAGCTGGTTGTGCGGATGGCTCTTCCTGCTGAAAACCAGGGCTTTGTTGGGTTTGTAGAAGTAAAGCTCCTCGCTCCAGATGGCTTGGCGCGACAGCTCGACCTCGTAGCGGTAGCGGGTTTCGTTCCAGACGAACTCCAGGCCCAGGTGGGTGTTCTGCCGCGGCGATTCGGCATCGAAGAGGAAAGGCTTGAAATCGAAGGTCTCGGTCTTGGTCGGGAACGGCTTGAGCACGATGCCCCGCAGAAAATCCAGCGCCTTGAGCAGCATCGTCTTGCCCGAGGCATTGGCGCCGAAAACCAGCGCCAGCTTCAGGATCCGCTTTCCCGCCGTTACCACGACGTAGGACTCTTCCAAGTGGTCCGACTTGTCGGCCTCGAAGTCGAGCGTTTGGCGCTGGCGGATGCAGCCGAAATTTTGAACGCTGAATTTTAGTATCATTTTTATTTCAATTTATGCAATTGACATACAAATTTAGGAATAAAAATGTCTTTGGCAAACTTTTTTAAGATTATTAAACGTGGCTTCCATACCACGGATCGCGGAAGTGCCAGCGCCCTGGCCCCTCCAATCCTATCTTCACTTTGCGAAAGAGTGATGGGTTGACATTTTCTCTCGTTGAACCTGACAGGTTGCATTATTCTTGTCGCTTACTCTGATACCAATGTTTACCCTGCACCCCGTTAAACCCTTGTCAATAGCGAGCTTCTCCAACGAATTATTCCAAGGACACAAAAAAAGCCCCTATGAAGGGGCTTTGTACAGTTCGGGGAAAATCAACTTTCTTTTTGCTTGTCCTTCTCCCCGTGTTTTAGGAGTTTAATTATATAATCAACTAATACATTGTTACATTCTACATCATAATGAGACAACTTATTGTGTTCAAAGTAAGTAGATAATATCCCACTTAAGCTGCTAATTTTAATTTTTAATACATCATCTTCATACCAATAATCGATATTGGATGAGATGTCAGCCATGGCCTAAGAATTTTAGGGCTGGCACTGATTTGAAAAATGTCTTCTCCATGATGGTGAAATTTTTTTGGTTTAGGAATTAAGAATCTAGTTGCTATTTCCAGCGAGGGCTATTTTTCCGCCTTTGTCTGGGCTGATTAGCAATCCAGGAACAAAGATAATTCAAAGGAATCGATTTTCCAAATCAAATCGCGTTTTTGGTTGTTGGAACCTTTTGTGGATTGGGCAGGCAAATGGCACGAATTGGGTGGATAATTACGGACAAGGCATTGAAATTCAACATATTTCTGGCTTCTGTTTCCCTTGGATGCTGTTTCCACAAAACGGGTCCATGAACCAACAAGAAAACCGACAGAACACGGAAAGCAGTCGGCCCGAAGCCAAAATTTCCGTAAATTGCCAAGACAAGCCAGAGAAGAAAGCGTCCCCACCATGACCGACCCGCGCCCCATACTGCGCTACCTGCGCGACTGCTACCTCTCGGAGGTGGGCGAGCAGAGCCTGGCCAACTTCTTCGGCACCAAGGTGGAGCAGCCGCTGGTTCTGGCCTACGCCGACCTGGCCACGGGCGACTACCCCATCTTCCCCGTCGAGGATGCCGACTGGGCCGCCCGCGTCCGCAAGGCGCTGGCCCTGCACGGCAAGGAGAAGGACCTGCTCATGGGCGCCCTCTTCGTGGTGGGCCAGAGCCAGACCGCCGGGCGCGCCAGCCCCGTCTTCGCGCCCCTGCTGCTCTACCCCGTCGAGCTGCGCGAGGGCGATAGCGACATGGCCGTGCTCGACTTCGACGCCCTGGCCGTCAACGCCGGGGCCTTGCGCCTGCTGGCCACCGGGCAGGACGATTTCAGCCCCATGCTCAACCAGTTGCAGGCGGCGGCGCAAGGCCGGCCGCTCGACTTCGCCCTGGTCTCCGAGCTGCGCCAGATCCTCGCGGCCCTCTTCCCGCAGCTCGACGCCAGCCAGTTGCTGCTCTACCCCAGCCTGATGGACAAGGCCGAGCTGGAGCGCGTCCGCCGAGCCTCGCCCCAGGCCTGGGCCATCCTGCCCGCCCTCGCGATGGGCCTGGTGCGCAAGAGCGCCGGCAAGCTGGGCGTGCTCAACGAGCTGGGCGAGCTGGCCGAGGCCCACGACTTCTCGCGCCCGCTGCTCGAGCTGTTCGAGCTGGCCCCGGCCCTGCGCCTGCCCAGCCCCGACAGGTCGCCCGCCCGCGTGCCCGCCGTGCTCAACCAGGCGCAGGAGAGGGTCATCGAGGCCGCCCGCGCCCATGCCCTGAGCCTGGTGGTCGGCCCCCCCGGCACCGGCAAGTCCTACACCATCGCCGCCCTGGCCATCGACGCCCTGGCCCGCGGGCAGACCGTGCTGGTCGTGGCCGGCTCCAACCAGGCCGTGGACGTGGTCGAGGGCAAGATCCGCGACCATTTCGGCATCCAGGACGTCGCCGTCAGGGCCGGATCCAAGGGCGAGTACAAGAAAGCCCTGGTCCGCCGCCTGGCCGACCTGCTCGGTGGCATGGGCCCCAGGCCTACCGAGTCCGGCACCGCCCGCCGTGTCGCCAAGGAGCTGAACGCCCTCGACAAGGAGGCCGCCCAACTGGAAAAGCGCCTGGAGCGGCACGCCCGCGAGGAGGCCGGCAGGGGCGCCTGGCTGGCCTCGCCCGCCACCTGGTGGGACCGCGTCCGGCGCCGGTGGCTGGCCAGCCGCATCGAGCGCGGCCACCCGATGCCCGCCGACATGGAGCGCTACCTCGAGCTGCTCGACCTGCGCGCCAAGCTGCGCGCCCGCCAGTTGCGCCTGGCATTCGAGCAGCGGCTTTTCCTGGCCCTCGAGCGCCAGCGCCCGGCCCTGGCCCAGTTGCTGGCCGCCCTCAAGGCCCGCTCGGCCTCGGCCAAGCACCGCCTTTTCGAGGCCACCGACCTGCGCCAGGCCCAGAACGCCTTCCCCATCTGGCTGGTCTCGACCGACGAGCTCGCCGGGGCCCTGCCCCTGCGCCGCGAGCTGTTCGACCTGGCCATCCTCGACGAGGCCACCCAGTGCGACATGGCCTCGGCCCTGCCCGTCTTCCAGCGCGCCGCGCGCGTGGTGGTGGCCGGCGACCCCCAGCAGCTCCGGCACGTCTCGTTCGTGGCCAACGCCCGCATGGACTTCCTGGCCCGCAAGGCCGGGCTTCCCGAAGCGCTGGCCCGCCGGCTCAACTTCCGCGAGAAGAGCCTGCTCGACCGCGTGCTCGAGGCCCTGCCCGCGCAGTCGCAAGTGGTCTTCCTCGACGAGCACTACCGCAGCCTTCCGGCCATCATCGAGTTCAGCAACCGCCACTTCTACCAGCGCCGCCTGCGCCTGATGACCTCCACGCCCCAGACCCGCCGCGTGGAGGCCCTGGTCCTCTGGCCCACCGCCGGCCAGCGCCTGCCCGACGGCACCAACCCCGCCGAGGCCGAGCGGCTGGTGGCGGCTGCCCTGGAGCTGGTCGAGCAGGAGCGGCGCCTCGAACCGGGGCTTTGCCAGAGCATCGGGCTGCTCTCGCCCTTCCGCGCCCAGGCCGACCTGCTGCTGCGGATGGTCTCGGAGCGGCTCTCGCTCGACGACCTGCGGCGGCACCGCGTGCTGGTGGGCACGGCCCACGCCTTCCAGGGCGAGGAGCGCGACCTGGTCTTCCTCTCGATGGCCATCGACGCCCAGAGCCACCACAGCGCCCTGCGCCACGCCCAGCGGCCGGAGGTCTTCAACGTCAGCCTCACGCGGGCCCGGGCGCGGCTGTTCGTGGCGCACTCGCTCGCGGCCGCGGACCTGCCCGCCGGCGCGCTGCTGGCCCAGTTGCTGCGCTTCCCCCAGGTGCTGCGGGCCGAGCTGGAGCGCGAGGCCGCGCCCCGGGGCCACGAGCGCTTCCTGGCCGAGGTCATGGACTTCCTGCGGGAGCGGGGACACGAGGACCTCTGGCCCATGCACGCCCTCGCGGGCCTCGAGATCGACCTGCTCGTGGGCCTGGAGCGGGGCAGCCTGGCCATCGACCTGGTGGGCTGCCCAGGCCAGGGCCAGGACGCCTTCCCGCTGGAGCGCTACCGGATGCTGCACCGGGTGGGCCTGCGGGTCTTGCCCCTGCCCTACAGCCTCTGGCTCCTGGTGCCCGAGCTGGCCCGCCAGCAACTGCTCGCGGCCTTGTCGGCTCCACCCAAGCCCTGAGGCCAGGTTGCGTTCGTTGTTGATACCCAGTCGCTTTCAAACGTGATGGGATTGCCCTGGAGCCTCGCCCAAGCCCTAAGGGGTGCAATGGTTGTGGAAAGCGGATCCAGGCCCAAGAAGAGAACCCCGAAGGGATGAAATCGTCCTTGCCGTCGGGAGGAAGAGCCAGATAATGCCACCCCCTCGGGGTTCCCCTCCAAAAGCTATAAGTAAAAGGCTAGATTCAGTTTGCATTATCAATACGAAAAGATTTTTCCACGAAATGCACGAAAAACACGAAAAATATTCTTTCCTCGAAAGGGATGGAGGGTGCGAAAGCGGTTTTGAAGGAAAGGTTTTTGGAGCCTAGGGGACGAATTTTATGGTGGTGGCTTTGGGGGGTGTGCCGAAGTTTGCCAGGTGGCCTGGTCTCATTGGGAGGGCTCTCAATGGGTTTGGCTCCTTGCGAGACTCTTCTTCAAATTTCGATCCCCAAAAAAATTTCGTTTTATTCGTGCATTTCGTGGAAAAAAAATCGAACATTGATTTCAGTTTTAACACAATCTAATTTCAAAGTCTTACTTACTTACCAATACGATAAGTAAGTGTCTAAAAATATTCCATTATCGTTACTGGCGCCTTTGAGTACATAGGCACAGTAGTGAAAACACATAGGCACATAGTTTCTTTCTATGTAACTATGTGATTTTACGCTATGTGCCTATGTGTTTAAATTCTAAGTGATGAAGCATAGGCACATATTCAGTTGAAAATCAATTTGAAATTTAATACAAATTAATTTTGAAGTCTTACTTGCGCTTATTTATCGGATAGGTTTTTAGGCACACCAGAAAGAATAGCGATTTGTCTTGATGCGCCTTTTGCAGGTCTGATTTTTTTCCTGCCTGGCCTTCCTGGTCTTGCTAGACCAGCCAAGGTGAAGCGCGGGATATGAATGCACGAGTCAATTTTAAGATCTTCACCAAGCTCCTCAAGATCAGCTCGGTTCAACGGGTCAAGGCAAGCGGCTGGGATGGGGTTTCCACTTGCTGGCGCAGGATCGAATCCCACAAATATCATCCTTGGGGCAAAGGCACCAGAAAGACTCACCTAACCAATAAAACTGTATCGTGTCCATTTCAAAGTCCTATTTTCCGCTTCGATAGTCAAAATTCCGCTTCATCCTTTTTTAGTTTAGCAAGACAAGATATTGACATTACTTTAGCAGCATTGCTAACCAATAAATTTTTAGAAATGAATCTAAAAGCAGAATTTTTGACCTTCGCGATTGCGATTTCCAGTCTTCTTGGTTTCACGTCCTGCTCAGAGGATGATACCACCATTGCTCCAGAAACACCAACAACAACAGAAGCCCAGACGGTGAAAGATGTGGCGTATGCCTCCACGTCAAGCGCCCAAAAAATGGACATCTATGTTCCTGCTGGTACCGGCCCTTTTCCTGCTGTTGTCCTCATTCACGGAGGAGCATTTAAAGCTGGCGACAAAGCAATGGAAGCAACCAACGCGGCAAAATTAGTTGCCAATGGTTATGCCGCGATTTCCATCAATTACAGGTTGAGTGGCGAGGCGGTTTTTCCCGCAGGTGTTCACGACGCGAAAGCGGCAGTTCGTTTTGTCCGTGCCAACGCCAGCACCTACAGAATCAATCCTGACAAGATTGGTACTTGGGGAGCATCGGCAGGGGGCTATTTTTCTGCCATTTTAGGAACATCAGGAGGGGATGCTTATTTAGAAGGAACGGAAGGAAGCCATCTTACGACTTCCTCGGAAGTGCAGGCTTGCATTGATTGGTTTGGTCCAATCAATTTTTCGACTATGGTTGCAGAAGGGTTGGCATTAGGTTTTGCCTCTACCTACAATGTGGACAACGAATCGCAATTCTTAGGCGTGGATGCCAACAGTCCAAGCAATATTGACATTGTGGACAAGGCAAGTCCGACAACTTACATTGATGTTAATGACCCACCATTTTGGATTCAGGTTGGTAGCGTCGATCCATTGATTCCCTATACTCAAAGTTTAAACTTTTACAACTCACTAAATAGTGTTTTGGGTTCTTCAAAAGTTGGCTATGAGTTGATAAATGGAGCGGGACACGGAGGATCTTTGTTTAGCACAGAGGCTAATTTGGCCAAAGCCATTGCTTTTTTGGACTCCCAATTGAAATAGCATTTCTAAATTTAACGGCAAGACTTTTAGTCTTGCCGTTTTTTATCTCATGGATAGAATTCCCACAAAAATATCTTTTGTCGTTTCGATAATAATTGCAATTTTATTGTCGTTATCACCCATTCTTTTATTATTTGAACACCATGGCTGGTCGGATATTCTCGATAAGATTGTTCTATTTTTAACCGCGTTTCTTATTGCGGTTTCAAATATATTTTTGCAAAGCAGGATTCAATCCAAAGCAATTACTTTGCGTAAATTGATTCTATACACGGTTCTTTTCAATTTCACATTATTTGGCATCAATGTATTGGTCAGAACGCCATTTTGGATTGTTATCCCCTTTCACAAACCACCTTTGTTTTTATTTGTTGCCATTGATTGGGTGCGACACATTATCATTGCGTTGGTTTCGTATTGGATTGTTTCATTGTTTAATAAAAATGCCCAACAGGTTGGCTATGAAATCAAATTGAACAAATTGGAAAACCAAAACCTACAATTGCAACTTAAAAATCTAACGGCACAATTGCAGCCTCATTTCTTTTTTAATAGTCTGAACGTCTTGTCCGAATTGGTTCATATTGATGTGAAAAAAAGCGATGATTATATTCAACATTTGTCAAACATTTTTAGATATGTTCTTTCCAGTCAAGAAACTTCAATTATTTTATTGACAGACGAGATCAACTTCATTAAATCGTATTTATTTTTGTTAAATATAAGATTTGAAAATGCTGTAAGAATAGAATACAATCTATCCGAGGAAGAAAATTATGCCATCCCCTCGCTTTGTTCACTAATAGTTTTAGAAAACATTGTCAAGCACAACAATATCAACAACATAACAATTAGCATATCAATATCAAACAACGACTCATTGAGCATTGGGAATTCCAAAAACAAAAAAATGAAATTTGAAGTAGAAAGTTTGGGATTGGGGTTGGCAAATATTGATAAAAAGTGCCAATTGCTATTGCGACGAGGTATTAAAATTAAGGAAACCAAAGACATGTTTGAAGTTGAAATCCCCTTAAACAAACTGGGTTGAGATGAACATAAAAATCATAATCATCGAAGACGAAAATTTGGCAATTGCTCGTCTAAAAAGACTACTCAATGAGTGTGATGATACTTTTGAAACCATTGCTGAAATTGCGAGTGTAAAGGAAGGTTTGGATTGGTTTTCCACAAATCAGAATACTCATATTGACTTAATATTTTCAGACATTCAACTTTTGGATGGACTTTCTTTTGTGATTTTCGAAAAAATTAAAATCACAACCCCAATTATTTTCACTACTGCTTTTGATGAGTATTCATTGAAAGCTTTCAAAACATATGGAATTGAGTATCTTCTAAAGCCCTTTTCTTCTGACGATTTAGCTGTCGCAGTCGATAAATTTAAGACTTTGCAAAGAGGAGCTTCTGCTCAAAACCTTTTTGCATATGATAAATTAAAAGAATTTATTAAAGGCTTGGAACAGCCTATGTTCCCTACATTCATTTCATATGCAAAAGAAAAAATAATTCCCTTGAAAAGTGAAGACATCGCCTATTTCAGTTTAAACCATCTATCCGTATTTGCGCATACTGCAAAAAACAAATGGCTTCTGACAGAAAGTTTAAACCAAATTCAAGTGAAATTACCACAACATCACTTTTATAGAGCGAACAGGCAGTTCATCATTCAAAGAAAATACATCAAAGAAATTGATAGTTATTTTAATGGCAGGTTGAAAGTGGAATTGTCAATAGGAAATGAAGAAATAATCATCAGCAAAGACAATTGTAAAGATTTTAAAGATTGGCTACAAAGATAATACTGCCTCCAACAGCGTTTTTGCGTTCTGGGGGCTGGCTTGCTTCGCGGAAACATTTGTGCCATAAGTTCCCCACAACGCAAAGCCGCCAAGCGTCAGGCCGCCATCCGCCGACTAATCCGTAATCGTTCGGATTTAGCAGGGTTTGCTGAAAAACCTAATACACAGTCGCGTTCAAAGGTGATGGATTGCCTTGAAGACTCGCCCAAGCGCGAAGGGATGAAATCGTCCTTGCCGTCGGGAGGAAGGGGCCAGGCAATGCCACCCCTACGGAGTTCCCCTCCAACCCGCTTGCGGCAGGCTACGACAATTCCATCCCTTAGGGATTCGCCCGGAACGCCCTGCGCGGCTCGCGAGCAGGGCGTTCCAAAGCCGCGTTCGGACCTGAACGCAGCTTCCAAATATCGCAGGATGCTGGCGATTTGTATCTGTTGCCATCGAACGCAACTTGGTATCAGGTCGTCCCCCCAAAGCCAACGGGGGCAGCGATAGGGCTTGAGCATGCTCCTGCCAGCGTCGGAACGGTGAGCAAGGCCTCCGAAGGCCGGTTCCAGGCCCAACCCTTATCGGGCAGGGGGCCTTCGTGGAGCTAGAAAGCAGCGGAAAACAAGCTGTCCGCCTGCTCTTGTGCTTGAACATGGCCCCCCGTCGCGAGTTCGTTGGGCATCCTATTTCAAGGGGTGCTCTTGTCGAGAAACGAAGCGGGGGGAGGGGCGATGTTGTGGTTTGCCAAACCCTTGGCCTACCGTTGCTCGGCATTTCCAAGCGGTGGGAAGCGCGCCCAAGGGGCCGAACGCTGCCGGCCCATGCGCCGCGGCGCGGAAGGGGGGCCCCGTCGGGAGCGGTTTCGCGGTGGCGCTCCAGGCCCCAAGGTCAGGCACGAGGGCCTCCAAGGGGCGGCTTCGATCGCGCGGGGGCCTCGATTCTCGCGGGAACGTGCTATTTTCGCGGGGGCAAGCCCCAACCGCCGCCGGTCCGGCCTTCCGCGTTCCTGACGCGCGCGGGGGGCAGGGGCCACCAAGGCAGGAAAAACGCCAACCGCACCATGCAGCACAATCCCTGGGAAATCAAGTTCCACGAGCTGGCCCGCCAGAACCAGCAGCTCTTCGACCCGGAGGCGGAGCCGTTCCGGATCAAGGTCCTGGCCAACATCACGCCCCTTTACCTGGAACAGTGCCTCGAGTACGCGCTTCGCCTGCAAGGGGTTCCGGCCAAGGTGGAGCTGGGCAACTACGACAACATCCTGCAAGACAGCCAGAGCCTCGAGGGCTACAAGGCCGTGGTGGTGTTCTGGGAGGCCATCAACCTGGCCGACCAGCTCGAGGCCAAGGCCGACGCCATGGAGCAGGAGCTGCTCCAGGAGCTGGCCCACCAGACCATGGCGCAGGTGGCCATGACCCTGCGCGAGCTGGCCCGCGTGCCGCTGGTGCTGTTCAACACCTTCAGCGCCTGGGCCTTCGAGCCGGGCTTCTCGCGCTCGCGGGTCAGCGGCCTTTGCTCCGACCTGAACCAGTTCCTGGAGGCCAAGTCGGTGGAGCTGCCCAACCTGCGCCTGGTGGACCTGCAGAAGGTGCTGGCCCACGCCGGCCTGGCCGGCAGTTTCGACTGGCGCGGCTACCTGGCCTCGAAGGTGCTCTACAGCTTCCACTTCTTCAAGCGCTACGCCCAGTTCGTGGTGCCGCCCATCCTCAGCCTGGCGGGCAAGGCCAAGAAGATCTTCGTGTTCGACTGCGACAACACCCTCTGGAAGGGCGTCCTGGGCGAGGACGGCTGGGACGGCATACGCATGCGCCACGACTGCGCCCAGGGCAGGCCCTTCGCCCAGGTGCAGCTCATGGCCAAGGCCCTGGTCAAGAAGGGCATCCTCATCGGCATCTGCAGCAAGAACAACCCCGAGGACGTCCTCGAGGTCTTCGAGAAGCACCCCGACATGACCCTGCGCGAGGAGGACGTGGCCATTTTCAAGGTCAACTGGAACGACAAGGCCGCCAACCTCCGCGCGATGGCCCGCGAGCTCAACATCGGCCTGGACAGCTTCGTCTTCGTGGACGACTCGGACTTCGAGGTGGAGCTGGTCCGCCGCGAGCTGCCCGAGGTAACGGTGGCCCAGGTGCCCAAGCCCGAGCACCACTACCCCGAGATGGCCCGCGCCCTGCTCGACCTCTTCTACCGCCCCTGGGTGACGCCCGAAGACCACAACAAGACCCAGATGTACAAGGCCGAGGCCAAGCGGCGCCAGGTCGAGGCCCAGCACGCCGACCTCGACGGATTCCTCCGCTCGCTCGACATCCGCGTCAGCCTCCACGACAGCGAGTACGAGCTGCTGCCCCGCATGGCCCAGCTCACCCAGAAGACCAACCAGTTCAACCTCACCACCCGGCGCCTTTCCGAGACCGAGATGGAGGCCCTGCTCGAGTCGCGCCAGCACGAGGTCTTCGCCTGGCACGTGGCCGACAAGTTCGGCGACAGCGGATTCACCGGGCTGGCCCTCATCGACCTGGAGGGCGAGCAGCCCCACCTGTCCAACTTCCTGATGAGCTGCCGCGTCATCGGCCGAGGCATCGAGAGGGCCGTCTTCGACGCCCTGGTCGAACGGCTCGCCCAGGACGGCCACGAGCTCCTGACGGCCGAGTTCGTCCCCAGCAAGAAGAACGCCCAGGTGGCCGACTTCCTGCCCAGCCTCGGCTTCGAGCGGGTCGAAGCGCTGCCCGACAAAACCCGCTACCGGCTCCGGCTGGACCAGTACCAAGCCCAGAACATCCACCACATCAAGCTAGAATGGCATGGAAGATAAACTCCGCGAGATCATGATGGCCGTCCTCGAAACCTCCAGCATCGGCCCCGACGCCTCCCCGAAGACCATCGACAACTGGGACTCCATGCGCCAGCTCCAACTGGTCGGCGCCCTGGAGGACGAGTTCCAGTTCGAGTTCGACGACCAGGAAATCGGGCGGCTCAACTCCTGGGCGGGCATCCTGTCCGTCCTCAAGGCCCGCGCCAAGGCTTGAGCGCCGAGCTGCTTTCGCTGGACGACCAGGGCCGCTGGCTGGAGCTCGAGGCCCTGCTGCCCCCGGCCAGCCGCGACGTCTATTTCCTGCCCGCCTACCTGCGCCTGCACCAGCAGATGGGCCACGGGCAGGCCTTCTGCTGGGCCTACCGCGAGGGGCCCCGGCTCGCCCTCTGGACCTACCTGGCCCGCCCCATCGCGCCCCTGGGCTTCCGCCTGCCCGCCGGGCTGCTCGACATCGAAGGCCCCTACGGCTACAACGGCCCCCAGCTTTCGCACCCCGGCGAGCCGGACTTCGCCCTGCGCATGGCCGAGGCCTTCGGGCGGCATTGCGCCAGCCAGGGCGTCGTGGCCAGCTTCATGCGCTTCCACCCCCTGCTCGGCAACCACCTCGCCAACGGCCACCAGGCCCTGCCCAACCGCCAGACCGTCGTGGTGGAGCTCGAGCCTCCCGCCGAAAGCATCTGGGCCGGCCAGTACGACTCCAACAACCGCAACAGCATCCGCAAGGCCCTCAAGCTCGGCGTCGAGGTCCGCCCGGCCAGCGGCGCCGACGACTACCTCCGCTTCGCCGCGCTCTACCGCCAGACCATGGCCGACCTCGGGGCCGAGGACTTCTACTTCTTCCCCGATTCCTACTTCCTCGGCCTGCGCCAGCTCCTGCCCGCCCACCACCTGCTGCTGCTGGCCTGGCAAGGCCCCGCGCTGGTGGCCGGCCTCATCCTGCTCCACCACGGCCCGCACGCCCACTACCACCTTTCGGCCCGCGACGCGGCCGCGCGGCTCAACGCCAACAACCTGCTGCTGCACGAGGCCATCCTGCGCGCCAAGGCCCTCGGCTGCCGCCGGATGCACCTGGGCGGAGGGGCCAGCACCCGCCCCGACGATCCGCTGATGGCCTTCAAGAGCCGCTTCTCGCCCCATCGGCTCGACTTTTTCATCGGCAAGAAAGTATTCCTGCCCGAGGAGTACGCCCTGGTCATCCGCCAATGGGAGGAGCGCTTCCCCGAGAAGGTCGCCGCCAAGGGCCAGCTTTTGCTCCGCTACCGCTACTGATGCCGTGTTAAGGGAGAAGGGGGAAGTAATTCTTCAAAATTATCTTGCATTAAATTTGAAATTTTTGTTCAAATGGATATGTGCTTTTTCTTCATCACATAGAAATAAAACACATAGGCAAATAGGGTCAAAACACATAGTCTCATAGGATAAAAACTATGTGTTTGTGTGTTTATAGACGCCAAAACGATATTAAAAATAATTTTAGACCAATTGCTATCCAACGTGATAGATTGCCTTGCAGTGTCTTTGTTTTCGCATTGAACCCCTTCGGGGTTCTGGTTCGCGGCGGTTCTCCCCGGATTTCATCCGGGGCTATTGATATTCCATCCCTTCGGGATGGGCGGAGCGGCCCGATTTGGCGCGATGCTACGAAGATGCCTGGGCTACGCCCCTTTTGAGGATGCGGTGGCGGCGCGGTGCTACGAAGATGCCTGGGCTACGCCCCTTTTGGATGCCTGGGCTTCGCCCGCGAAAGCCCTGAAAGGGCGTCATATCCTAGCAATGGGTGAAGCCCATTGGGCTGCGAACCCACCAAAGGCCCAAGCCCTGAAGGGGCGCAATAACTGGTACCCAATTGCTATCCAACGTGATAGATTGCCTTGCAGTGTCTTTGTTTTCACATTGCACCCCTACGGGGTTCTGGTTCGCGGCGGTTCTCCCCAGATTTCATCCGGGGCTATTGATATTCCATCCCTTCGGGATGGGCGGAGCAGTCCGATTTTGTCGGGAACTGATGGTTCTGATTTTTCAACAACGAACAAATGGTATTATGTTG
>JAIFMG010000240.1 GCA_020048645.1 Bacteroidota bacterium | reverse complement strand
TGCAAAATCAAGGGCAAAATAAGGCAATAAGGTTATTTTGACTCCTCCAATTGATTTTCCACTAAGGTTTTACCCAAAAATAAGGTCTTGTACCAAGTCGCTTTCAAACGCGATGGATTGCCTTGAAGCGTCATTGTTTTCGCATTGAACCCCTACGGGGTTCTGGTTCGCGCAGATTCGCTTCCCCGGATTTCATCCGGGGCTATTCATGTTCAATCCCTTCGGGATTGGGGGAACTTCCCGCCTTTGTCGGAAACTGGTGCTTCGGATATTCCACCTTTGAAAGCAACTTGGCGTCACTGGATGACCTCGAAGAGGTAGGCCTCCTCGTCGGTGCCGATGACGTGCAGTTGCCGGACTTTCTCGGGGTACTTCTGGGCGATGTTGCCAAGGTACCGGTGTATGGTGTTGATGGTGAACTCGGTCTTGTGGGTCTCGTACTTGCGGAGGTTGCCCATGATGATGTAGCGGATTTCGCGCTCGCGCAGCTCCATGAGCAGGGTGTCGGCATCCTCGGAGGGCACGGTGAAGATGCCGCTGAAGGGGCGGTTGCCGTAGAGGAAGGAGATGCTGGGCTTTCGGCAGCCGATGCGGACGGAGTCGGGCAGGTTCTGGGCGGCGTACTGGCTCATGAGGATGTAGTTCTGCCAGTCGGGCGAGTATCCGGCCAGCAGGTTGCCGGCGAGGTTGGCCTGGAGCACCGGGCGGTTTTCGCGCACCTCGGTGGAAAGCACCTTGAAGGTGCCGGCGAAAAGCCAGGCGACGAAGGCCACGGTGAGCACTTGCGCCCACTTGCTCAGGCCTTTGGAGGCGTAGTGGAAGCTGGAGAAGAGGAAAAGGACCATCAAGGGGAAGAAGACGTAGAGGAAACGGCCCTGGGTGAAGATCTTCTGGAGCATGAGGAATGACACGCCGAGCATGGCCAGGAGGTAGGCGGCCACGAAAAGCAGGTGCCTGTTGCGCCGGAAGATGACGACCAGGCCGCCCAGGAGCATGACGTAGGTGAGCAGCGTCAGGCCGACGCTGGTCGTGCCCATGGGATCGACATATCCGGAAATGACGTAGAAGAATTTGCCGAAGTACTGGAGCGAGTTCTCGACGATGCGGCCCAGGTATCCGGCGAAATCCTCGTAGCCGCGGTCGGGGTAGTAGGGCTCCTTGAGGAAGAGGGTGTTGGCCTGCGACTCGAACTGGAGCTCGCCTCCGCCCCAGAGCAGCCGCTTGAGCAGGGCGAATGCCCCGGCGAACAAGCCGAAGCTGGCCACGGAGGCGCCCAGCCGCCGCCAGTCGGCCATCAGGGCGAAGTAGAGCGCGATGCCGCCCAGGGCGGCGTAGCCGATGCTGCGCGAGAGGCCCATGAGCAGCAGCAGCCCGCCCAGCCCAGCGAAGGCCTTCGCGTCTTGGCGAAGGGCGAATGCCGGCAGCTCCTGGCCCTGCGGGGGGATGAAGTGCTTGAAGAAGTAGAAGAAGAAGACGGACTGGAGGAAGAAGAAAAGGGCCTCGGAGTAGGTCTGGCTGGCGAAGTAGAGCAGGTAGGAGTTGATGCTGGTCAGCAGGAGGCTGAAGGCCAGGGCGTGCGCGGGCACCCTGCCCCGGAAGGCCCTGAAGAAGAACCAGGTATGGACCAGCATGAGCAGCAGCGAAAGGGTCTTGAACAGCACCAGCCGGATGCCGAAAAGCGCCACGAAGGGCGCCAGGAACATCGGGTAGAGCGGCCCCTGGAAAGTCGGGTAGGTGAAGTCATGGACCAGGTCGTAGGCCCGCTGCACGTAGGCCGAGTCGTCGCCACCGACGCTGGGCTTGACGTCGAAGAGCAGCAGGGAAAAGAGCAGGGCCAGGACGATGCTGAGCCAGAGGAAGAACTTCTCTCGGCGGAGGAAGAAGTCGTCGAGCATGTCGAGGAGGTCTCTTGAAGCGGGCGCGGCGGGGGCGTTTCCGCGCTTGTTGGGGGTGGATGGCTTGGCCACGGTGCGGAGCTTTAGCGATGGGTGAATGAGGAAGGTCTTGAAGGCCAAATATAAACAGAAAAGGTCGAAAGCTCCAAAGCCGCGGCGGAGGAGGCGCAAAAAGGCCGCCCCGTCTCGGCCAGGGGCAGGGACGGGGCGGCCGCGCGGGTCAGGGGGCCGGGCTCAGCGGGTGCTGGCTTTGATGCTGCAGCCGATGGCCTTGGTGAAGCTGGGGTTGGGCTGGTCGCCGGCGATCAGGGCCTGGATGGCCTCTTCGAGGTATTTCTCGCGGACGGCCTCGGGCTCCTGGGCGTTGTCGTCGATGGCGCCGATGTAGGCCACGCGGTACTTGCCCTGGCCTTCGTTGGCCAGCAGGAAGACGTGGGGCGTGCGGGTGGCGCCGTACTGCGGGTAGATCTTCTGGCCTTCGTCGAACAGGTAGGGGAAGGTGAAGCCTTTCTCCTGGGCGCGGACGACCATCTTCTCGAAGGAATCGTCGGGCGCGACGGCGGGGTCGTTGGGGTTGATGGCCACCACGGGGAAGCCTTGCTCGGCGTACTCGGAGTGCAGGGCGATGATGCGGTCCTCGTAGAGGACGGAGTAGGGGCAGTGGTTGCAGGTGAAGACCACCACGAAGCCCTTGGCCTGCGGGTAGTCGGCCAGGGAGACCATCTGCCCGGTAACGTCCTTGAGGCGGAAGTCGGTGGCGTAGTCGCCGACCTCGTACTGGGCTTGGGCTGTGGCGCCCAGCAGCGCGAAGGCTGCGATGAGAAATGCGAATTTTTTCATGTTGAAACAGGTTTTTGTAAAGTTAGAACGTTGTTTTCGATGGGAGAAACTCGGCGCCTCAGGGCTGGTGGACCTGTTCGAAGGCCTCGAGCAGCTCGGGGTAGGTGAAGCCGCGCTCGTGGAAGGCCCTGCCGTGCCGGTTGTAGATCAGGGTCGCGGGGAGGGCGCCCGACCACTGGGGGCTGACCTTGTCGATCCAGGAGTTGGGGTTGGCGGCGTCGAGCATGAGCACCCGCGCGCGTAGGCCCTTGCTGTTGACGAAGGGGAGCAGCCGCGAGGCGTACTGGCTCTTGAAGTCGAGGCTGACGAGCACGACGCGGACGGGCTGCCCGGCCATGGCGCTGTCGAGCCGCTCGAAGGCGGGCAGCTCGGCCACGCAGGGCGCGCACCAGGTCGCCCAGAAGTTGATGACGTAGGTGGTGTCGTCGTCGAGCCGCGTCAGGGGCTCGAACTGCTCGAAGCTGAGGATGGGCACCCTGGGGTCGGCCTGGGCGCGGGCGGTCGTGCTGGCCAGGGCGACGAAGGCCGACAGGGCCAGGGCCAGGAGGAGTTTGGATTTCATCGGTTGGGACTTTGGGATTCGCAGGCTTCAACGCCGATGCCGCGAAAATATTGGAGCGGCGCGAGGCGGACAAATGTTTTTTGTGGGTCTCCCAAAGCCTTTGGCGCCGCTGGCAGGTCTGGCTTATCGTGAAAATGACTAATTTGGCGGGTGAACAACCCAAGGCGATTTATGACCCGAAAGCCTACCCCAGGAACATTGCCCCACTTGCTGAAATTGATCGTGCTGGCCAGTTTCGTGGCGCTTAACATGGGCCAGACCATGGCGCAGCAGTCCACCTTCACCCCCGAGGAGATGGTCTCGGCTTTCATGCACTACATCATCAAGGGCTGCAAATGGCGCGACTTCAAGGAAGGCGATGGCCGGAAGCTGGTCTTCATCTACCTGGGAAACTCCGCCCCACAAAACGCAGCCTTTGCCAAACTCCTGAGCGTGAACGTGGCGGGGCCTTCCGGGAACTACGAGCGCCTGGATTACCGGCAGGTCCGGACCGTGGAGGAGCTGGAGAGGATCCAGACCTGCAACCTGATCTACATGGACGAGTCGTTCAACCCCGAGTATGAGCGGATAAACGACCACTTCAAGGGCCAGAACATCATCATCGCGACAAGGAACCTGCGGCGCGGCATGGACGCCTATTTCGACATCATCGACCAGGTGAGCCCCACCCCTGGCGATGGCATCAACTTTCAGATCAGCCTCAACCTCATCAGCTTCATCGCCTCGCGGGTCTATTTCTCGGAGGACTTCCTGACGGCCACCAATTACAGCGAAGTTGACCCCATGAAGGTTTACCAGACGATGATTGACTCGACCAACACCATGAGCGCGCAGCTAAGCAATGTCTTCGCCGAGCTCGATGAGGCCAAGCAGCAAGCCGAGCGCGACCGGGTCATCCAGGAGAACGAAATGGCAAGGCTTCGGGACGACCAGCGGCAGCTCGAGCTCAAGAGCGAGCAGTTGCAGATGCAAAACCAGAGCTTCACCGAGCAGCTTTCGAGCGCGGAGGCCGAGCTCGAGAAGAGCCGGCTCGAAAAGATCGACATCGAAGCCCTGATCGAGGAGAGCAACCGGAAGCTCAAGGAACGAGAGAGCGAGCTCGTGGTGAGCCAGATGATGCTCAGCAGCCAGCAGGACACCATGACCCGACGGCAGGCCGAGCTGGAGCTGCTCGACCAGCGCATCCGACAGAAGAACGACTCCATCGAGCAGCTCCGCGAGCAGTCGGAGCGCTCCAACCAAGAGGTGGCCCGCCAGCAGGAATCCATCGAGGACCTCACCAAGTGGATAGCCGGGCTGCTGCTGCTCTCGGCCGTCGTGGTGGGCCTCTTCTTCTGGGCCATCAGCAGCAAGCGCAGCAAGGACAAGGCCTACAAGGAGCTCGAGGAGAAGAAGCTCGACCTCGAGTCGGCCAACAGCGAGCTTGAGCAGAAGAACCTCACCATCGCCGAGGCCAACCGCGAGCTCGAGGAGAAGAACATCGCCATCAACAAGCAGAAGGAAAGGGCCTCATCGCAGGCGCAGATCCTCAACAAGGCCAACACCAAGCTCAACGAGAAGACCAAGGCCCTCGAAGACGCCCTCGACAAGCTCAAGAACACCCAGACCCAGCTCGTCCAGTCCGAGAAAATGGCCAGCCTCGGCCAGCTCACCGCCGGCATCGCCCACGAGATCAACAACCCCATCAACTACGTCCACGCCGGCATCACCTCCCTGGAGTCCATCCTGCCCAAGATCCTCAAAGTCGTCCGTCTCTACGAGCAGGTAGAGCCCGAGAACGCCGCCGAGACCCTCGAGGAGATCGAGGAGCTCAAGGACGACATCGAGTTCGACGAGCTGCTCCTGGGGGTCGAGGAGCTCACCCGCAGCATCAAGCGCGGCGCCACGCGCACCGCCGAAATCGTCAAGGGCCTGCGCGTCTTCTCGCGGCTCGACGAGAACGACCTCAAGCTCAGCGACATCCACCTCAACCTCGACTCCACCCTGACCATCCTCAAGAACCAGTACAAGAACCGGATCACCGTGGTACGGCAATACGCCGAACTGCCCGAGATCCTCTGCTACCCCGGAAAGCTCAACCAGGTGTTCATGAACGTGCTCAACAACGCCATCCAGGCCATCAAGGGGCCGGGCACCATCACCATCGGCACCCGGGCCGAGACCCGCGACGGCTCCAACATGGTGCGCGTCTCGATCGGCGACACCGGCATGGGCATCCCCGAGGAAATCCGCGACCGCATCTTCGAGCCTTTCTTCACCAGCAAGGATGTCGGCGAGGGCACAGGGCTGGGGCTGTCCATCACCTACAACATCATCAAGAAGCACAAGGGGCTGATCGAGCTCGACAGCGAGGTCGGCGTCGGGACGACCTTCCACATCCTGCTGCCCGTGAACCTGGTGCCCGAGAAGGATGCCTCGGCCGACTGAGCTGGCCGGCCGGGCCCCATGCCTGCCCCGGGCGACAACCGGGCCATCCGCGCCACTGCGGCACTTTGGCTGGAAACATGGAAAGAACGGGACAATTGAAAGCCCTCCCCAGTCCGGCCCGTACCTTGGGCCGTGGCGATGAACCGGGCCTGGCTTGCGAGGACACACTCCCCACCCCAACACATCCAACATCATGCAATCAGAAAACACGAACACTGGCGACCTCCTCGAGCTCTCTTCCACAGGCACCAGCCTGATCGTTGGGAAACTGCAAGGCTGGTGGGAACATTCCATCAAGATGCTGCCCAACTTCGTGGTGGCCGTGCTGGTCATCCTGGTCTTCTACTTCATCTCCAAGCTGGTGCGGCTGGTGCTGTCCAAGACCCTGGCCCGCGTCTCGGACAACAAGGGGGTCAACCAACTGCTGGTATCGGCCTCGCACGTGGGCACGATAACCATCGGCATCTTCGTCTCGCTGGAAATCCTGAACATGGACAAGGCGGTCACCTCGCTGCTGGCCAGCGTGGGCATCATCGGCCTGGCCCTGGGCTTCGCCTTCCAGGACGCGGCCGCCAACCTGGTCGGCGGCATCGCCTTGGCGGTCAACAGCCCGCTGAAGATCGGCGACATCGTGGAGCTGGACGGGCACTTCGGCACGATCCAGCAGATCGGCCTTCGCACCACTGTCCTCCAGGTCGGCAGCCGCGAGATTGTCATCCCCAACAGCAAGGTGATGCAGGGCACCTACATCCACCGGAACCCCATGAAGAAAGCCCGCCTGGAGCTGGTGGTCGGCGTCTCCTACGGCGAGGACCTCGGGCGGGTCGAGAAGCTGACGCTGGAGGCGCTGTCCGGCTTGGACTTCCTGGAGCGCGACAGGCCTCCGCGCCTCTACTTCACCGAATTTGGCGAAAGTTCGATCAACTTCACCCTGGTCTATTGGGTGGCCTACACCGAGCTGGACCAAGACCTCCTGGCCACGCACAAGGTCGTCAAGGCCCTCAAGCAGGCCTACGACGCCAACGGCGTCACGATCCCCTTCCCCATCCGGACGCTGGACTTCGGCATCAAAGGCGGGCAGGACCTCCGGTCGATGCTGGGGCCCCGCTGAGGACGGGCGGACGCCCCATCGTGCCCAGGGGTTGGATCCAGGGCCTCATGCCAAGACGCGTTCGGTGATGCCACGGATTGCCTTTAAGCCTGGCCCAACCCCGAAGGGGTGGAATTGTCCCCATCGGGAGGATGGGCCAGGCAATGCCACCCCTTCCGAGTTCCCCTCCAACCCGCGCCCGGCAGGCCACAACAATTCCATCCCTACGGGATTCGCCCGGAATCGTGTCACAAGCCTGCCTTTTCATTCGAATTCCGCAGGCTGCTGACGATTTGCATTTGCCACCAACGAACGCAATTGGGTATCAGCCCAGGCTGCCGAGGAGCTCCTCTACCTCGTCGAGGATGCTGCCCGAGCGGACCAGCTCGGCCATGCGGGTATGGTCGGGGTAGAGCGGGCGGTCCTCGTCGAGGAAGGCCACGTGGCGGCGGACGACCTCGCGGGCCTTGTTGGTGCCGGCGCCGAAGCGGTACCCGCGGAAGTCGAGGGCCTGCGCGGCGGCCATGATCTCGATGCCGAGCACGCCGTAGGCGTTCTCGAGGATCTGGAAGTTCTTGATGGCGGTGTTCATGCCCATCGAGACGAAGTCCTCCTGGTCGGCGGCGGCGGGGATGGACTGGATGCAGGCGGGCGCCGAGAGGATGCGCTGCTCGACGATGAGGGCGTCGGCGGTGTACTGGCTGAGCATCAGCCCCGAGAACATCCCGGCGCCCTTGGTCAGGAAGTCGGGCAGGCCGACGCTCAGGGCGGGGTTGTTGAGGCGGTTCATCCGGCGCTCCGATAGGACGCTGACCATGGTGATGGCGGCGCCGACCATTTCCATGGGCAGGGCCACGGGCGTGCCTTGGAAGTTGGCCCCGGAGAGCTGGAGGTTCTCGTCGGGGAAGAAGACGGGGTTGTCGCCCACGCCGTTGAGCTCGATTTCGACCTGCTGCCGGGCGTAGGCCAGGGCGTCGTGGGCCGCGCCGATGACCTGCGGGCTGGAGCGCATGGAGTAGGCGTCCTGGACCTTGCTCTTCATGCGGCCCTCGGCCAGGTCTCCGCCGGCCACGACCTTGCCGATGCTGGTGGCGCTGCGGACGGCCCCGGCGAAGCCGCGGGCCAGGTGGAGCTTGGGCGCGTAGGGCTTCATGTTGGCCTTGAGGGCCTCGAGCGACATGGCCGCGCCGATCTCGGCCTGCTTGAGCCAGCGGTTGGCGTCGTGCAGCAGCAGCGCGCTCATGGCCGTGAGCAGGTTGGAGCCGTTGATGATGGCCAGCCCGTCGCGGGCCTTGAGCCCGGGGGGGACGATCTTGGCCCGGCGCATGGCCTCGCCGCCCTCGAGCAGCTCGCCCTGGTAGTAGGCCTTGCCCTCGCCCAGCATCAGCAGGGCCACCTGCGACATGGGCGCCAGGTCGCCCGAGGCCCCGACGGAGCCCTTCTGGCAGACGTAGGGCGTCAGGCCCCTGTTGAGCATATCGACGATGGCCTGCGTGATCTCGAGCCGCACGGCCGACTGGCCCTTGGCATGGACGTTGACGCGGCCGAGCATGGCCCCGCGGACGTACTCGATGGGGGCGGGAGCCCCGATGCCCGCGGCGTGGTTGTAAATCAGGTACTTCTGGAACTGCTCGACTTGCGAGTCGTCGAGGATGATCTCGGAGAACTCGCCGATGCCGGTGTTGACACCGTACATGATCTCGTGGGCGGCGATCTTCTGCTCAAGCATCTGGCGGCATTTGTGGATGCGGGCGACGGCTTCGGGATGCAAGGCGACTTCCTTTCCATGACGGGCAACGTCCACCAGGTCCTCGACGCGCAACTGGCTTCCGGTTACGATATAGCTCATGATTTTGTTTTTTGGGTTGAGGTTTTTCACGAATTGAATGCGTAGGGCGAAGTTACGCAATTTTGGCCCCGCGGACGCGTGGGAACCTCCTTTTTCAAACGTTTGCGCCAAAAGGCCTCCGGCGTGGCGTGGCCGGGCCAGTACAAGGCGAAATACATCTAAATAATGCCACAAGTAGAGGCGCCCGGCCAAGGAATCGGGCCAAATGGTTACTTTTGCCTTTTCAATCCCCAGAAAAGATGAACGATCCAAAGCTCAAGGCCTTGGTGGAAATGGCCTGTGCCGATGGCGACCTCTCGCAAGAGGAGATGCAGCAGCTCTTGGCCAAAGCCCGCGAGGCGGGTCTGCCTGAAGACGAGCTCCACCGCATGGTACACCAGGAGCTCAAGCGCGGGCGCGAGGGCGCTTCGGGCTTCACCAGCCTCGATGCCGACGAGGGCTCCGCCACGGATTCCGGATTCGGCGAGCTGAAGCGGCCGCCGAAGAACGCGGGAGAACTGCCCCAGAAGCTCGGCCTGGACTTCTCGGAGGTCAGCACCCTGGACGAGCAGGGGCGCATGAGCCTCATCCAAAAAGGAAAAAAGGAAGGCAAGTGGTTCATCATCAAGCGGATGCGCCCAGACCTCACGCCAAACCCGACCTACCGCCAGCTTTTTTTCCGCGAGTTCGAGAACGCCTACTACTTCGAGCATCCGCACATCGTCCGCATCTATGGCCGCGGGCAGGACGCCGCCGGCGAGTACTACTTCATGGAGCACATCCACGGGCAGAAGCTCGGCCGGCTGGTCACCAAGGACGGCATCAAGAGCGGCGTGTTCCTCAAGAAGATAGCCCTGGAGATCCTCGACGCCCTCGAGTACGTCCACAAGCAGCAGATCTGGCACCGCGACCTGAAGCCCGACAACATCATGGTTACCTTCAACGGCGACAACGTCAAGCTCATCGACTTCGGTCTGGCCGCCGCCGACTCCTACGACGAGCTGCTCCAGCACGCCGGGACGCCGATGTACGCCGCCCCCGAGCTGCGCCGCGACGCCTCCCAGGCCAACCAGCGCGCCGACATCTACTCCTTCGGCCTGATCCTGCTGGAGATGCTCGCCGGGAGCCCCTCGGCCCTCGAGATGGGCCTGCGGCGCTCGCCCACCTACGCCCGCGTCGCCCAGAAGTGCGCCAGCGAGGACCCCAAGGACCGGTTCCAGAACGTCCGCGAGATCCGGGAAAAGCTCAACGACGTGGAAGTCGATGACCTCCAGCCCAAGCTCTACCTGCCCACGCCCGAGCTCGACCTGGGCTCCATCCCCCTGGGCGTCGAGCTCTCGACCCATTTCGTGGTCGAGAACATCGGCACCGTCGATGGGCTGGAGTGGAAGGTCAAGGAAATCGACCCCGCCCTGGCCCACACCACTTCCAAGGACAAGCTCTTCCTCAAGCTCAAGCCCATGACCCTCGGGCAGGCCAAGTGGAAGGCCCGACTGGCCGGAAACGGCGGCGAGCACGACGTGATGCTCAAGGCTTTCGTCTATGACGAGGCCGCCGAGAAGCGCCGACGCAGCATCCTGACCTGGATCGTCGTGGCGGCCATTCTGCTGGGAGCATCGGGCATCCTCTGGGTGGTCAAGAACTACGACCCCTCACTCGAAAACATCGAGGCAACCGGGCGAATGACCTTCCAGGGCCAGCTCGATGGCAAGCTGGCCCGACTGCTGGTCTTCGACATCCACGAGGAAAACCCCCAGAGCACCCGCTTCAAATATACCTTGCAAGGCATGGGCGACGCCCACAAGAACAAGGACGGAGCTTTTGACCAGGAAGGCGGCGGCGTCGTGGTCCGGTTCGAGACCATCGGAGCGGGCGACCAGGTCAACAAGCAGGACGGATCCGTGATGATCATCTCCAAGGACGGAAACTCGCACGACTGGACCTTCAACCGAATCGACTGAAAAACTTCCCCAACCTGTCCCGAACATGAACAAAATCGCCTTTGGCGCGCTGGCCGCCCTGGTGCTGGTGCTGGGCTACCTGGCCTTCTTCTCGGACGGCGCCAAGCTCCGACGTCTCGAACAAAAGATCGAGAACGACAGCCTCTTCATGAGCAGCATCACCCAAGAGCTCGACCAGATCAACAACACCCTCGACCAGGTGGCCCTGCTCGACCAGGAGCTGCGCCAGTCGCCCGACATGGACAAGGCCGACGCCCTGGCCAAGGTACAACGCATCACCGAGCTGCTCGACCAGCGGCAGATGACCATCAACCAGCTCTCGCTGCGCGTGGAACAGCTCGAATTTGAGCAGAACAAGCAACTGGCCGGAGGAATGTTCCACGAGGCCAACCAGCAGCTCGCCACCGCCGACGAGTACTACCGCGACCTCGAAAACAGCATCCGCTCGCTCGAGGGCGAAGTGGTCCACCTCAAGGACATCATCGCCCAGCAGGACCAGCAGCTCGTGCGCAAGGACGAGGTCATCGCCCAGATCGAGCGCGAGCGCGCCGAGCAGCAGGCCAAGCTGGCCGAGCTGGACAGCCTGGTGGCCCGCACCCAGGCCAAGGTGCAGCTCATGGAGCAGGAGTACGAGGCCAGCAAGATCGAGACCGCCAGCAACTACTTCGCCCTGGCCTCCGAGGTGCTCGAAATGGCCGAGCGCACCAACGGAGTGGTCAACCGCGACAAGAAGCGCACGATGGTGCGCATGGCCCGCGACTTCTTCGTCAAGGCCAAGGACATGGGCCACGCCCAGGCCCAGGAGCGGCTCGACTTCCTCCTGCGCGAGCGCGAGTTCTCCAACCTGCTGCAAGACTGACCCGGCGCCCCAGACAAGGCCGAAAAAGGGGGGAGCCAATGGCACGGAAATCCGCGCCTTGGATTACCTTCGCGGGCAATCACAAACCCTCGATCCCCCAATGAAGACCACCCCCTTCACGGAAAAGCATCGGCAAATGGGAGCCAAGATGGTCCCCTTCGCCGGATACGAGATGCCCCTGGAATACGCCGGCATCACCCAGGAACACCTCAACGTGCGCCAGAACGTCGGCGTTTTCGACGTCTCGCACATGGGCGAGTTCTGGGCCCGCGGCCCCAAGGCCTTCGACCTGGTGCAAGCGGCCACCACCAACGACGTGGCCAAGCTCAAGGACGGGCAGGCCCAATACACCTGCCTGCCCAACGGCAAGGGCGGAATCGTGGACGACCTGCTGGTCTATCGCTTCGGCCCCGAGGACTACTTGCTGGTGGTCAACGCCGCCAACATCGAGAAGGACTGGAAATGGCTCGCCGGCCTGAACGCCCACATCGGCGCCGAGCTCGACAACGCCTCCGACCGCATCGCCCAACTGGCCGTGCAAGGCCCCCGCGCCACCGAGCTGCTCCAGACCCTCACGGCCGCCGACCTCTCGGCCATTCCGTACTACCATTTCACCATGGCCGAGGTCGCGGGCATCCCCGAGGTGCTGGTCTCCGCCACCGGATACACCGGCGCCGGAGGCTTCGAGCTCTACGTGGACAACGCCCGCGCCGCCGAGCTCTGGGACGCCCTCTTCGAGGCCGGCAAGCCGTTCGGCCTGCAGCCCGCCGGGCTGGCCGCTCGCGACACCCTGCGGCTCGAGATGGGTTTCTGCCTCTATGGCAACGACATCGACGAAACCACCTCGCCCATGGAGGCCGGCCTCGGCTGGATAACCAAGTTCAGCCCCGGCAACGACTTCATCGACCGCGAGCGGCTCGAACGCCAGAAGGCCGAGGGAACCAGGCGGCAGCTCCGCGGCCTGGAGATGGTGGACAAGGGCATCCCCCGCAGGGGCTACCCGGTCCTCTCGCCCGACGGAAAGCCCATCGGGCAGCTCACCTCCGGCACGCAGTCGCCCATGCTCAAGATCGGAATCGCCCTGGGTTACGTGGAAACGGAATACGCCCAACTGGGCACCGAGGTGCTGGTCGAAATCCGCGGCAAGCGGCTCAAGGCAAAAGTGGTCAAACTGCCGTTCTGGAAAGCCTGAGCGCCGAATTGCGAATTTTCGCAAAACGCGCCGTCTTCGCGGGATCATGCCGCAGAACATGAATGGCTCCGAAATGGCCCGAAATACCAAATAATCGCTATTTTTGGCCACGTCCAGCCGTCAAAGCAGTCGAAAATTATTCTATTCCAACCCATAAAAAGAAAAAAGACATGGCCTTCGACATCGAAATGATCAAGGGTGTTTACGCCCGAATGCCTGAGCGAGTCGCCGCCGCCCGCGCGGTGCTGAACCGCCCGCTGACCCTCTCCGAGAAAATCCTCTTCTCGCACCTCGACGAGGGAGACCTGAAAGCCGCCTACGAGCGGGGCAATTCCTACGTGGACTTCCGCCCCGACCGCGTGGCCATGCAGGACGCGACCGCGCAAATGGCCCTGCTCCAGTTCATGCAGGCCGGGCGCGACAAGGTGGCCGTGCCCTCGACCACCCACTGCGACCACTTGATCCAGGCCAAGCTCGGCGCCAAGGAAGACCTGGCCACCGCCAAGTCCAGCAGCAAGGAGGTCTTTGACTTCCTAGAATCCGTCTCGGCCAAATACGGCATCGGGTTCTGGAAGCCCGGAGCCGGCATCATCCACCAAGTGGTGCTCGAAAACTACGCCTTCCCCGGCGGCATGATGATCGGCACCGACTCGCACACCGTCAACGCTGGCGGCCTGGGCATGGTGGCCATCGGGGTCGGCGGAGCCGATGCCGTGGACGTCATGGCCGGTATGCCCTGGGAGCTCAAGATGCCCAAGCTCATCGGCGTCAAGCTCACCGGAAAGCTCAGCGGCTGGACCTCCGCCAAGGACGTCATCCTCAAGGTCGCCGGAATCCTGACCGTCGAAGGCGGCACCGGTGCCATCGTCGAGTACTTCGGCCCGGGTGCCGAGGACATCTCCTGCACGGGCAAAGGCACCATCTGCAACATGGGCGCCGAAATCGGAGCCACCACCTCCATCTTCGACTACGACGCCAAGATGCGCGAATACCTCATCGGCACCGACCGCGCCGACGTGGCCGCCCTGGCCGACCAGGTGGCCGACTACCTGCGCTCCGACGACGAAGTGGTCAGCCACCCCGAGAAGTTCTACGACCAGGTCATCGAAATCAACCTCTCCGAGCTCGAGCCCCACGTCAACGGACCCTTCACGCCCGACAAGGCTTGGCCCCTGTCCGAGTTCGCCAAGGCCGTCCGCGACAACAACTACCCCGCCAAGCTCGAAGTCGGCCTCATCGGCTCTTGCACCAACTCTTCCTACGAGGACATAACCCGCGCCGCCTCCGTGGCCCAGCAGGCCCTCGACCAAGACCTCGAGGTCATGGCCGAATACACCGTTACCCCGGGCTCCGAGATGGTCCGCTACACCGTAGAGCGCGACGGCTACCTCAGCGTGTTCGAGCAGATCGGCGGCGTCGTGCTGGCCAACGCCTGCGGCCCCTGCATCGGCCAATGGGACCGCCACAACAAGAACCCCGAGAAGCCCAACTCCATCATCACCTCATTCAACCGCAACTTCGCCAAGCGGAACGACGGCAACCCGAACACCTACGCCTTCGTGGCCTCGCCCGAGATCACCACGGCCTTCGCCATCGCCGGAGACCTGACCTTCAACCCCATGACCGACTACCTGGTCAACAAAAAAGGCGAGAAAGTCAAGCTGAAAGAGCCCCAGGGCATCCAGTTCCCCACCAGAGGCTTCGCCGTAGAGGACAACGGATACCAGGCGCCCGCCGAAGACGGCAGCTCGCTCCAGGTCAAAGTCGATCCCCAGTCGAATCGCCTCCAGCTCCTCGAGCCCTTCGCCGCTTGGGACGGCAAGAACATCTCCGGCATGAAGCTGCTGATCAAGGCCAAAGGCAAATGCACCACCGACCACATCTCCATGGCCGGGCCCTGGCTCAAGTACCGCGGACACCTCGACAACATCTCCAACAACTGCCTCATCGGCGCGGTCAACGCCTTCAACGGCAAGACCAACGCCGTGAAGAACGCCCTCACCGGAGCCTACGGCGAAGTGCCCGCCACCCAGCGCCACTACAAAGCCCAAGGCATCCCCACCCTGGTCGTCGGCGACGAGAACTACGGCGAAGGCTCATCCCGCGAGCACGCCGCCATGGAACCCCGCCACCTCGGCGTCCGCATCGTGCTGGTCCGCTCATTCGCCCGCATCCACGAGACCAACCTCAAGAAGCAAGGCATGCTGGCCCTGACCTTCGCCAACCGCGCCGACTACGACAAAATCCAAGAGGACGACGCCTTCGACCTGACCGGCCTCACGGACTTCGCCCCCGGCAAGCCCCTGACCCTCACGGCCCACCACGCCGACGGCACCCACGACACCATCATCTGCAACCACACCTACAACGAAAGCCAGTTCGAGTGGTTCAAATATGGCTCCGCCCTCAACCTCATCAAAGCCAAGGAAGCCGGACAAGCCTGACAGGCCCCACCGACCGACCGACCCAACCCAAAGCCCGCCCGCGAACCTTCGCCGGCGGGCTTTTTCGCTGGCGCGAGTCCGCGGCTCCCTGCGCGGCAAGCGGAAACATCCAGGCTACTTGTACGGGGCAGCGGGGGGCACCGAACATTCAAGGGTCTAGTCGCCAAAGCATTGCGCCGTGGGACTTGCAAAATCAGCCACCTTCAGCGCACCCAAAAGCTGGAAAGCAAGCGCCAAGGCACTTGCCTTTCCAAAATAATTTGTAAATTTGTACCGATTTATCCCACACCCTAATCCAAAATCGCTGTCAAGAAATTTTCTTTGTATCCATTTTTTTTCACTTTCAAATAAAAATCATAATCATGGCATACGAAGCAATAGATGTAGCAAATAAAATCCTGGCAAAAGCATCAAAATCAGATACAGATGAATTGATTTGTAATTTGAAACTGCAGAAGATGCTTTATTATATGCAAGGATTCCATTTAGCATTTTTTGGGACTCCTCTTTTTGATGAGGAAATTGAGGCTTGGATGTATGGCCCGGTTGTCCCTTCTGTTTATCATGCTTTCAAGTCGAATGGTAATGTAGGAATCCCGTTTGATGGAAAAACCATAGAACTTAATTCAGATGAAGAGTCTCTATTTCATGAGGTATATAGAGTTTATGGAAATTTCTCTGCAATTGGTTTAATGAAACTTACACATTCTGAAACTCCTTGGAAATCTGTACCAACTGGTGTAGGTAGCATTATTGAGAAGGATACAATGAGGAAATATTTCAAAAAACGTATAAAATGAGTCCTTCAAAGAAAAATGATGGGCAATTCAAAATAAAAAATGCTCCGAAAGAGGTTTCAATAAGCAAGAACAACGTCTTCGAAGAAGGGTATCCAATTTTTTGTTTCAAATACCTTAGTGATGAATCAATTAAGAAGTGCAAGAAAGCTGATTTTTTTATTGCCTTCTTGTTGCGGTTAAAGAAACTCTCCGAACTAGGCTGGAGGGAAATAAGAACATCTCAACGACATGGATTTGGGATGGAAAAAATTCCAATAGAAAAAATTCATCCCAAGCTGCCCTCTTTTATTACTCCAGACGTCAAATATCTTCACGTGTTCAGAGCAACAGGAAATAATCTCCCATTTGTTGGCCTTGAGATGCAAGGCGTATTTAGAGTGTTGTTTATCGAAACTAACTTTGGTGATATATACGATCACTAAATCCATGTTATGAAAAGGCATTGGCCCTGACCCTCACGGCCCACCACGCCGACGGCACCCACGACACCATCATCTGCAACCACACCTACAACGAAAGCCAGTTTGAGTGGTTCAAATATGGCTCAGCCCTCAACCTCATCAAGGCCAATGAAGCCGGACAAGCCTGACAGGCCCCCCCCCGACCGACCGACCCAACCCAAAGCCCGCCCGCGAACCTTCGCCGGCGGGCTTTTTCGCTGGCGCGAATCCGCGGCCTTCGAACCAAGTTCAAAGGCGAAATACCAGATAACCAGTCGCATTGATGGGTGAAAAGTCCAAAGCACCAACATCCGACAAAATCGGGCTGATCCTCCAATCCCTAAGGGATTGAACATGAATAGCCCCGGATGAAATCCGGCGAGCAGAGAACCGCCGCGAACCAGAACCCCGCAGGGGTTCAATGCGAAAATAATGACGCTTCAAGGCAGCCTATCACGTTGAATAGCAACTTGTTATGAAAGAAAGCTGTCATAACACCAAGTTGCTTTCAAAGGTAAAATATTCGAACGCAACTCCGAATAAGATGGCAGGGCTACGCCCCTTCGAGGGTGCAGGGCGGCGCGTTTCTACGAAGACGGCAGGGCTACGCCCCTTTCGGACGCACGAACTTTGCCCCGAAAGCCCCAAAGGGGCGCAATATCATAGCGATGGGTGAAGCCCATCGAAAACAAGCCACCCAACAGCCCAGCCCCAAAGGGGCGCAACAATCCGGCGATGGAAATTGTCTGAAAAGCCCGGATTTGCCAGGAACAGGTGTTTGAGACATTGCATCAACAAAAGCAACTTGGTCTGAGTTTTCCAGCCAATCCGCTTTGCCAGCGCCTCATTCCAGAAAAATGTTCCAAGAAAATTATCCCGGCCTTGGATTCTGAAAAATAAATCGTAATATCGCGATGAAACAATACAACCTCCGACATGGGAACCTCCAAGACCGAGCAATTCGATGCCTACCAAAACGAACTGGCCCTGATGGCCAAAGCCCTCTCCCACCCTGCCCGGGTGGCCATTCTGCAATTGCTCCTGCGCAGCAGCGCCTGCGTCTGCTCCGACCTCGTGCCCGAACTGGGCCTCTCGCAAGCCACCGTTTCGCAGCACCTCAAGGAGCTCAAGCAGCTCGGCCTGATCAAAGGAAACACCGGCCCCGGAAAGCCTTGCTACTGCATCGACGAGCAGGGCTGGGAACGCTTGGGCCAAACCCTCGGCGGATTCCTGCGCACGGCCTACCTGGCACAAGGCTCTTGCGGGCTTTGAACGGGCTGCCATGCGCTATCACAACATCACAAATGCAGAAATCCAAAACTTACCGCAACATGACATTTGAAGAATTGAAATCCACCGTTTCCAATTTGAAATCGCTCGATTTCAGGCTGTTCGACGGCCAAGAAGTGGCGGCGCATTTCCACCTGACCGAAGTGGGCCACATGAGCCGAAATTTCATCGACTGTGGTGGGAAGACCCGCCGCCGCGACTGGGTGAACCTCCAGCTCTGGGTGGCCAACGACACCGAGCACCGGCTCAGCCCCAAGAAATTGCTCGGCATCCTCAACAAGGGCGAGCGGGCCTTCAATCTGCAAGCCGATTGGGAGGTTGAGGTTGAGTTCCAACAGAACACAATCGGCAAATTTGGGCTGGATTTCGTCGAGGGCCAGTTCGTGCTGCTGCCGACCCAGACCGACTGCCTGGCCAAAGATAACTGCGGAGTGCCCGCCGCCGGCTTGCTTCCGCTGAATGCCCGGCAGTTGCGCCCAGTGGTCAGCGAACCGGCAGGTAGTTGTTGATAAATCGATTCCCAATCGCTTAAAACAAGAAAAAAGATGAACCGATTGTTGCCCAAACTTGAGGAATCCATCGCCGAAATCGCAGGCTTGGAAATAGCCCCCGAGCGGCTGGCCCTGCTTCAGCCCATCCGTGCTTACCTGCTCGATAAACTGGCGCAGGGCAAACCCTTGGCCTTCAACTTCATCTGCACGCACAACTCGCGCCGCAGCACCTTGTCGCAGGCATGGGCGCAGGCCCTGTCGTTCCGCTCGGGGCTTTCGGTAGCCTGTTACGCTGGCGGGACCGAGGCCACGGCCTTTTTCCCGAAAGCCGCCGAAGCGCTTGCCCGCGACGGTTTTGCGCTGCAAATGGTATCGCAACCGCCCAACCCGGTTTACTCGCTCCGATTTGCCGAAAACGCGCTGCCCGCCATCGCCTTTTCGAAGCGTTTCGACCATCCGCACAACGCCCTCGGCGGCTTCGCGGCTGTAATGACCTGCACCGATGCCGACGAGGCTTGCCCCTTCGTGCCCGGAGCCGAGGCCCGCTTCCCGCTTCCGTTCCTGGATCCGAAGAAATCGGACGGGACTCCCCAACAAGAACAAGTCTATTGGGAACGCAGCCGCCAAATCGCCCGCGAAATGATGTTTATCTTCGAGAAGCCATGAGCCAAAACAATCCGAAAAGCCTAGGATTTCTCGATCGGTATTTGACAGTCTGGATTTTTCTGGCCATGGGCCTCGGGGTGGTGCTGGGCAAGCTCTTGCCCGCACTGCCCCAGGCGTTGGGCCAGATGAGCCAAGGCTCGACCAACATCCCGATCGCCGTCGGGCTGATACTGATGATGTATCCGCCCTTGGCCAAAGTGCGTTACGCGCTGTTGCCCAAGATCTTCGGCAACCTGCGGCTGCTTTCGCTATCGCTGACGCTGAACTGGGTCGTGGGGCCGCTGCTGATGTTCGGCCTGGCGCTGCTCTGGTTTCCCGACGAGCCGGAGTTCCTCTCGGGCCTTGTGCTGATTGGCCTGGCCCGCTGCATCGCCATGGTGCTGGTCTGGAACGACTTGGCCGAAGGGAGCGCCGAATATGGCGCCGGACTGGTGGCGCTGAACAGCCTTTTCCAGGTTTTCGCGTACAGTTTCTACGCGTGGCTCTTCATCACGAAATTGCCGCCCATGCTGGGCTACGAGGGCACAGTGGTTGACATTAGCATCGGGCAAGTGGCTGAAAGCGTGGCCATTTACCTGGGCATCCCCTTCGCCTTGGGCCTGGCTTCGCGCGCGATCCTGGTCCGGCTCAAAGGCGAGGCCTGGTACGCCGAGCGCTTTCTGCCGCGGATTTCGCCCATGACGCTGGTGGCCCTGCTGCTGACCATCGTGCTGATGTTCTCGCTCAAAGGCGAGCTGATCGTGGAGCTGCCCGGCGACGTGCTCAAGGTGGCGGCGCCCTTGCTGGTCTATTTCGCGGTGATGTTCCTGCTGGCCTTCGGCGTGGGCAAGTGGCTGGGAGTCAAGTATCCCGAAAACGCCGCGCTGTCGTTCACGGCCGCCGGGAACAACTTCGAGCTGGCCATCGCCGTGAGCATCGCCGTCTTCGGCATGGGATCGACGCAGGCCTTCGTCGGGGTCGTCGGCCCACTGGTCGAAGTGCCTGCGCTGATCCTGCTGGTGCGCGTTTCGTTCTGGCTCAAAGCGAAGCTATACCCTGAAAATCAGAACTTTTCGTAGAAATCCTCGGTGGGGTTTTCTTGCTTCATGTCCAGCTCGAAACCCTTGCCGTCTGGACTGAGGCTGCCAAAATGGACAACGCCTTTGTTGGAAATGACCCTGCTGGGCTTGAACTCGGTTCGGAAAAAGGAGACCATCTCGGAAAGCTGCTGCGCCTGGCTGGAAAGCTGTTCGGCGCTGGTGGCCATTTCCTCCGAACTGGCGGCGTTGATCTGCGTGATTTCGTTGAGCTGCATGATAGAACTTTTGACTTGCCCCGTAACCTGGTTCTGATTCACGCTAGATTGGGAAATCTCCTGCACCAGTTCGGAAGCCCTAAGGATGTGCGGCACGATTTCGTTTTGTAGCTGGTTCGAGTTTTCGGCGATGCGCAGGCTGTTGGCAATGAGCTTCTCGATTTCCACGGCCGCCTTCTTGGTGTTTTCGGCCAGCTTGCGGACTTCTTGCGCCACGACGGCAAAGCCCTTGCCGTGCTCGCCCGCCCGGGCGGCCTCAACGGCGGCGTTGAGCGAGAGAATGTCGGTCTTGTTGGTGATTTCGTTGATGACCGAAACCTTCACCGCTATCTCCTTCATGGCCGTGAGGGTCTGCGAAACCAGCTTGCTGCTTTCTTGGATGGACGCCGCGGCCCGGGTTACCATCTTCTCGGCCTGGCGCGAATTTTCGGCATTGCTGCTGACCGAATGCGACATTTCCTCCATCGAGGAAGTTACCATTTCGGTAGAAGCGGCCTGCTCGCTGGCGCCGTGTGAAAGCTGTTGCGCAGCGGCGCTGATCTGCTCGCTGGCATCGGCTATGCTTCCGGTTCCGTTGATGATGTTTTCTACAATGTTGTTGAGGCTGGTGGCCATGGTTTTGAGCGCCGAGCCGAGGTCGCCTTCCACCTCGCTCTGTTCCAGTTCGCTGATCATGGTCAGGTCGCCTTTCGAGAGACGCTTGGCCAGATCGGCGCTCGCGCGCAGCTTGCCCACCATGTGGTTGACATCCTGCAACATTTCGCCCAACTCGTCATCCGAAAAATTGTCGGCCGTCGCGGAAAAATCGCCCTGCGAGACCTTGCGCAACAATTCCCGGCCCTTGACAAGCGGCAAGCTCACCGAACGGAAAGTCCAGATGGTCAGGAAAATGACCAATGCAGCTCCGAGCAGGACAATGATGAAGGTCGAACGCGAGGCGCGCTCGTTCATCAGGTCGGTGTCGATGCTCAGTTCGTTGGCCCGGCGCACTTGCCAATCGATCATCTTGCCCAAGGCCGAGGTCAGGTCCACCGAGCGCGCCATGTAGGTCTGGCGGCTTTGCGCGTAGCGGGCCGTGTCGCTCAAGGTCAGGAAGGTGCGCATCTCAAACAGCTCATCTTCAGCGCTTGCCCGCAAGGCATCCAGCTCCGCCCCGAACTCAAGCTCCTGGCTGGTCCAATCGGTCTCCTGGAACGAATCCCAGTGCTCCTTCAGCTCCTCCTCGGCCCTTTCGAGCTGGCGAGCCCCGGTCGGGAAAGACACCTCGCCCGAGAGCGGCCGCTGCGACAGCAGGAAAATCTCCGTCGAATAGAGGTTTTGCATCTGCGAAAGCAAGCCAATCGGCAGCAGATGGTCTTGGTACATCGCGTTCATCCGAATCTTGACCTGCCGCGTGTTGTTGACGCCTTGCAATCCAATGGCCACCGTCAGCAACAGCAAAAGTGAAGCGGTAAGGGCCAATTTGGTTTTGAAATTGATGGTTCTCATGGCGTGAGTTTTTGTCAAACAATTGAGAATCTGGCCTTTGAAACCTTTCGGTTATTCGTTTGTCAGCCAAGGGCCTTCCTCTAAATTAAAAAGTTTTAACAAATTGGCAACTCAATGCTTTCGCAAAGCAGGTTCTGAACAACCAAGGGTAGAAGAAAGGAGGCAAAACCCCACTGTCAAATTTGAAAAAAAAGATGACGAATTTTGATAAGTAAATTTCTAAAATTAATTTTTGCTATTATTTTGGCCTCAACAAACACATAAGCACATAGTTTTTCCATCTGTCTATGTGTTTTAGATTTATTAATGGGACGAAGAAC
>JAIFMG010000155.1 GCA_020048645.1 Bacteroidota bacterium | reverse complement strand
TCATGGGATATGGATTTTTGTTGTTTCAAGGATGGCGCGCGGTGGTCAGAGCCTTCGCGAAGATAGATGAAAACGCGGTTCCAAGGCCCTCGCCCAGCAGCCAACCGCCAGCTTGGCGAGCCGTGGGAAGCGACGAACCCGCCACGAGCGCCCGCCCACCCACTAGGCGGGACAAGCCAAGCAAAGGCCAATCCACGAAATGCCCCGAAAGCCCCGGAGGGGCGGCATGATTGTAGAAAAAAGAAGTGGCGGCATGTCAAATCGATGGGCGAGGCCCATTGAAACCAATCCCACCGCTCCCTCAGCCGATCACTTGCCGGAGGTTGCGGCGGTAGAAGAACATCGCGGCCAACATGCAGGCCGCGCCGATGGCCAGCAGCACCCCGAACTCGTTCCACACGGGCAGGCCGGGCAGCTCGCGCCAGAAGATGTCGTAGAAGCCCTCGAGGGTCCAGTAGTTGACCGAGACCACCGCCAGGCTCTTGACCCACGCGGGCAGCATGAACAGCGGGATCATGCTGCCGCCAATGGCCGAGATGAGCAGGATGACGATGGTCGATAGCCCCTGGAGCTGCTGCCGCGTCGAGACCAGGGCCGCCAGCAGCATCGCGATCGAGGCGCAGGCCACGGCCGTGCCCAGCATCATCAGCAGCGTGGCCAACGGGTTGGACCCTAGCTCCAGCCCGAAGGCAAGCGCCGCGAAGCCGAAGACCACCACCAACTGCGCCATTGAGACCAGCACCGAGGCCATCCACTTGGCCCACAGCACCTCGCCCGGGCGGATGTGCGAGTAGAGCAGCCGCTTGAGCGTGCCGTTCTCCCGCTCTTCGAGCAGCCCTCCGCCGAAGCTCGACACGCTGAAGAGCAGCAGCATCACGGCCACGCCCGCGACGGCCTGGATCAGCAGCGGGCTGCGGTGCCGGCCCAGCATCTGGCTCTGTTCCAGCCGGAAACCCGAGGTCGCCGAAAGCGTGGCTTCATCCTGGTCGAAGAACTGGCGGATGCCTTCTTTCAGGAACGAGCGGAACTCCTCGTCGGCCTCGGCCATGTCGCGGTCCACAGAGAGGGCCAGCTCGCCCGCGATGGAGTGCCGCCCGACCTTGGCGAACATCACCTCGCTGATGGGCTGGAGCAGCAGCTTGGCCTCGACCTCGCGCGCGCCATCGAACAGGAAGGCCACGCGGGGCGCCTGGCCGGCGGCCACCGAGTCGGCGAAGCCCTGGCCCAGCCAGAGCGCCGCGACGCGCTGACCCTGCCGGATCTTCCAGCGGGCCGAGTCCAGCGCCGCAGGCTCGAGCAGCACCATCGGCTGCTCGGCCAGGCTGGCGCGCACCTGCTCCGAAAGCGCGCTCGAGTCGTGGTCTATCCAAAGCAGCTCCGTGGGCTTGGCCACCGAGTTGCCACTTTCGAGGCCGCCGTAGGCCACCACGAAGATGGTCGAGAGCAGGATGGGCAGGAGGAAGGTCATGAGCAGGCCCTTGCGGTCGCTGGCGAAAAGCATCAGGTCTTTGACGAGGATCTTGAACATGGCGGGCGGTTGGTGTGGCCGCGAAATAAGCGAAAAAGGGGCGAAGCGCGGCATGGGGGCCGTGGGCCTTCGCCGGGCGCCTTTCAGAGGAAGAGGTGGAGCTGGAGTCGGATCTGGGCCAGGGCGTCGTCTTGGGTGGCGATGGCGGGCTCGCGGGTGTCGCCTTGGATGCGGTGGTACTCGAGGGTCAGCTTGGCGTTGTGCCCCTGGATGAAGTAGTTGATTCCCAGGTCCAAGGCCGTGATGGGCTTTTCCATTCCTTCAAAGTCGCCGCGCTGATAGACCAGGTAGGGCATGACCCGCCAGGGCGCCCAGAGCCAGCCGAGCTGGAGGTGCAGCGCGTCGCCCGTCCCGGCCCATCGGCCGACGTAGCCCTCGGCGAAGTCGAAGCGCATGGCGGCGGCATAGACGTTCAGGGCGGCCTTTCCTTGGAGCAGGGGCAGGTCGAGGTAGGCGTCGGCGGCCAGGTGCAGCACGTCGTCGTGGCGCTGGGTGGTGGGGTCGTACATGGCGTCGGGGTGGCTGAAAAAGCCGACGCCCACTGTCAGAACCTTCTTCTGGCCGAGGTAGGTGCCCACGGCGAAGGGCAGCTTGGTGTCCTCGCGGTCCCAGAAGCTGAAGCGGAAGTAGCCCTCGGTGAGGTAGCTGGCCATGTTGTTGCCCAGGGTGTCGATGATGTTCATGCCGTTGTAGCGCCAGTTGGTGGGCACGGTGGCGTAGTCGGCGCCGCCGTCGATGGGCGAGCGCATGGGCGAGTTGATGGCCACGCGGTAGTCGAAGGCCCCGACGCGTCCCTTGGCATAGACGCCCATGTGGCGCACGAACTGGTCGGTGATGCCGAGCGAGGGCCACGACACGAAGGGCCTCGACTGGTCAAGGCTCATGAAGTTGAGGGTGCTGGCGCTGGACATTCGGGTGAATCCGCGCCAGTAGTGGAGGCCGCCGCCCAGGTAGAGCTGGTCGAGCACGCGCAGCTCGGTCCAGGCGTCGTGGAGGAAGAGCTGCGGAGGGTCGGAGCTGTTGCCCAGCGGGCTGAGCTGCGCCGCAGAAAGGTTGTTGAGCCCCCAGTGGGCCAGCACCAGGAATCGGTCGGTCAGTTGCGCGTAGACCAGGAAGCGCGAGCGGCGCAGGCTGGGCGTGGCGCGGAGGTCGAGGTCGGGGTTCTCGAGGTTCTGGCTGGTCAGCCAGAACTGGTTCCAGATGAGGAATCGGACGTAGTTCTGGCCTTGCTCGTCGAGCTTGAGGGTCAGGGGCTTGTACTCCAGGCCTTTCATGGTGGCTACCTGGGCATGGCTTAGGCCCGCGGGGGCCAGCACCAGCAGCAGAGCGGCCAGGCCGATCGCGCACCAGGCTTCGAATTGTTTGAGCATTGTCTTGGTTTTCATGTCGATGGAATTGATGTTTTGAGAAAAGGCTTGAAGATGGGGCTTCGCCGTTTCCGGCCCTTCGAAGCCGCAAGCGCCCGGCCGCCAGGGAGCGGAAGGGCGCTTCGCGGAGCATTTCGGGCGGGGGTGGGGGGGAGGTGGCCGACGGACGCGGGGCTTTTCGTGCCCGAAGGCATTGGCTCAGAGGCTTTTGCGGGCGAAGCGCTTGGCGGCCTGGCGGAGGTAGCGCTGGGCCAGCACGCGGTGCAGGGCCTCGAGCTGGCGGAAGGCCTCGACGATCGCGCGCTGGCTGCCGCGCGAGCAGGTGAGCTGGAACTGGAGCAGGGCTAGGCTTTGTGTGGAATCCATGGGTTTCGCAAGGGTTGGTGCGCTGAAGTTCGCTTGGCTTTTGTCGGGCTTATCGCAGGTCCATGAGGTCGCGCAGGGCCACGGAGGCCACGACGCATCCGACCACGGCGGGCATGTAGGAGATGGTGCCGACCGAAGATTTCTTGTGGTTCTGGCCGTCGGTGACGATCAGGTCGCCCTTGGTCGGCTCGGGCGTGAAGACGGCCTTGCAGGTGTGCTTGCCCCGGAGGTGCTTGAGGGCCTTGCGGACCTTGGTGGCCAGGCGGCAGTCGCGGGTCTTCCAGAAGTCGGCCACCTGCACGGCCTCGGGATCCCAGCTCGCCCCGGCGCCCATGGCGCTGACGGTGGGCAGTCCGCGCAGGAAAGCGGCCTCGAGCAGCCGCGCCTTCGGCTGGAGGGTGTCGATGCAGTCGAGCACGTAGTCGAAGCCGGGTGCCAGCAGCTCCTCGGCCTGCCCCGGCCCGACGAAGACGCTGCGGGCGTCCACTTGGGCCTCGGGGTTGATGTCGAGCACGCGGCGGGCCATCAGCTCGGCCTTGGGCTGCCCGTCGGTGCTGACCAGGGCCAGCAGTTGGCGGTTGCGGTTGGTGGCTTCCACCACGTCGCCATCCACGAGCGTAAGCCGCCCGACTCCCGCCCGGGCCAGCATCTCCACGGCATATCCGCCGACGCCTCCCAGGCCGACCACCAGCACGCTGGCCGCGGCGAGCTTCTCCAGTTTCTCATCGCCCAGCAGCAGTCGGCTTCGGGCTTTCCAGTCGGTGCTTTCCATGTCTCGCGTTGGCGTTAGGGGCCTCTCGGCCTCGGTTTTTGAAGTTTGAAAATAGCCAATGCGGCTCTCCTGGCCAAATTTATTGGGCCAAGCCCGTCTTTTTTTCCAAAATGTCCTATTTTTAGGACGAACGAAGCCCTCCCTGGTGCTGGACCTGGGCCAAAAACTCTTCCAAAACCATCCCTTGCATGAAGCAATTCCGCGTTTTGTTAGCCCTTCTTCTCCTGGGCCTGAGTTTTCGGGCCAGCCAAGCCCAATCGGTCCGGAACGTGAGTTTCGAGGCCCGCGACGCCAAGGTGAGCGTGCGCTACGACCTTGAAGGCCCCGCCCAGGAGCGCTTCGAGGTCAGCCTCTGGCTGCGGCAGGATGGCGGAGACTTCGTGGAGCTGCGCTCGGTCCGAGGAGACCACGGCCCAGGCATCGCCCCCGGCAAGGGCAAGGAGGCCCTCTGGGACGCCCTGGCCGACTTCCCCGACGGCATCCAGACCCAGCAGGCGCAGTTCAAGGTGCGGGCCATGCCCGGCAGCACCGAGCCGCCGACGGCCGCCACCGAGGAGCAGGTGCCCGCGCCAGGCAGTCCCGCGCAGGGAACCAGACTCCAGATGCTGCCCGTGACCGGAGGCAGCTTCGCGATGGGCAACCCCGAGCAGGGCGCCCCCCGCACCGCGACGCCTGTCCACAACGTTACCCTCTCGGGCTTCCTGATGTCCAAGACCGAGATCACCCAGGCCCTTTTCCAAGAAATCATGGGCAAGAACCCCAGCGGCAACACCGGCTGCGCCGAATGCCCCGTCGAGAAGGTCTCCTGGATCGACGCCGTAACCTTCTGCAACCTCCTGAGCGAGCGCGACGGCCTCCAAAAGTGCTACACCATCAGCGGGCTCAACGCCACCTGCAACTGGTCGGCCAACGGCTACCGCCTGCCCACCGAGGCCGAGTGGGAGTACGCCGCCGGCGGAGGCGCCGGCAACCGCACCACCTGGTCCGGCACCTCCGACGCGGCCCAGGTCAACCAGTACTGCTGGAGCCGCGACAACACCAGCCGAAAGCCCAAGCCCGTGGGCACGCTCAAACCCAATGCCTTGGGCCTCCACGACATGAGCGGCAACGTCGAAGAGTGGTGCTGGGATGTCAACGGCAACTATGGCTCCGAGAGCCAGACCAACCCCCGCGGCCCGGCCAGCGGCGACCGCCGGGTGCAGCGTGGCGGCTCCTTCTTCCACGAGCCCGCCGGAGGCAAGGCCTATTTCCGCTCCGCGGGCATTCCCACCGTGGTCAACAGCCACATCGGCTTCCGCGTCGTGCGCAAGATGTGATCAGAGCACCCGGTCCGGGTTGCTCTTGATGAACGAATCCCAGCCGGAGGACTTTTTGCCCACTGCCGAGGCGGGCACCTGGCCCTGGAAGGCATGGCAGACGGCCGCCGCCAGCCCGTCGGTGGCGTCGAGCTGCTTGGGCAGGTCCTCGATCTTGAGCAGTTGGGCCAGCATCGCCGCCACTTGCTCCTTGGCGGCGTTGCCGTTGCCCGTAATGGCCATTTTGATCTTCTTCGGCGAATACTCGATGATCGGCACCGAGCGGTACAGCGCCGCCGCCATGGCCACGCCCTGCGCCCGGCCGAGCTTCAGCATCGACTGCACGTTCTTGCCGAAGAAGGGCGCCTCGATGGCCATTTCGTCGGGCTTGAACGACTCGACAAGGCCCAGCGTCCGCTCGAAGATGTGGCCCAGCTTGAGGTAATGGTCCCCAAACTTCTTGAGGTCAACCACTCCCAGAGCCAGGAGCTCGATCTTCTTGCCTTGGCAGAGCACGGCGCCGTAGCCCATCAGGTTGGTGCCGGGGTCGATGCCCAGGATGACGCGTTCGGGCAGGCTCATGGCTGGAGCAGGACGGAGACCGGGCAGTGGTCGGAATGCTGGGCCTCGGGGTGGATGCCCGCTCCGCGCAGCCTTCCGGCCAGGGCTTGGCTGGCCATCCAGTAGTCGATGCGCCAGCCCTTGTTGCGCTGGCGCGAGCCGGCGCGGTAGCTCCACCAACTGTACTGGTGTGGCTCGGGGCTGAACTGCCGGAAGCTGTCCACGAAGCCGCTCGCGAGGAACTGGCTGACCCAGGCGCGTTCCTCGGGCAAGAAGCCGGAGGTGCCGTGCTGCTTGTCGGGGTTGTGGATGTCGATGTCCAGGTGGCAGATGTTGAAGTCGCCGCCGATGAGCAGCAGCGGCCGCTCCTGCTTCAGGCGGTCGATGAAGGCCTGGAAGTCGTCCAGGAAACGCATCTTGACGGCCTGCCGCTCGTCGCCGCTACTGCCCGAGGGGAAATAGGCGCCCAGCAGGCTGACTTCGCCGATGTCGGCCCGGATGACGCGGCCCTCGGAGTCGTGGTCGGGCAGGCCCATGCCCAGCTCCACCCGGTCCAGCGGGTGGCGGCTCAGCAGGCCCACACCGCTGTATCCCTTCTTCTGGGCTGAAAACCAGTGGCATTGGTAGCCCATTTCAACAAAGGGTTTCTCGTCGATCTGCTCGGGCTGCGCCTTGGTCTCTTGCAGGAAAATGAAATCGGGAGCCGCCGCGCGCACCCATTCGACCAGGCCTTTGCCCATGGCGGCCCGGATTCCGTTGACGTTGTAGGAGTAGATGGAATACATTTTTTTTGAATTACGAATTAGGAATTACGAATTAGGAATTACGAATTAGGAATTACGAATTAGGAATTACGAATTAGGAATTACGAATTTTTAATTACGAATTAGGAATTACGAATTAGGAATTACGAATTTTTAATTACGAATTACGAATGGGGAATTACGAATGGGGAATTACGAATTAGGAAGTATTCATTCTCCATTCTCCATTCCTCCATTCTCCATTCTCCATTCTCCATTCTCCATTCTCCATTCTCCATTCTCCATTCTCCATTCTCCATTCTCCATTCTCCATTCTCCATTGCTCTATGCTAGTTCGTTGAGGCGGATGCCGATGACTAGGATGTCGTCGATTTGGCGGCTTTCGCCTTTCCATTCTAGGAACTCTTTTTCGATGCGGAGCTCTTGGTCGGGCATGTCGAGGGTTTGGCAGTCGGCGAGCAGTTTTTCGAAACGGGCGGAGCTGAACTTCTTGCGGGTCTGTCCGCCGAACTGGTCTTGGTAGCCGTCGGAGTAGAGGTAGAGCGCGGTCTCGGGGCCGAAGTGGATGCTGTGCTTGGTGAAGGAGACCTTCTGCTGGAACTGGTCGTTGCCGACGCTGAAGAGGTCGCCTTCGATGATGCGGGCCTTGCCCCGCTCGAAGACCAGTACGCTCTGGACGGCGCAGGACACCTCGAGGGTCTTGTGCTGGAGGTCGAGGCAGCAGAGCGAGATGTCCATTCCGTCGCCGGCCATCATGGAGGCGCCGCGGTTGAGGGTTCCGGCCACGCCTTCGTGGAGCTGGAGGAGGATCTGGGCCGGGTCGTGGACCTTTTTCTCGTTGACGATCTCGTTGAGCAAGGTGTTGCCGATCATGGACATGAAGGCGCCGGGGACGCTGTGCCCGGTGCAGTCCACGGCGGCGATGAAGACCCGCTGGCCCTGGCGCGAGAACCAGTAGAAGTCGCCGCTGACGATGTCGCGGGGCTGGTAGAAGATGAAGGAGTTGGGGAAGCTCAGGCGAATGGCGGCCTTGGACGGCAGGATGGCCTCCTGTATCTTCTGGGCGTAGTTGATGCTGTCGGTTATCTGGGCGTTTTTGCGCGAGAGCTCCTTGTTGGCGAGCTGCACCTCCTCGTTCATCTGCTGGATTTCAGCCTTTTGCCGGGTCAGGATGAAGTTCTGGCTTTCGATTTCGCGCTTGTGCTCCTCGAGGACATGGTTCTGCTGGGCCAGCAGTTCGGCGGCCTTCTTCTTGTCGCGGAAGAGCTTCAGGAAGATGACCAGGAAGACCGAGACGAGGGCGAGAATGGCGGCCAGGGCCATGTTGCGGACGCGTCCCTTCTCGATTTCGGCCTCCTGCCGCTCGCTTTCGAGCTGGGCCTGCTGCTCCACCAGCTCGGTCTGCTTGCGCTGGTTCTCGAGCTCGAGCTGCTGGGCGCGGCGCAGGGCCTCGATGCGGGCCAGCGAGTCCTGCGCGCTTTGCAGCTCCATCTGGCTGGCGATGCGCCTTTGTTCCTCTACCAGGGCGGAGTTGCGCGCTTCGAGCAGCTCCTTCAACCGCTGGGCGTTCTCCTCCTGCTTGATGTAGGCATCCATGGTCAGGAACTGGTTGGTGTACTCGATGGCCTTGGCGGCGTTGCCCATCTTGTTGTAGTAGTCGGACAGCATGGAGTAGCAGTTGCGCAGCAGGACGATGTCCTGGAGCTCGGTGGCCAGGGCCTGCGCCTTTTCGACTGCGGCGATGGCGCTGGCGTAGTTCTCGAGGTTCTCTTGGGCCACGGCCACGTTGAAGTGTGCCGTTACGAGCTTGTCCTTCCGGCCGATGCGCTTGGCGTGCTCAAGGCTTTGTTCAAAGAATTGGAGCGACTTCTGGTACTGGCCCATGTCGCTGTTGAGCATGCCCAGGTTGGCGGTGAGCTGCCAGAGGGCGTTGGCGTTTCCCAGGCCCTGGTTGAGGGCCAGCGAGCGGGCGAAGTAGTCGGCGGCTTCCTGGAAATGCGAAAACTCCCAGTATATCTGGGCGACCTTGTTGTAGTTCTCGGCCTCGAGCATCTCGTTGCTCTCGGCCTTGAAGCGCTCGGCCCGGGTGAGATAGACCTGTATCTCCGCCTTGTCGGCCTCAGGGATGGCCTCCTGCGCCTTGGCACCCCACGCGAAGAGGCTGGACATGATGAAAAGGAGAAGAAGACGCTTCATGTTCGGCGGGGTTGTGTATGGGGCGAGAAGGGAAGGCCCGGGCAGCGGTCTTTGCCATGCCGCTGGCTAAAATTAGTCTTTTTTCGAGAATCGAGCACTCGGCGTCGGATGGACTTGGCCCGTGCGAAAATAAATCGGGCATTCCGTTTCAGGGAATCACGCGCTGGCAGCGCGACGGGTCGGGGCATTGCTCCAGCAGTTCGGCCATGCTTCTGCCCAAGCTCGGATGCCGGAGGCCTGGTTCCAGCTCGCAAAGCGGCTCCAGCACAAACCGGCGCAAGTGTAGCCGCGGGTGAGGTATCTCAAGGCCTTGCTTTTCAAATCTTTGCTGGCCGAGCATCAGCAGGTCGATGTCGATGGGCCGCGAGCTGTAGCGCGTGCCCGCCTCGGGCCGCCTTCGGCCCATGCCCCGCTCGACGCCCAGCAGGATGCCCAGCACCGAGTCGGCTGGGAGCGGGGTCACGAAGACGGCCACCTGGTTGAGGAACCAGTTCGGGCTGCTGAAGCCCCAAGGCTCGGACTCGTACAGCGACGAAAGCCTCCAAGCCTTTCCCAGCCGCGCTTCCAGCGACATGAGCGCCTGGCCCAGAAGGGCCTGGCGGTCTCCCAGGTTGCTGCCCAGGCCTATCCATGCCAGTGTCTCCATCGCTCAGAGCAGTTGGAAGGTGGTACTGCCGATGACCTTGCCTTCGAGGTAGAGCTGCGCCCGGTAGGTCCCCAGGGGCATCACCGGACGGGCCCGCACGAACACGCAGGCCTGGGCCTCCTGCCCGTCGTACTGGATGTTCCGCTTGGCCGAGTAGATGATCGACTCGCCGCCGAACTCGAACAGGTCCGAGAGCGACACGAACAGCACCTCCTCGTTGGGGTCGGCCACCCGCACGAAGATCTCCTTGAGGCCGTGCCGGGCTACCGCGTTGGCGCTCAGTGTGAAACACACCTGGACCTTCACCACTTTCGCGGCCTTGTCCGTCGGGCGGTCGTTCTCGTTCAGGCCCGTCACGGTGAAGCTCCGGGCGTAGGGGATGGCCGCCTCGCCCAGCCGCTGGTTCAGCGAGTCCGCCTCGGTGCTGATGCGGCGCACCAGGCTGGTCTGGCGGCTCAGGTCCTGCTGCAGCTCCTGGTTCTCGCTGCGGAGCACCTGCGCCAACTGGTTGAGCGAGTCCACCTGCTCGACGTAGCCCCGCGTGATGCGCCGCAGCGTCTCCAGCTCGCGGCGGTACTCCTCGATCTTCGCGAAGTTCGACGCCTTGGCCTGCTCCACTTCCACCATCAGCGCCTGGATGCGCTCCTGCTGCGCCGCGATCGACGCGTTCAGCGTGTCGTTGTCGGTCCTCAGCGCGTCGTATTGCTGGAGCATCGCCTCCAGCTCGCCCTGCACTTGGCTTTTCTGGTCGAAGCTCTCTTCCAGCTTGAGCACCAGCTCGTCCACCTTCTGGGTCTGGCGCGAGCGGTCGATCAGCAGCCATACGGCCAGGATGCCCAGCAGGACCAGGCCCGCCGCCATCAGCTTGCCCCTGGTCGAGCCTTGGTTGTTTTCTTGGGTTGACATGCGATTTCTTCTTATGATTTTGAAAACGGCGCGAATATAGCCAAATGCGCGCAACCCAAAGTTTTCGGGCATTCCTTCGCGGCTTGGCGCTTTTTGCTACCTTGGAGCCACCAACCCAACCCTGCCGACGCCCATGAGATTCCCCCAAAACGAAAGTACCGACCACGAAATCCTCCAGCAGCTCGAGGCCCTGCGCCAAGGCGATGCCGACTGGCGCTCCGGCAAGACCTGGAGCCTGGTCTATCCGACCGGCGACCAGCACCCCGACTTCGTCCGCCAGGCCCATTCGCTCTTTTTCACCGAGAACGCCCTCAACCCCATGGCCTTCAAGAGCTTGAAGCGCATGGAGCACGAAGTCGTCCGCATGTGCGCCGACCTGTTCAACGCCGACAGGCAAGTGGTCGGCACCCTGACCTCCGGCGGTACCGAGAGCCTCCTGCTGGCCGTCAAGACCTACCGCGACATCTGGCGGCTGCGGCATCCCAGGCGGCTGGGCAAGCCCCAGATCCTCCTGCCCGAGTCCGCCCACATCGCCTTCCACAAGGCCGCCGAGTACTTCGATTGCCAGTTGCGCTTCATCCCCCTCGACGCCTCGATGCGCGCCCGCCCCGACGAGCTGCGCAAGATGCTCGGGCCCAGGGCCATGATGGTCGTGGCCTCCGCCCCCAACTACCCCTTCGGCACCCTCGACCCCGTGGACGACATGGCCCGCCTGGCCCACCAGGCGGGCGTGCCCCTGCACGTGGACGCCTGCCTGGGCGGCTTCCTGCTGCCCTTCCTCGAAGGCATCGGCCAAGAGCTGCCCCGCTTCGACTTCCGCGTGCCCGGCGTGGCCTCCCTCTCGGCCGACCTCCACAAGTACGCCTACGCCGCCAAGGGCGCCTCCGTGCTGCTCTACCGCGGCATGGACCTGCTGCGGCACCAGTTTTTCGCCTATGCCGACTGGCCCGGCGGCATGTTCATCTCGCCCGCCCTGCTGGGCACCCGCCCTGGTGGGGCCATTGCCGCCGCCTGGGCAAGCCTCAACCGCCTCGGCCGCCAAGGCCTCGAGCGCTACGCCCGCCAGATCCACGACGCCAGCCAGCGCCTCAAGGAAGGCATCCGCCAGATCCCCGAGCTCGAGCTGCTGGGCGACCCGCCCGCCAGCGTCCTGGCCTACCGCTCGCGCCTGCCCGGCCTGAGCATCTACGCCGTGGCCGACCGCCTCCAGGCCAAGGGCTGGCACATCGACCGGCAGCAGCGCCCCGAGTCGCTGCACGCGATGGTCTCGCCCCACCACGGCCCCATCGTGGACGAGTTCCTGCGCGACCTCCGCGAGGCCGTGGCCCAGGTCAAGGCCCGGCCCGGCGCCGGACACAAGGGGCAGGCCGCCCTCTACGGCATGATGGCCCAGATTCCCCTCCGGGGCATGGTCCGCCAAGAGCTGCTCAAGACCCTCGAAGCCCTCTACGGCCCCGAAGGCCGCATCCCCGACCTGGCCAACCAGCCCCCCGACTGGAAGACCCGCGCCGCGGCCCGCTTCCTGCGCCTGCGCGAGAAGCTCGCCCTCCTCCGCCCAAAGCCCTGACCCCGGCGGCGCGCCTTCCCGCAGCCTTTTTGGGGGGCTGATGCCGTATCCGCGGCCCTGCTGACGGAACGCGTTTGAAATGTGACCTTCAAGCCAAACCATCTAAGTAAGACTTTGAAATTAGATTGTGTTAAATCTGAAATCAATGTTCGATTTTTTTTCCACAAAAAACACGAAGAACACGAAATTTTTTT
>JAIFMG010000114.1 GCA_020048645.1 Bacteroidota bacterium | reverse complement strand
CCCACCTCCCGCTCGCCCTTGATCGTCAGGTAGCCCGTCTGGAACAGCAGCGCGCTCAGGTCGACGCGGTCCAGGTCGAACTCCCCGAGCTCTTGCCGCTCGATCGACAATGCCTCGAGGTTGGGCAGGAAGTAGCGCTGCTCGCGCACCTGCTCCAGCAAGGAGGTCGGCAGGTCCGATGTGGGCCAGTAGGGCTTGAACACCTTCTCCTCCAGAAACTTGAGCAGGCCATTAGGGTTGTAGAGCCCGCTACCGCCGAAGCGGTAGCCGCTCCGCGAAGACCGTCTCCAGCTCCGCCTGCGTGATCCCGCAGATGTCCGCGTACTTGGGCACCAGCGAGATGTCCGTCAGGTTGTTCAGGCCGTTGAAATCGCTTACACTCTTGAACTTGGAGGCCCCAGTGAGGAACACAAACTGAAGATGCGCACTCGAGTTCTTCAGCACCGAATAGAAACTCACCAGCACGTCGCGGATGGCCTCGGCTCCTGGTCGTCCTATGTTGTCCATCAGTGGCTTGTCGCAATCGTCCACAAGCACCACCACGTTCCGCTTGTATTTGACCTTCAGATCGAAGAGCAGCTTCTGGAATCGCCCGGGCACGCTCTGCCGGTCGAGCTCGACCCCGAACCGTTCGGCGTTGTCGGCCAGGAGCTCGCCCAGCCTGGCGCGCAGCTCCTCCGCGTCCTTGACGCCGCCGCCGCCCAGGCTGACCTTGACCACCGGGTGGCGCGCCTCCCAGTCCCAGTTGCCCTCCAGGAACAGGCCCGCGAAAAGCTCCCGCTCGCCCGCGAAGGCCGCCCGCATCGTGTCCAGCAGCAGCGACTTGCCGAAGCGCCGAGGCCGCGACAGGAAGTAGTACTTGTGGTTGTCCCACACCAGCTCGGCGATGAAGCGGGTCTTGTCCGCGTAGAGGCAGCCGCCTTCCTTTATCTTCCGGAGCTCCGTCTTGGCGATGGGCAGGTTGTTCATGCGAATGGGTCGGTATTGCCGCGAAGTTAGCAAATCACGCGGCATCTTCGAGGATCGCCGGCCCAGCCTCTGGTGGAAACTTGGTTCTTGGAAATTTTTATGGATTGGTAAGGCAAATGGCACGAATTGGGTGGATGATAACGGACAAGGCATTGAAATTCAGGATATTTTCTGGCTTCTGTTGCCCTTGGATTCTGTTTCCACAAAAAAGGTTGAGGAACTAAAAAGATCAAACCTTGTTCAAAAGGCGTTTCCAATGGATACGAAGATGTGAAAAAGCCAACAAGCACAAAACCTGGCATCAAGCGGACTCCCAAGGCCGGACATCGGCCTGCAGGATGAGCAGGAGCTACGTAGCCTAGAGACTTATGCCAGGATGGGTGCGGACTTTCTCAAACCGAATCGAACCTCCAGACCGAAGGCAGGGTCACGGGCGCGTGGGTGGTCTCGATGCCAATGACCTGCAAAGACAGCGCATGGAGAAGCTGGTGGTGAATTCGGCCACGAACCCCATCGACATGCTCGGTCAGGGTGAAGCCGAGCGAAAAAGAGCCGGCCGAAAAATACAAATTCGGAATTGTGATTTCGACATTGTGCCTTCCAGGCCCGAATTCGAGACCAATCGCAACATTATAGCTCTGGGCCACCACTTTCGTGTCTTTGTCAAAGAAATTCGTGAAAATAATGGGCCCGCGAATCGGCTCTCGAATCAGCAGCACCAGTTTCAAGACCATCGCCTTTCCGTACTCGCACAGCCACACCCCACCTTGCGACAACACGCCACTCATAAGGTCAACTGACTCGATTCGGTTGACCTCCCCAGCAACCTCCATGGTCTTTTCTCTCTGAAAAAGGCCTAAGTAAGCCTCGATGGCCACGCCACTATCCTGGGTATGCAGAACGGTCTTCCCTTTGACCAGAAGATGGACCGAATGGGATACCCGAGCGATCTGCGGCATGGCATGGGAGACGAAAAGGACTGCCGCCTTGTTGGAAACCTCAGCAATCGAATTGAGGCACTTGGTGTGAAAGCCGATGTCGCCCACGGCCAGGACTTCGTCAACGATCAGCACGTCGGGCTCCATCTGCGCGGCGATGGAGTAGCCCAGGCGGACCTTCATACCCGAGGAGTAAGTGGCCACGGGCGCGTCGATCAGCTCGCCTACCTCCGAGAAGTCGATGATCGCCTCCTCCTTGCGCTTGGTCTCGGCCCGGGTCAGCCCCATCAAGGCGCCGTTGAGGTGGATGTTCTCTCGGCCTGACATGTGCGGATGGAAGCCCGCTCCCAGCGCGATCAGCGCACCTATGCGCCCGCGCATGGTGATTCGGCCCTTGTCGGGCGGATAGACCCCGCAGAGCATCCGCAACAGGGTGGACTTGCCCGAGCCGTTCGGCCCGATCAGCCCCAGGGTCTCGCCTCGCCGGACCTCGAAGCTGACATCCTGCAAGGCCCAGAACTCTCCGTCGCGCAGGCGGGTCGTGTCCGGACGCCTCCCTACGAGGCTCGCCAGGCTGTCCTTGGTGCCGTACCAGAGGCTCTTGCGGAGCTGCTTGGTGAACTTCTTGGAGACTCCCTCCAACTTGACCAGAACTTCAGACATGGCTCAATAGATTTTTTCGATGACTTTCTCCTCGGCCACGTAAAACAGCCGCCAAAAGAACAGGAACATCAGGAAAAAAGCCCCGGTAAGGTAGAGGTAGATGTCCCAATGCTGCATGGTTCCGTAAAGGATGGCCTCGCGGATGCCCCCCACGATGTAGGTCAGCGGATTGTAGCGGACGATCATGGCCAGCAAGGGACTGGACACCTTTTCGGAATAGACCACCGGCGTCACGAACATCACCAGGCTCACCCCTAGGTTGACCAAACGGTTGAAGTCGGGGAAGACCACCTGGCTAAGGGCCAAAACCAGCCCCAAGGCCGTGCCCAGGAAAACCAGCGGCAAGATGAGCAAGGGCGCCAGCAGCATCATCCAACTGGGCACCACCCCGAAGAGCAGCAGCACGGCCAGGTTGACCGTGAAGTTGATCCCAAACTGGGCGAACTGTGACAGCAACTGCTTGAACAAGAGCGCATCATGGTTATAGGCCACCTGGTTCACAAAAGACTTGCCCGCCTCCAGCGTCTGGGCCACCGCCCCTTGGAACGAAGGCCACAGCGTGAAGATCGAGGTGCTCAGCAGGACATAGGCCGGATAGGGAATGCCCACTTCCCCAGGCGTAAGGACGCCCGTGGCGTCGTAGAAAACCCAGGAGAGGATGGCGATCAACGGGTTGATGACCAGCCAGGTCATGCCCAAGAACGACTTCTTGTACTGCATCAGGAAATCGCGCCGGAAAAGCTGCCAGATGAGGTTGCGCGAATCCCACGCGTTGGACAGCAAGACCTTCCAAGTGCTAAACCAGCCCAGGCGGGTCCGGGCGTGCGGTTCGTAAACGGTCTCCTTGAGTTCGGTCATGGTTCAGAATTGGGTGGGCACGAAAGTAGTCAAAATCGCCGCGCAAACAAAAAGGGGGCCTGGCAAAAGCCAAGCCCCCTTGAGGGAACAGGATCAAAACCCGGGCGAATTACCAGATCACGACCTTGTGGCTGGAAACGGCGCCCTGCTGGTCTTGTACCTGGACGATGTAGCTCCCGGCAGCGGCGTCCATCTCGACCTGCTGCAATTCGGCGCTGTTTACCAGGAAGCTGCTGACCATGCGGCCCTGGAGGTCGAACACGCGCACCTGCGCGGCGGCGGCGGGCACCTGAACGAAGAGGCTCTGCCCGTGGGCATAGACCCGTGCGTTGGCCGTACCCACCTGCTCGACATCCGTAACGATGGGAGCGAACAGCAGGCTGAAGCGGTCGTCAACCAGTCCGCCAGCGTGGCTGAAGGCATAGCTGTTCTCGACAGCCAGGTCAACCAATTGGCCGGTCTGGTTGTCCATCAGGTGGACGGAGGCCCCGTTGCCGAAGGTGAACTCCGGACGCTCGATGGTGTAGCTGCCTGCCTGGGCGCGGAAGCCCAGGGGAACCACGAGATTTTCGGCATCGGCGTTGTTCATGCAGTTGACCGCCACGGGCAGGCCTTGCTGCTCGAGGGTGAAGATTTGCGGAGCACTTTCATCGTTGCCCATGATCTTGTGGGCGTCCCACATGCCATCGAAAGCCACGCTGGCCGCTTCATGGTCCACGAAATGGACGACGGTCTCATCGCTGTTCTCACCAGAAACAACCCGAAGACGAAGCAGGTTGGGAATGCTGCTGCCGTCCTTGAAAAACTTCTGCTCGTGGTGCACGCGGTCGGCGTCCTCGAAGCTCAACGCGGGTGAGGCCCCATTGGCCAGGACAAAGAAGCCCTGCATGGCCGGGATGACCCCCTCGGCGTTCATGCTGTTGGTCTCCACGCCACTTGACGTGTTGTAGGTGGCCGCCACGTTGCCGTAATTGATGTAAACCGTGGGTTCCATGTTGGAGTTTCCGACGTTGTCCCAGACCAGGTCCCAGTCGATGGCCGACGGATAGGGGTTGCTGACCAGGTTCCAGCCATCGTACATGGCATCGTCATCGTTGCTGGTGAAGGTCAGCGGAGCCGTGTAGTTGCCGTCGTTGGGCTTACCGATGAACTTGATGGTCGGGTAGCTGGATGTGAAGTAGGCATAGCCCCTGGCCACGTCCATGTCAACACCCGCAGGTACTGCAACCCAAGCCGCCTGCAACTCCGGCTGCGCGAAGGGCGTGGGAGCACCCAAGTCCATCGCCTCGTTGAACACGTAAAAGTTGGGGTTGGAAGAAGTTACGAAAAGATTGCTGTTGGCGTTGCCGCTGTTGACAGGCGTGCCCAAGTAATGGAACATGCTCCGGCGGATGAAACGCTGGGCCTCGACAATTCCATCGCCCGTAACGGCGCCTGTGGTGATCAGCGAACCGGGAGCCCCGGAGTTGCCCGGAGACTCAAGGGTAATCTTGGAACCTGCGGCCAGCGCGGTCGCTCCTGTAACCGTTACCTTGCCGGGCTCGTCCACCGCGGTCGTGGTAGGCTTGACCGTCATCTCGGCGTTGGCCAAAAGGCGCAAGCCATTGACAGTCATCAAGTGGCCTTGGTTGACCGTCATGCTGGCCCCATCACCAATGACCAGATTGCCCGCAAGGGTCAAATCACCAGCGGTGGAAGGATAGTTGGCTGCCCCCCCCGCGACGAAGGCGTTGGCCGCAATGCTGCCGTTCGGGGCGCTCGGAGCATCCCAATCCCAGTTGGCGTTGTCGGTCCAGGAAGTGCCGGAAGAACCGTTCCATTTGACGAAGGGAACGCTGGCCGTGGAATAAGTGGCTCCATTCATCATGGTGCCATCCAAGTTGTTGGACGTCAGGTCTTCGGCGTTCTTGTTGAAGCGGAAATAGGCACGGAGACCAGTGGTAGCGGGGTCGATCTGCTGGAAGCGGTTGGCCTCGATCTCGGCCTGGGTCCGCTCGACAGTCCAGACGCGGTACTCGTCAATCTGGCCATTGAGGTAGGTCTTTGTTGTCGCGGTTGACTGAACACCAATGGTGAACCCATTGTTTGCGTTGATGATTCCACCCACTGGCGCGTTTTGGCTAAAGACCTCAACTCCATCCCTGAAGCACTTCATCAGACCGCCTTCGACAATCGTCCATGCGAAGTGGTGCCATTGTCCATCTGCGTAAGAGGCCGTTGGCATGACGGTGTAAGTCACAGTATTATTAGTAGTACGAAAGTTCCAAAGCAAATTAGCACCCGAGGTGATAATCATGTTGTTGTCGGTGTTACCCACACTTGCGCTCGCGAACGCGAAGCGCATGTCGGCCCCTTTGAACCAGTATTCGATGGTGAAGGAACCCATCGTTCCCAAATCGGTCAAGCCCGGTACGGAGACATAGTCGTTGCTACCATCGAAGGAAGCCACGGCGTAGAGCGCGAAGGTGCTGGGCATGGCAGCAGAAATGTCCCCCGCCGCGCTGAGACCATAGGCCACAAATTCACTCCCTGCGACCGGAGCCTCTTCGCTCCAAGCAACGCCGTTGTAAAAGCCAGTGGCAGTCGGCGTGCCGTTGACATCGCCAGGCTGCAAGTAGGCGCCCCGGAAATCGTAGTTGAAACTGCCCAAGCCACCAGCGGCCGAAACCTCGAAGTAGCGGTTGACTCTATCGGCTTCGGTCAAGGTGGGATGGTTGGTGTTCTGCACCCGCAGGCCGTAACCTTCTCCGGTGGCCAGGCTGGCATCTTGGTTGGTGATGGTCGCAGGGGTGTAGTTGCCAGCATCATCGCTGATGGGATAAGTTTGGGACTCGCCGTTGGCGAAATCCGTGAAAACCAGCCGGCCCGTGCCGTTGGTGATGTCGGCCCTTACGCTGTTTGTTGCTCCGAATGTGCCTGAAGTCTCGCTCAGGATCAGGTCGAAATTGCCCGGGCGGTAGATGCCATTGGCGCCAGCGATCAGGGTGCCAACGGTGGTGTGGGCCGAAAGGTCGGCGCCGACGGCTTCGTTCAGCTCAAGGTTCGAGAACGTGCCGGAGAGCTCATAAGCACTGCCCTTGCCAGAAAGGAGGACCTTGCCATCGCCTATGAACGAACCCGTGTGGCTGATGCCACCGGCGACGGTCAGGCTGAAAGTAGGCTGGACTGTCACCTCTGCATTGGCTGTGCTCAAGAACGTGTTGACAGCGTATTGCGCGCTGACGGTGGGGTCGTTGGTCTCATCATCCACGAGGACGAACTGCGGGTTGGTGCTCGTCGGAACGGCACGATGCTGCCAGTTGGTGACGGTACCCCAGTCGGTGTCAGTCGTACCCTCCCAATGGGTGTACGGAATGTTGGCATTGTTGGCCGCGATTCCGTTGAACGAGGTCGCGTTGTTTCCGTTGCCAGAAGCATCGTTGAAGTTGCCATTCATCAACAACTCGGCGCGCAAGTCAGTCGTGGGTGTGGATGTGAGGCCATACATGTTCGACTGAATCTCAGCCTGGGTACGGGCAACCGACCAGATACGGTAATCGTCCAACTGGCCATTCAAATAGGTCTTGCTTGCAACAGTAGAAAGGACACCAATCGTTAACGCGTTGGAAGCGTTGATGATTCCAGCCGCTGGGGTACTTTGGCTATAGACCTCCTCCCCATCCATGTAGCACTTCATAAGACCGCCCTCGACCAAGGTCCAGGCGAAGTGGTGCCATTTTCCATCTGCATAAATGTCCGTTGGCATGACGGCGTAAGTCGTAGTAGAACTACCAGTACGAAAGTTCCAAAGCAAATTAGCACCCGAGGTGACAATCGTGTTGTTGTTGGTGTTGCCGACACTTGAGCTGGCGAACGCGAAGCGCATGTCGGTGCCTTTGAACCAGTACTCGATGGTGAACTCCGAGGTTACCCCCAGGTCGGTGATGGGCGGAATGGAGAGGTAGTCATCCGTCCCATCGAAAGTGGCCGAGAATCCCGTCTGGGAGATCCCCTTGCCCGAGCTGAAAAGCAGGGCCGCCAGAAGCAGGAAAATCGCTTTGTAGTGAGTATTCATAAGACTTTGATTTTTCATGAATTTGCAAAATGGTTTCAAGTCAGTTCTTCGAGTACAAAAATAAGCAAAAAATGTGCAACTATTGGGTTTGAGATTGCTGCGTGGCAAAACAATTGGCGCCAAGCCAGGCCCCCAATGCCCCTCAAAGGCCTGAAAACGGCCCGATGCGGCTTTTCTGCATAGCTTTGCCAGCACAAAAAGGGTTTGTGGCAAATATAACATTTTCCCCCGAAGGCGTCCATGCCTTTGACGGCCCTTTGTCAGCGCCCTTCAACCCCAACACGCACCGGCCGAATGTCCAACAGTACCTGCCAGGCCGTGTAGTTGTCCAGCAATCCATCCGTATAACCCCAGTAACCAAGGGTTTCCACATCTTTGTGGAAGTTCAGCTCGAAGCCCAGGCCCGTGGCGTCGAACAGGTAGCTCCGCGCCGAGTCCGACGCAGCGTTGTCCACCAGGTTGTAGGTCAACAGGTGGCGCAGGCTGCCGTTGTTGCTCATCACCCCCGTGGCCAAGGGACTTGAGACCGCCCCAAATTCCTGCCCGCGGGTAGGACTTTTGCCGGCTTGGGGAATGAGCAGCCCGCGGGCGAACGAGTAGCGGTCGCCCGCGCCGAGCACCGAGACCCGCAGGCCCCGCGCCGAAGTGGCAGGCGCCGGGGCCTCCAGCCGTGCCCGGCGGGCATCCACCACCGTTACGCTGCCCGCGCCCAGCACCTCCAGCTCGTCCGGCTCCGCCCGATAGACCAGCGCCGTGTTCTCGTCGATGCCGAAGCCCAGCGGGAAGTCCGCCTGATGGGCCAGGCAGGCCACCACCAGCCGCCCCAGCCGCGCCTTGCGGTCGAAGTGCTGGTCGATGATGCCATGCGGGAAAAAGCCGAAGCCCTGCGTGAGGTAAAGCCCCCCTTCCTCTTGTGAGCCAGTGCCTTCGTACTCGTCCACAACGCCCAGCGACAAGGCCCCGAAGCTGTCGCCCCCGGCGATCATCACCTGGCTCATGATGGCCGCGCCAGCGCTGGTCCCGCCCAGCACGCCGCCCTCGCGATAGACCTCGGCGATGGCCTCCAAGACCGCCCGGGGCCGCCCTTGCCCGTCGAGCAGCGCCGCCGTGGTGCGCGTCTGGTCGCCCCCAAGGAACCAGATGCCCGTGCAGGCCCGCGCCTGCTCGGCCAGCTCCGCCCGGTCGGCGTTGTCGCGCCAGGCGGCCTCGTCGTTGCCGGGCGTGCCCGGGTCGTCGGCCACCGCGATGGGCAAGACCACCACCCGCCCGCGGGGCAGGCCATGCCGCTCAAGGTCCTCGATGAACAGACGGGCGTACTTCTCGGGCCTGCCGCTGGCCGCCGGCACGATGCCCACCCGCGCCGAGTCGGGCCCGCCCGCCAGCGCGATGAAGCGCCCGATGACGTCGGCGTTGCTGCTGGCCAAGGCGCCGCCAACGATCACCAGGCTGCCACGGCCCGTCGGCCCGCCTTGGGCCATTGCCGAAAATGACATGATTGCCATCCAACAGAAAATCAATAACTTGTGCATCTTCATTTGAACTATCCATGAAACAAAATCACCAAGCCGGGCAAAGCCAGGTTCCGCCCGGCGGAATCACGGCCAAGCCATAATGCGAAAGGCCCGCCAAGGCCCGCGGCTTTTCGCCGGGGTAGCCGAAGTCGGTCTGCTCGGCCAGGCCCGCGCGGCAGTCGGGGTAGCACCAGAGGGCCAAGGCGGCAGTCTGGCCGAAGTTGGTCAGTTGCGTGCGGCCGTCGCGGGTCTGGCAACGCAGCACGGCGCGCTCGCTGAGCCAGATGCCCCCGCGCAAGCCCTGGCTGGCCACCGCGAAGGGAAGCGAGGCCGCGCCGTTCTGGGCCCGCTCGGGGTCTTCGAGCCAGAGCGGGCAAACGGCCAGGCCCGGCAGGAGCGCCAGCCCCTCCTCCACCCTGGCCAGCCCGCGCGAGGCGGCGTCGGGCTCGTCGAGGCCCGCGACGTGGGCCTGGCCCGCCCAGAAGGCCGACTCGCCGACAAGCGCCACGCTCTTGGACTCGGCCAAGGACGGCAGCGGCATGGCCCGGAGCGCTTCCAAGCCGAGGGGGCCCAGGAAGATCTTGTCGGCCCAGACCCAGTCGTCGTGGCCGGCCCTTTCGGCGGGGCGCGGGCGCAGGAAACGGGCGCCAGCGGAGCGCATCCGCTCGGCGTCCTGCTCCTGGGCGGCCAGCAGCAGCACCGGGTCGCGGCGACGGCCTAGCCGACTGGCCAAGGCCTGCGCCGCCAAAGCCCGCGCCTGCTCCGAAGGCCCGGCCAGCAGCCAGTCGGCCTCGGGCGAGGCGGGCCAGCGGGCCAGGTCCATCGCCTCAAGGCCCCGCGCCTCGTGCCGCAGGAAGTCGTAGGAGCAGCCCTGCACAAGCTGCACGACGCCCACCGAGTCGAGCGCCAGGTGCCCGCCCAGCCCGAGGCCCGAGGGGCTGCGCAGCTCGAAAATGCTCACGGCGCCCGTCCCGAAGACCGTGCCCAGGCCCTGCTCGTCGATGGCCAAGGCCGTGCGGTCGTCAACAGCCAAGCCTCGCGCCGACTGGCCCGAGGCTTCCCGCCAATATCCCATAAAGGCCAAGAGCCTAGGAAGTCGCCCACGTTCCACAAAATGGGTATCAAAGACGTAGCCCGGGAAAAACGGAAGGAAATCACCCGAAAGCGTGATGTCGGGATGCCTGGGGTCGCGCAGGCAATCGGCGGAAGCCGCGCTCATGTTGGCGGCCGTGTAAACGACTTCGGAAAGAATGGCCATGCCCGCGGAAGTTCCCGCAATGACCCCACCGCGCTCGAAGATGCGTTCGAGGGCCTGCTGGGTCTTGGTGCCGCGGAAATAGCGGAAGTAGAGCTGCTGGTCGCCGCCCTTGAGGAAGACCATGTCGTAGCTCAGGAGGCTGTCCATGACGTCCTGCCGGTCTGCGGTGTCGCGCGAAGTGAGGGCGAAGACCCGGGCGTAGGCGGCCCCGCAGTGCCGGACGAAGTAGTCGGGAATCCAGTTGGAAGACGGCCCGTGCGAGATGACGGCCACGCGGCGGTTGGCGGCATTGCGCACGGCCCAGCGGTAAGGCTCTGCGTTCCAGGCTTGTGGCGAGTCCTGCTCGGTGCCGCCGCCCACCAGCAGCAGCTTGCCCGCCGAAGCCCATGGGGCCAGGAGCAGCAGGGCCAGAAACAGAAAAAGACGATTCATGGGCTTGGGGCTAGTTGAGCCAAAGGTAGGCAAAATCCACGGCTTGCCGGGTCCCATACCAAGTTGCTATCAACCATGATAAAATGACTTGGTAGGCCTTTGTTTTCGCATTGAACCCCTGCGGGGTTCTGGTTCGCGATGGTTCTCTGCTCCCCGGATTTCTTCCGGGGCTATCCACCTCCAATCCCTTCGGGATGGGCGGAACAGCCCGATTTTGTCGAAAGCTGATGTTTCGGATATTTCACGATCGAAAGCAAATGGTACAAGACCTTATTCTTGGGTAAAACCTTAGTAGAAAATCAATTGGCAGAGTCAAAATGACCTTATTACCTTATTTTGACCCATGAATTTGGAAAGCAAAACATGGCAGATTAGCCCATTCAGCAAAACCGATTTCTCCACCGCATCCGTGTCCTCATACCCAATTGCTTTCAAAGGTGAAATATCCGAACGAGGCTTGGCATAAGATGCCAGGGCTACGAGCCTTCAAGAGAAAACGAACGAATTTTCAGAATGTTTTCTTGAATCAAAAAAAGCGACAGCAAATCATGCGCTTGGCGCTCCATCATTTCCATAAAAACCATCCAAATCCTTGCAAGAAAGCAGCATCGGGCGCTGGATGTTGTAAAATGACGCCACATCCAACTGGGTGATTTGATCCACCAACAGCTTGGAAATTTCTTGCTCGATAAGGCTTGATGTTTGGCTTAAAAATGTGAGTGAAACGACGATGTGGTCGATGGGGTCATGTTGAATGTCAATATCTGTCAGGACAATGAAATTCTTTTCGATCGGATGAAATGATTTCTGCTGACTTCCCGATATTTCAAAAGCCTTGGAAGAAACAATGCTATTGAGGATAAAAATGCTGTCCCTTATTTTTCCGATGAGGTCAAAATCTGAAATTTTGCTGGCAATCTGCTCTTCAAGAGGCAAATCATGGCTCAACTGCCGGTTGATGAATTGCTTGAACCCTTTCATCTCGATAAAATCAATCCGCTCGGGTTCGTCAACCATTTTCAAAGCGTCACAGGATTTCAAATTTTTCAAATCGTGAACCGAACAGTATGATTCTTTTGTCTTGTCAAAATCAATGACTTGGATTTTTGAATTTGGACAACAGCTTTTGTCGAGCTTGCCGATTTCGGTCAGGGAAAAGTAGTCTTTGCCACAGCCAAATTCCATAAGTTTTTTCAGTAACTTTTCTTCCATACCAGATCTTGCAATGGCTCGGCCAGTTTGAGAAAAATTTTGTTCAGATCGTGGGTTACGTCCTTGATTTCAGAAAGGCCTTCCTTTTCGTCCAACTCGGCCAGGTAGTAGTTGACCTTCTCTTTGATACCCGCCTTTTCACTGAAAAATTTTAGGGCTTGTATCATGTACGGACTGTGGGAGCTTACCATCACGTTGATCTCGTTTTTCACCAATTCCACGATCAGGCGCGCATATTCGACTTGCCACTTCGGATGAAGGTGGTTTTCAGGCTCGTCGATGATGAGCAAACTTCTGTCATCCAAGATATTGGCCTGGAGTAGCAACTGAAGGATTCCAAAAGACTTTATTCCTGAAGCGGTATTGACGGAGCGGACTTTGAATTGGCTTTCATCTGGAAATTGCTTGTGGAAAAAGAAATCCTTGTCTTCCTTTTCAAACGCGAATTGTCCGTTTACAATGTCTGAAATATTTCTTAGCGTGTCATGGATGGGCAGTTGATCCTGGAAAAGCGTTTTTGCGAAATACCTTGCGTTTTCAAGTTTGCTGACCAAATCCTTGATGTGCAAGGATATTTTAGGCCTTTGCATGGCCCTGATTCGGGTTTCCTCATTCTCGACTTCCAATAGCGTCTCGGCAAAACTTATCACATCATACATTTGCAGAACGACCGGCGTCTCAACGAATGTAACATCATTGAACGACAAAGCGTCATGCAGAACAAATGATGCAATGCTATTCTCTTTGATCTCAATGTCGAAGATTTTATTCTCGCCTTCACTGAACTTTATCGTGCTGGGAAAAGGACTTCCCTTGGTGCTCAATTCAAAATAGAACTCTGAAAAAAAGACCTTCGACAAAGCCCGTTTGATCAGATCTTCCTTTCGTTCTTCCTGCAAGATGCTATGCTTGATTTCATCCAAAGCCTTCCGGGTGAAGGCTTCGGTCTCCTCGTCCAAATGCTCAAAACAGGCTAATTTCCTAGCGAACAACTGACTTATCTCATCGGAATGATCCCAGGCGAACAAAGTGGGCTGTTTGCTCAGATAGGGCTCAAGCTGCTTGGCGAAATAGCCTGGATGAAATTCATTCTTGACCTTCTCTTCCTTGAGGAAGTTGACGGAATTTCGAATCTTGAAATACAGCTTCTCGAGTTGCTTTTTTACGGTTTGGGATTTGTTCTCGCTCAAATCCTGCTCGTATCGGTTGATCGCCTTCACAATCGAAAAAAGGAGCTTGCCCACGGTGCTTTTTCCACTGTCGTTTTCACCAGCGATAACTGCAAGGCCATTGAATTGAATATCAGCTTTTTTTACTGTTCCAATATTTTCGATTGCCAAATTCATTTTCGCTATTTTTAGGATGAACACAAAGTTAAAAATAATTCGGACTCTTGGCCCTGGCCTGCCTGCGCGCCAAGGCTCGCCTTCCTACCCAATTGCGTTTCGAGGTAAAATACCCGAACCACAAAACACAACATCAGGAAACCCTTGCCAATCCTAGGATTTCGGGAGCGATAAGGTTGTATCCATCACTTGGCGGAGAAGCGGCGGGCATGGCCGGAAAACTTGGCACGCCGCGCGCTGACCCGCCGACAAGGCGCCGGGCTCGGCTTATGCAAAAGCATTCTAAACTAGGCTGAAAGGCCCAAAAACTTGGCTTGTCGGGGAAGGAAAGGCTCGCGAATGGCTTATTTTTGTGCGGGACGCTCCGTTTTCCCCGGAACCTGGGGCAAAGTGGCCTTCGTCCGTCGTTCCGTCATTGTTCACCCAACATACAGTACCGTCATGTCCGACATCAACGACAAACTATTCGAAGACTTCGCGCCGGTCAGCACCCAGGAGTGGATGCGCAAGATCGAGGCGGACCTCAAGGGCGCCGACTTTGAGCGCCGCCTGGTCTGGCGAACCATCGAGGGGCTGAAGGTCAAGCCCTTCCACCGTTCGGAAGACCTCTCGCCCATCGGCTACCTCGCGGCGGCCCCGGGCGAGTTCCCCTTCGTGCGGGGGCACCAGCCGAGCGGCAACCCCTGGAAGGTGCGCCAGGACCTTGAGGTGGGAACCGACTACGCCGGGGCCAACGCCAAGGCCCGCCACCTGGCCGAGCTGGACGTTACGTCCATCTGCTTCCGGCTGGAGCAGGAGCCGAGCGTGCAGGAGCTTTACCAGCTCCTCGACGGCCTGGCCCTGGACCGTGTGGAGCTGAACTTCGAGGCCGGCGAGCATGGCATGGAGCTGCTGCCCCTGCTGGTCAACTGGTCGCACTACGCAAAGCTCGACCCCAAGCAGATCCGGGGCTCGCTCAACTTCGACCCGCTGGGCGAGCTGCTGACCACCGGGCATTTCTACTGGGACTCGCAGGAAGCCTCGATGGGCAACGCCCGCAACATGATCGACAAGGCCTCGAAGCTGATGCCGAACTTGCAGGTGCTCAACGTCAACGCCCGGCACTTCCACAACGCGGGGGCCTCGGCCAGCCAGGAGCTGGGCTTCGGCATCGCGATGGGCAGCGAGTACCTCTCGCTGCTGGGCCAGGAGGGCGTAGAGCCGGCCAAGCTGGCCAAGCACCTGCGCTTCACCTTCGCCGTGGGCAGCAACTACTTCCTTGAGATAGCCAAGTTCCGCGCCGCGCGCCTGCTCTGGGCCAAGGTGCTCCAGGCCTACGGCGTGCCCGAGCAAGACTGCTGGGCCTACCTGCACGCCGAGACCTCGTACTGGAACACCACGCTCTACGACCCCTACGTCAACATGCTCCGCGGCACCACCGAGGCCATGTCGGCGGCCATCGCCGGGGTCGATTCGCTCACGGTGCTGCCCTTCGACGCGGCCTACGCCAAGCCGGGCGAGTTCTCGGAGCGGGTGGCGCGCAACATCCAGCACCTGCTGCGGCACGAGGCCTACTTCGACAAGGTGGCCGACCCGGCCGGCGGCTCGTACTACGTCGAGAGCCTGACGCACGCCCTGGCCGAGAAGGCCTGGGAGCTGTTCCAGCAGGTGGAGGCCCAGGGCGGATTCAGCCAGGCCTTCCGCGCCGGCAAGATCCAGGAGCAGGTCGAGGAAATGGCCCGCCAGCGCGACATGAGCATCGCCACGCGCCGCGAGAACCTGCTCGGCACCAACCAGTTCCCCAACTTCGGCGAACGCATGGCCGACAAGATCGACTGGCAGGCCCACCGCGCGCCCCGCAACCGCGACGCCCAGAACCACGAGGGCCGTCCGCTGAAGATCTACCGCGGCGGCGACGCCTTCGAACGGCTGCGCCTGAACACCGAGGAGGCCCAGCGCACCCCGCTGGTCTTCATGGCCACCTTCGGCAACCTGGCCATGCGCCGCGCCCGCTCGACCTTCTCGAGCAACTTCTTCGGCTGCGCGGGCTTCGCCATCAAGGACAACGACAACTTCGAGAGCCCCGAGCTGGCCGCGCAGGCCGCCCTGGAGGCCGGGGCCGACATCGTGGTGGCCTGCAGCTCCGACGACGAGTACGGCACCTGGGTGCCCCGCCTCAAGCAGGCCCTGGGCGGCAAGGCCGTCGTGGTGGTGGCCGGATACCCAGCCCAGTGGCTCGAAGCCTTCAAGGCCGAGGGCATCGAAAACTTCATCCACCTGAAATCCAACGTCTTGGAAGAACTCCAGGCCTATCAGAAAATGCTCTCCATCGCCTAAGACACAAGCACCATGATCGCCAAAATCAAACTCCTGCTCGACCAGTTCGTCGAGTGGATCTTCTGGGCCGCCGCCGACTTCCTCCAATGGCTCGACAACATCGACTGGCTCACGCTCTGAGCCGCGGCCCCGACGAGCGATTTCAAAAAACCAACCGCTTCCAACCATGAAACCCGATTTCAGCAAGATAGAATTCAAGCCCGCCGCCAGCCCCAAAGGCCCGGACGGGCGAAAGGGCGCCGAGCCCTGGGCCACCGCCGAGCAGATCGCCGTGCCGGGACGCTTCAGCGCCGACGACCTGGCCCGCATGGAGCACCTCGACTTCGCCGCGGGCCTGCCGCCCTTCCTCCGCGGGCCCTACTCGGCCATGTACGCCATGCAGCCCTGGACCATCCGGCAGTACGCCGGATTCTCCACGGCCGAGGAATCGAACGCCTTCTACCGCCGCAACCTGGCCTCGGGCCAGAAGGGCCTCTCCGTGGCCTTCGACCTGGCCACCCACCGCGGCTACGACTCCGACCACGAGCGCGTGGTGGGCGACGTGGGCAAGGCGGGCGTGGCCATCGACTCCATCCTCGACATGAAGGTGCTCTTCAACGAGATCCCCCTCGACAAGATGTCCGTCTCCATGACCATGAACGGGGCCGTCCTGCCCGTGCTGGCCTTCTACATCGTGGCCGGCCTCGAGCAGGGCGTCCGCCTCGACCAGCTCAGCGGCACCATCCAGAACGACATCCTCAAGGAGTTCATGGTCCGCAACACCTACATCTATCCGCCCGACTTCTCGATGCGCATCATCGCCGACATCTTCCGCTACACGTCCGAGAAGATGCCTAAGTTCAACTCCATCAGCATCTCGGGCTACCACATGCAGGAGGCCGGCGCCACCTGCGACATCGAGCTGGCCTACACCCTGGCCGACGGACTGGAGTACCTGCGCACGGGCGTCCACTCAGGGCTCGACATCGACAGCTTCGCCCCCCGGCTCTCGTTCTTCTGGGCCGTGGGCATGAACCACTTCATGGAAATCGCCAAGATGCGCGCGGCCAGGATGCTCTGGGCCAAGATCGTCAAGCAGTTCAAGCCCAAGAACCCCAAGTCCATGGCCCTGCGCACGCACAGCCAGACCTCTGGCTGGAGCCTGACCGAGCAGGACCCCTTCAACAACGTGGCCCGCACCTGCGTCGAGGCCATGGGCGCCGCCCTGGGCCACACCCAGTCGCTGCACACCAACGCCCTCGACGAGGCCATCGCCCTGCCCACGGACTTCTCGGCCCGCATCGCCCGCAACACGCAGATCTACATCCAGCAGGAGACCGAGATCTGCCGCCAGGTCGATCCCTGGGCCGGCTCGTACTACGTGGAGTACCTCACCCACGAGATCGCCCGCAAGGCCTGGGCCCGCATCCAGGAAATCGAGGAGCTCGGCGGAATGGCCAAGGCCATCGAAACCGGCGTGCCGAAGATGCGCATCGAGGAGGCCTCCGCCCGCAAGCAGGCCCGCATCGACTCGGGCCAGGACATCCTGGTGGGCATCAACCGCTACAAGCTCGACCACGAGGACCCCATCGACATCCTCGACGTGGACAACACCGCCGTCCGGCTGTCGCAGATCGAGCGCCTGAAGAAGCTCAAGGCCGAACGCGACAACGAGGCCGTCCGCCTGGCCCTGGAGGCCATCACCGAGGCCGCCCGAACCGGGCAGGGCAACCTGCTGGAGCTGGCCGTGGACGCCGCCCAGAAGCGCGCCACCCTGGGCGAGATCTCCGACGCCTGCGAGAAGGTCGCCGGACGCTACCAGGCCACCATCCGCTCCATCTCCGGGGTCTATTCGTCGGAAGCCGCCAACAACGAGGACTTCGAGAAGGCCCGCCAGATGGTCAGCCAGTTCGCCAAGGACGAAGGCCGCCAGCCGCGCATCATGATCGCCAAGATGGGCCAGGACGGGCACGACCGCGGCGCCAAGGTCGTCTCGACGGCCTACGCCGACCTGGGCTTCGACGTGGACATCGGCCCGCTGTTCCAGACGCCGGCCGAGGCCGCCCGCCAGGCCGTCGAGAACGACGTCCACATCCTCGGGGTCTCCAGCCTGGCCGCCGGGCACAAGACCCTGGTGCCGCAAGTCATCGAGGAGATGCGCAAGCTCGGCCGCGAGGACATCATCGTCATCGTCGGGGGCGTCATCCCGCACCAGGACTACCAGTTCCTCTACGACGCGGGCGTGGTCGGCATCTTCGGCCCCGGCTCGTCCATCCCCAAGGCCGCCATCAGCATCCTCGAGATCCTCGAGGAGCTCCGCAAGGGCTGAGCCTCCAACTTGCACTGACCTCACAAGCCCTGGCCTCTGGCCGGGGCTTTTTTTGGCTTGAAAAATGGCGAAAAAAGCCGATGGCAAGGGAAAACAGGGAGCCGGAAATCAGGAAAAGGACACGCCCGCGCGGGCCAGGCCTTCCGAATCCGGCCAATTTTCCTTAAACTTGGCAGGGCTAAGCAATCCTTCAGCAGGAAAATGGACAAGATCGAAGAGCAGGCGGCGGCCTTCACCGCCGAAGAAGAGCGCTACATGAAGCGCTGCCTGAGCCTGGCGCGCAAGGGCCTGGGCCACGTGGCCCCCAACCCGATGGTGGGCGCGGTGCTGGTGCGCGAGGGGCGGATCGTGGGCGAGGGCTACCACCGCGTTTACGGAGGGCCCCATGCCGAGGTCAACGCCATCGCCAGCGTGTCGGACCCGTCGATCCTGGCCGAATGCACGCTCTACGTGAGCCTGGAGCCTTGCGCGCACCACGGCAAGACGCCGCCCTGCTCGGACCTGATCGTGCGCAGCCGCATCCCCCGGGTAGTGGTGGCCTGCCAAGATTCCTACGCGGAAGTCTCCGGCAAGGGCATCGCGCGCATGAGGGCGGCGGGCATCGACGTGCGCGTGGGCCTGCTCGAGGCCCACGCCCGCGAGCTCAACAAGCGCTTCTTCACCTTCCACGAGAAGCGCCGCCCCTACGTCATCCTGAAATGGGCCCAGACGCTGGACGGCTTCATCGACGCGCGCCGCGACAAGGACACGCCCATCCAGCCGCTCTGGATAACGAACGAGCTTTCGCGGGGGCTGGTCCACAAGTGGCGGGCCGAGGAGCCGGCCATCATGGTCGGCACGGGCACGGTCGAGAAGGACAACCCGCAGCTCGGCGTGCGCGACTGGCACGGCGCGAGCCCGCTGCGCGTGGTGCTGGACCGGCAGGGTCGGCTGGACCGCGGAGCGCGGGTCTTCGACGGCAGCCTGCCCACAGTGGTCTTCACCACGCGGGCGGACCTGGCGGACGGCCCGGGGCTGGAGCACGTGCGGCTGGAGAGCTTCGAGGGCGTGCTCCCGCGGGTGCTGGCGTGGCTGCACGCGCACGATCGGCAGTCGCTGATCGTTGAGGGCGGCAGCCAGTTGCTGGCGAGCTTCATCGCCGCGGGGCTCTGGGACGAGGCGCGGGTCTTCGTGGGCAACAACTTCTTCGGCCAGGGCGTCCCGGCGCCTCGGCTGGACAGCGTGCCCGCGCTGGAGGCCGACCTGGGGGGCAGCAACCTCTACATCCACCGCAACCCGCCGGTGCATGATTTGCCGGAAAGCCTTTTCCAGGTCTGAAAAAGGGGGCTCGCAATCGTTTGCGATCCAATTTTGGGCCGTGTGTGGCCCAGCCCAGGCATCGCAATAACATGACCATCAAGGCTTTCCGCCCACAAAGCAACAGCGGCGCGGCTTGGGTTTGGTCATTTTTAAGATTTTTTCTAATTTAAAACGCGATTCAAGAAAAAACCAATTCCGATAAACTTCCAAAACAAAAAATCACCCGATGGAAAATCTCATTTATTTGATCTTGCTGGCAGGGCTGGCGGGCATGGGCTTCACCGTTTGGCGGTCGCGCTGGGTCTCGGCGCAGCCGGAAGGCACGCCGCGCATGGCCAAGATCGCGAGCAGCATCTCGGCTGGCGCGATGGCCTTCCTCAAGGCCGAGTACCGCATCCTGGTCTGGTTCGTGCTGGGGGTCGCCGTGCTGCTGTTCTTCAACGGCCAGGCCTCGGCGGGCTCGAACGGCTTCGTTGCCATCTCGTTCATCGTGGGGGCGTTCTGCTCGGCGCTGGCGGGCTTCCTGGGGATGCGCGTGGCCACGAAGGCCAACGTGCGCACCACGAACGCGGCCCGGGAGTCGCTGAACAAGGCGCTTGAAGTGGCCTTCGCCGGAGGCGCCGTGATGGGCCTGGGCGTGGTGGGCCTGGGCGTGCTGGGCCTGGGCGGGCTGTTCCTGTTCTATTCGGCCATAGGCGCCGACTGGGGCATCGTGACGATCCTGAACGTGATCTCGGGCTTCTCGCTGGGGGCCTCGTCGATCGCGCTGTTCGCCCGCGTGGGCGGAGGCATCTACACCAAGGCGGCCGACGTGGGCGCCGACCTGGTGGGCAAAGTCGAGGCGGGCATCCCCGAAGACCACCCGCTGAACCCCGCGACCATCGCCGACAACGTGGGCGACAACGTGGGCGACGTGGCGGGCATGGGCGCCGACCTGTTCGAGTCGTTCGTGGGCTCGATCGTGGCCACGATGGTGCTGGGCGCCAGTTTCGTGGGCGCGGAGGCCATCATGGGCAAGTTCGACCTAGGGCCGGTGCTTCTGCCGCTGGCCCTGGGCGCCACGGGGGTCATCATGTCCATCCTGGGCACCTTCTTCGTGAAGGTCAAGGAAGGCGGCAACCCGCAAAAAGCCTTGAACACGGGCGAGTTCATCTCCGCGGGCCTGATGGTAGCGGCCTCCTATGTGCTGATCCAATGGATGCTGCCCGCCGAGTGGGTCGTCGAGAGCGCCGCTGGCGTCGAGACGGTTTACCACGCCAACGGGGTTTTCTGGGCCACGATCATCGGCCTGGTGGCCGGCTTGGCCGTGGGGCTGATCACCGAGTACTACACCGCCACGGACACCAAGCCCGTGACGAAGATCACCCGCCAGTCGGTCACCGGTCCGGCCACGAACATCATCGCGGGCCTGGGCGTGGGCATGACCTCCACCGCTCTGCCCATCCTGGTCATCGCCGCGGGTATCCTGGGCTCCTACCACTTCGCCGGGCTGTATGGCATCGCCATCGCGGCCGTTGGGATGCTGGCCAACACGGGCATCCAGTTGGCCGTTGACGCCTACGGCCCCATCGCCGACAACGCCGGGGGCATCGCCGAGATGTCCGAGCTGGAGCCGCAGGTGCGCGAACGCACCGACAAGCTGGACGCGGTGGGCAACACCACGGCCGCCATTGGCAAGGGCTTCGCCATCGCCTCCGCCGCCTTGACCGCGCTGGCCCTCTTCTCGGCCTTCATGCAGCAAGCCCAGATGCAGGTGATCGACCTGGCCCAGCCCGAGATCATGGCCGGCCTCTTCGTCGGGGGCATGTTGCCCTTCCTCTTCTCGGCCCTGTCGATGGACGCCGTGGGGCGTGCCGCCAACGACATGATCAAGGAGGTCCGCCGCCAGTTCCGGGACATTCCAGAGCTGACCCGCGCCCTGGTCATCATGAAGAAGTACGACTCGGACACGACCAAGGCAACCGCAGAGGAGCAGAAGGAGCTGCACGACGCGCAAGACGCGGCCCAGTACGAGGAATGCGTGGCCATTTCCACCAAGGCGGCCATCCGCGAGATGGTTCTGCCGGGCTTGCTCGCCATCATCGTCCCGGCCGTGGTCGGCTTCGTGGGTGGCGCCGAGATGCTGGGCGGACTGCTGGCCGGCGTAACCGTCACGGGCGTGCTCATGGCCATCTTCCAGGCCAACGCCGGCGGAGCATGGGACAACGCCAAGAAGATGATCGAAAAGGGCATCACCGTCGATGGCGTCACTTACCGCAAAGGCTCCGAGGCGCACAAGGCCGCCGTCGTGGGCGACACCGTGGGCGACCCGTTCAAGGACACCTCCGGCCCTTCGCTGAACATCCTGCTCAAGCTCATGTCGGTGGTGGCGCTGGTCTTGGCGCCCTCGCTGGTGGAATTGCCCGAGGGCACCGACGCGGCCAGCCTCGAGCCCACCGAGCAATCCGTGGCTCCCGTGGCCGAGGCGGCCCTGGGCAGCCAGCCGGCCCCATGCTGCTCGACGCCCTCCGCAGAAGCCACTCCCTCCGCGACTCCCGAACCGGCCGCGCAGGCACCTGCCGCCTCCTGCTGCTCCTCCACCGCGAGCGCTTCGACTGACGGCGGGAAGTGATCGCCTCGCTCCGAGAAGGATTCCTTCGCAAATTCAAAAGACCGCTCCCTTCCGGGAGCGGTCTTTTTGTTGGGTGGAAACGGACGCTGGATCGCTGGCCGGGCAATTGCGTCCCGCCTAATTTTGGCGCAGTTGCTCTATCTGCTCGATGGTCAAGCCGGTTGCCTTGGCGATGGTGACATTGTCCACGCCTAACGCAAGCAGATTTCTGGCAATCTCAAGCGTGTTCTCCCGCTTGGCATGCTGCTCGGCCTTGGCGAGCGTGACCTTGGCCGCCTCCCGGTTCTTGGCCCGGGTCCTCTCCTGGGGGGTCAGGTTGTCGAAGCTGATCAGCTCCACGGCCTTGCGGATGCCCTCGTTGCGCGTGTTCAGCACCGGGCGCTCGGGGCTGTGGATCG
>JAIFMG010000138.1 GCA_020048645.1 Bacteroidota bacterium | reverse complement strand
ATGCCGGGCGAAATCCCGAAGGGATGGCATGATGCGCCGCGGCGGGCTGAAGCCCGCCGCAATTGATTTTCTTGCGCTGGGGATGCCGGGCGAAATCCCGAAGGGATGGCATGATGCGCCGCGGCGGGCTGAAGCCCGCCGCAATTGATTTTCTTGCGCTGGGGATGCCGGACGAATCCCGAAGGGATGGCATGATTGTAGGATGAAGCGCGTTGGTTGGAATCGGAACCCCGAAGGGGTGGCTTGATCCGCGCCTCGATGGGCAGCGATTTCAATTGGGTCATCCTTGCGGCTGTTTCGCCCCTTCGGGGCTTGTTTTCTTGGGGTGAATCGGTTTTCTACAATCATGCCGCCCCTTCGGGGCTGGCCATCGCCGCGGCGGGCTGAAGCCCGCCGCAATTGATTTTCTTGCGCTGGGGATGCCGGGCGAATCCCGAAGGGATGACATGATTGTAGGATGGCGCGCGCTGGTTGGAATCGGAACCCCGAAGGGGTGGCATGATCCGCGCCTCGATGGGCAGCGATTTCAATTGGGTCATCCTCGCGGCTGTTTCGCCCCTTCGGGGCTTGCTTTTTTGGGATGGATCCGCTTTCTACAATCATGTCGCCCCTTCGGGGCTGGCCGAGGCATGACCTCATCAATTGCGGCGGGCTTTAGCCCGCCGTACAAAGCCGCCCCTTCGGGGCTGGCCGAGGCATGACCTTATCAATTGCGGCGGGCTTTAGCCCGCCGTGCAAATGTGCTCGAAAAGAACCCCAACCCCCCTGAACAGTGGCTTTTTCCGCGGCGTAGCGTCCTACTCCCCCTTTCAGGGGGTTGGGGGGTCTCGCAGAGAAAAGGGTCCAGCCGAGAACCCGCCCAGCGCAGAAACGTTTCCAAGTGGCTGGCCGCCTCGTTGGAAAGTTTCCGAGGAGGGCATTGTCGGCTCAGAGCAGGGTGCTGGCCAGGTCGGCCAGGTGGCTGCGCTCGCCTTTGACGAGGTTGACGTGGGCGAACAGGCTCTGGCCCTGCATCTTGTCGGTCAGGAAGGACAGGCCGTTGGACTTGGCGTCGAGGTAGGGCGAGTCGATCTGCTGGATGTCGCCCGTGAAGACCATCTTGGTGCCTTCGCCGGCGCGGGTGATGATGGTCTTGACCTCGTGCGGGGTGAGGTTCTGGGCCTCATCGACGATGAAGAAGACGTTCGAAAGGCTGCGGCCGCGGATGTAGGCCAGGGGCGAGATGAGCAGCTTCTCGGTCTTGAGCATCTCCTCGATCTTGTGGAACTCGGGGCTTTGCTGTTTGAACTTGTGCTTGATGACCGAGAGGTTGTCGAAAAGCGGCTGCATGTAGGGGCCGATCTTGTCCTTGGCGTCGCCGGGCAGGAAGCCGATGTCGCGGTTGCCCAGGGGGATGATGGGGCGGGCCAGGAAGATCTGCTGGAAGTCGTGCCGCTGTTCGAGGGCCGCGGCCAGGGCCAGGAGGGTCTTGCCGGTGCCGGCCTTGCCCATGATGGTAACGAGCTTGATGTCGGGGCGCATCAGGGCGTCGATGGCGAAGGCCTGCTCGGCGTTGCGCGGATAGATGCCGTAGGCGCGGCGTTTTTCGACCCGCGAGACGATGCCTTTTTCCACGTCGTTGTGGACCAGGGCGTTGGCGGTTCCCGTGTCGAGGACGAAGTAGCGGTCTTTGACCGTTGTCTCCAGGTCCAGCTTGTCGATGGGCATTCCTTCGTCCTCCTTGGCGTAGAGCTTGGAAATGGCGGCGTCCGCGACCTTGTTGATGACCAGGTAGGGATCCTCGAAATCCTTGATGCTCTGCACCTTGCCCGTCTGGTAATCCTGGGCCATGATGTGCAGGCTCTTGGCCTTCATGCGGAAGTTGATGTCCTGCGTCACCAGGACGACCTGCGTTTCAGGATGTTTTTTCCGGTAGAAGTCGGCCACGGCCAGGATGCGGTGGTCGGCCGAAGGCTCGATGAAGGAGGCCTTCATCTCTTCCGAGAAAGGCTTCCCGGTTTCGATGAAAAGCGTGCCCCGGTCCTTGCCCAGGGCGATGCCCCCGTTGATCATGTCGCCCGAGATGCGGTCGAGCTCGCGCATGAACTCGCGGGCTTGGAAGTTGATCATGTCGGAGCCCTTCTTGAACTTGTCCAGTTCTTCGAGGACCGTGATGGGGATGACGATGTCATTTTCCTCAAAATGGTAAATCGCCATGTGGTCGTGCAGCAGCACGTTGGTGTCAAGGACGAATATCTTTTTCATCGCGCTAATGGTTTGGGTTTTTGGGCCAAAAAGGCCTTCGAGGCTTGGCGTCTTCCAATAAAGTTAGCAAATTTCCGGCTCAAAACCGAAGGAAAAATGGCATTCGTGCCAAGCCTTCGCCCATCGCATTGTCAGACAAAACCTTCGCTACCGATGACTTACCCGGAAAGTTTGGAGTTTCTGTTCGGAGAGCTGGCCGTTTACCAGCTCAGCGGCCAAAAGGCCTACAAGCCTGGCCTGGAAAGGATGCTCGAGCTGTCCGAAAGGATGGGCCACCCGCAGCGCTCCTACCGCGTGATCCACGTGGCGGGCACCAACGGCAAAGGCTCGGTCGCGCACATGCTGGCGGCTGTGCTCCAGGCCGCCGGGCTGAAGGTGGGCCTGCACACCTCGCCCCACCTGACCGACTTCCGCGAGCGGGCGCGGGTCAACGGCCAGATGGTCGCGCCCGAGCGGGTGGCCGAGTTCGTGGGCGCGCACCACGCCTGGGCCAGGGAGCGGCGGCCGTCGTTCTTCGAGCTGAGCCTGGGCCTGGCGCTCTGGCACTTCCAGCAGGAAGGCGTGGACTGGGCCGTGATTGAGACCGGACTGGGCGGGCGGCTGGACGCGACGAACATCGTGGAACCGGAAGCCTGCGCCATCACCACCATCGGCTGGGACCACATGGACCTGCTGGGCGACACCCTCGAGCAGATCGCCGCCGAGAAGGCCGGCATCATCAAGCCCGGCGTGCCCGTGGCCGTCGGCGACCTGCCCGCCGGGCCGATGGACGTGGTGCGCGCGGCGGCACAGCGCCAAGGCGCGCCCCTGCTCGAGGCCGCGCGGGCCATCGAGCTCGAGGCCGTCGAGCAAGGCTTCGAGGGACAGCGCTTCCGCTGGCGGCGCCCGCAAGGCGAGCTGGAGCTGGACCTGGACCTCGCAGGCCATTACCAGATCGCGAACCTGCGGGTCGTGCTGGCCACGCTCGAGCTGCTGCGCCAGCACCGCGGCCTCGCGCTCAGCGACGAGCACCTGCGCGACGGGCTGGCGCGGGCAGCGGCTTCCACGGGCCTGCGCGGGCGCTGGCAGATCGTGCGGCGGAGGCCCACGGTCATCTTCGACACGGCCCACAACGCCGAGGGATTCGAAGCCGCGGCCCGGCAGCTCGCCCTCCTGCCCCGCGACCGAAGGCTGCGGATCATCCTGGGCCTCACCCAAGGCAAGGAAATCGACAAGATCCTGGGCCTGCTGCCCGCCCGCGCGGGGCTGGTCGTAACCCAGGCCAGCAACCCACGCTCGGTGCCCGCCCTCGAGCTCGAAGCGGCCGCCGAGCGCCTAGTCCGCCACTGCCTGTCCACGGAAAAGCCCTGGAGAGCCCTCTCATTCCTCATGGCCCAGTCCACGTCCGCGGACATCATCTTCGTCGGCGGGAGCAATTTCCTGGTGGCCGACCTGCTCGCGATGCTCGACGACCCCGACTGCCCGGAACTGCCAGAACCTTGGGATCCATGAAATTAGAAGGACAAGAGCGGAATCATGGGTCGGCCGCCTTTCGCCTCGAAAAAAAAATCTTTCTTTTTTCAGCCAAAGGCTTTGTGGATTTCAAAATAAAGCCTATGTTTGCATCCGCTTTTCGAGAAAAGCAGACGGGAGTTTAGCTCAGTTGGTTCAGAGCATCTGCCTTACAAGCAGAGGGTCACTGGTTCGAGCCCAGTAATTCCCACAAATATAGGAAGCCAAAAATCGGGAGTTTAGCTCAGTTGGTTCAGAGCATCTGCCTTACAAGCAGAGGGTCACTGGTTCGAGCCCAGTAATTCCCACCAGCTTCCCCCAGAAACCCCAGGCCAAACGCCTGGGGTTTTTCATTTTCGAAGGCGCTTGTCGCGCGGGAGGATCTTTTATTGGAAGCGCCTTCATGGGAAAAATGCGAAAGAAGACAAGGCGCGCCGCCCTGGCTTCTTCCGCAACCAGACTTGATGGGGCAAGTTGAATAAAGCGAAACCAATTTGAATGAAACGATATTATTCCACTTTCAAAATACACACGCCTTCCTCAAACAATCTGTAATATAAATCTTTCGTCCAAGCACTTGATTCCTGCCCCGTTCGGGTGGCGCCTATCCATACGCTGTGCAGAAACAAGCAATTCTCGGCCGATGATATTTGAATCATGTTTCAATAATGCTAAACCCAGTTAAGAACGTAGATTTTTTTTGTGCTTTCATGTCATTCCATGGCATCATTTTCACCCGAGGAAAACTAATATAAATGTGCCTTTTTGCTCTTGTAACAGCAACATATACATTATTCTTCTCTTCTTCCATTGCCTTTCCATTTGCTCTTAGTGCTCTATAATCAGGAAAAGTTCCCTGGTTCATGCCCATTAGGAAAACAATGTCGAATTCCAGTCCTTTTACAGCATGAACTGTTGCCAATGTCAATCCTTTTTCTTGATTGGGTTTGTTAAAACCCAATGCCGTAAAACGTCTGAAATCAGCCAAACTTCGGTTTGAAGAGTTCCTTAAATAAGCATTCCAAGCCTCTGTCCATTCATTTATATCTGACATGACATTAGCTCTTTCGTTTTCATCACTAAAATTTGATAAGGCATTGTTAATGTATTGCAAAGCATCTTGAAGATTAGATATATCTTTGTCAATTTTTCTCCATGCACCCAAAAGAATTTCATATGAAGAAATGTCAATTGCTTGCGAACTTGATGCTATTTTCTCCTTCAAACTTATGAGAGAATCAAACCCAGAATCGCTTAATTCTATATTGTTAACTTGTAAGATTTCTTTGAGTTGATTCCAATACACAATGCCTTGATGATTTGCAATAATCCTTGTCCCTCTATCAAATATTTTCATAATGGTTGACACCGGATCAATTGCATCATTCCCTTTCCTTACATGATATTTGTTTTGGAGAAAATCATCCTCATCAAATTGCCTTTGAAGTTCTTTGAATACAAATTTATTTCGTGCCAGAACAGCAATTTTTTCGAGAGTAACTCTTCCGTCAAATTCTTCGCTGGTGATTTGCAAGAGTGATTGAATTTTTCCAACAATCCAGTTGGCTTCTTTGCTTTCTGTTTCAAAACTTCTAATTTCAACTTTACCTTCAAAATGTTGATTTTCAGCGTGTTCAATTTCTTGATCAATCAATAGATTCGCAGTTTGAAGGACTGCTTTTGATGACCTGTAATTCTTTTCAATTCTACTTTGTCGTGCCGAATAATCTTTAACAAACTCCTCGAACATATACTTTTTGCTCGCTCCGGCATATCCATGTATTGCCTGGTTGCTATCGCCAACCATTAAAATATTGGTTAGCTTATCACCGCATAGAGCTTTAATAAATTGATATTGGGCAAAATTTAAATCTTGTGCTTCATCAATAAGCATATATTTGTACAGTCGTTGATAGATTGATGCAATACTTGGCTTTTCAAGTAATTTCCACGCGAACAACAATATGTCGTCAAACTCAATAAGTTGTTGATTCCTAAGCTGGATATTATATTGTTTAAAGACTGTAAAATATTTTTCGTCCAACCCTTCTATTTCTGTGGTTTCTTCATCTACATAAATCAGTTTCTGTTTTTGTTTTCCAATCCAAGCTAAGGTATTGGTTAATAAATTTATTTGGTGCTCTTGTAACCTTTGTTCACCTGCTAGATGAGTTTTAAAATCTTCCGGAACATTAAGAATATGAGGTTGCAATATTGCATTCTGAATAAATACATCTTTGAGTATTTCTTTTCTGTCCGTTTCTCTTTCAATGATATGAGGCATTTCAGAATAATTCAACTCATGCCGATATGACTTGAGTATTTCTAATCCAAAGGCGTGTATTGTTCCGATGAAGGAACGCTCTTTCACACCTTTTACCTTTTTGAGACGTTCGAGCATCTCGTCTGCGACTTTGTTGGTAAATGTAAGGCATAAAATTCTGCTTCTATCTTTGGGACTATCTTCAATCAACCGACGAACGCATTCTGTCAATATACGTGTCTTGCCACTGCCGGCAGATGCAGATACAAGCATTGCCCCTTGATGAGCAACCCAGTCATCAACGATTGCACTTTGCTCTTTACTAAGTGTTTGCATTATCTTTGATGTTTTCAAGTATATTTAACAATAAATCAAGTTTAATGTAACGAGGTTCAATATGTGAATACTCAACTGAGATGCTATCAAATAATTCCAAAATTAGCGGTGGTATAACTTTTTTTATGTTATCAATTTTGGAAATCTCATCGACATAGTATGGTACAAATTTAGTTTTGTGGTTTTTCATAAATTTAAGCACTTCTTCATCATTTTCGCTTTGAATTTTTGAAGTTTCAATTTCAACATATTCGGGTTTATCTTTCCAGTTCTCCAATTCATATTTAGCTTTTGCTTTTTTTACTTCGATTGGATAATTTTCATAGATATATTCTTCAAAGTTTTGTTTAGATGGCAAAGCAAAAATATTAGCTAAACTGTGGAATTTATTATCAAGAAGTAATATATCCTCAATTAAGCTATCAATCGTTACATCTTCTCCATCACTGAAAATGAACCAATTTATATCAAAAGAAGATAAAATACTTACATAGGGAATATAATTAGTGAAGCCATCAACCCCTAGAATATCTATACCGTGATTTGATAATGGCTGTCCGAAATATTTCATACCCCATAATTGCAAAGCTTGTTCTTCTGTTTCACCTTCACATAAGATAACACATCTTGAAAATAAAATATCTCCAAGAATTTTTCCTGCTCTACTCCTATATTTTCTTATAAATTCTCTTTTTGTATCATTTACTCCTTTAATTTCTTTTTCGAGAGATGATATTCTGTTTTTATTACTGTCCGGGGTTAAATTCAAATCACCAATGAGAGTTCTTAGCTTTATGTCATAAATACTAACAACTTCGCCTACAATAGTCTCATCTGTTTTTTTGCTAAAATGCCTTATTTCACTCAAATCAGCTTGTTGAACGATGTAGGGTGAATGCGTGCTGATTATTTTTTGCCCTTTAATGTCTTTAAGTTGTTTGTAAACCTGACGTTGTGCGTTAGGGTGCAAATGAGCTTCTGGTTCTTCCAATCCAAGAGAAGGGTGGAACGGTTTGTTTTCTTCCTTGTGTTCATCTTCAAACTGTTCAATTTTTGCCTTGAATGTAAGCAATGAAGCCCAGCTTCTTGTCCCCATGCCGTGATATTCAAGACTGAAAGAATCGGATTCCCCGTCTTGAAAATGAACTTTCATTCCTTTGCTTAAATCTCGTACTTTCTTTGGGAAAGGGGTAATTTCAACTCCTCCTCCGCTATTCTGAACTGTTCTGTTCAGTCTATCTAAGCTCTCGTGCAACTTTTTTAACACCGGGCTATCTGCAACCGCTTTGTCGTTGAGGATTTTCAATTGGTCTTCCAATTCCGCCTTTATTGCGTCATCGTATTTCACCTTGCCCGCAAGAATTCCAAAATCTGATGTCCGTTTGGTTGTTTCTTCATTTAAATCGCGCTGTGCATCAATAAAATAAAAAGGGATATTGGATATATCGGCTTTTAGGTTTTCGAATTCGTCTGCATTTCCACTTTCCCAATCAACAATTTTATATCTGTTCAGTTGGGAAAAGTATCTGTTTTCCGAGAAGTCAATCTTTGTTCGATACGCAAAAAACTCGGTTCCACTTACATCGCTCGAAATATCCACTCCAAAATCATTCGCCCACTCTTCAAAAGTGCTTTTTCCGTCAGAGGGAATAATCTTAATGTCGATCAGAATTATCCTATCGTCTGGCGGTAACTCCTCGCCGTTTTTATTGATAAACAAATCCTCTTTACCAATGAAATGCCTGTCGGTGTTCAGTGCTATATTCAAGGCACGAAGGAATGTTGTTTTTCCTGCATTGTTCATGCCTACCAACAATGTGATGTTTGGCGACAACTTTACTTTCAAATCTTTTAATGAACGAAAGTTTTTGATACGAACTTCTGAAATTATTATACCCATTTTGAGTTTTATTGTTTTCAAGATAAGTGTTGGCGCGAGCGTTGAGAAGGGGTGAAAATTCTGATCGCAACGAATGGCATTGCTTGCCCAAGATTCGATTCCGGCCCCAAAAAAAAATTCCACCTACAGAACAACAGTGCCCCGAACATTTTCAATCTCGAGGCGAAAGCTGTTCTCCAGGAAGCTGAAAATCGCCAGAACCAAATTTACAGAAAAAAAATTGGGGGGCAAGCATCAGGAAGAGTTTTTCTGGTCTGACGCGGGACGGCGGGGCGGATTGGGCACGGAGGGCTCGCATGGCTGGGATGGTCAAGTAGGCTGCGCTTGCAGGAAATTGGGTGGAATTGCGCAGGCCACGGAAAGAATGAATACCCCGGCTTGTCCCGCTTTGACATTCGAGCTCGGAAACTGGGCAACGCTTGCGCAATGGGTGTAGGTTCGATTTTTTGTGGCAACCGAGCCCCCATCGCTAACGGCCGACAGCAACCCACGAAATGCTCGCCTACCTCACCCATGAAAGCGGGGGCAAGGCAAAAAGCCCTCCCCGCGGTCAGCGGCTCCCCCCCAGGGTGGCATCGTCTTCGAGGCGCCAGTTGGGGCCGAGCAGGCCTTGGGCGTCCACCTGGCGGATGATCTCCTGGGGCGAGACGGGCCATTTGCGGATGGTCTCGTCGCGGCCCACCGAGAGGATGTAGTGCCCATCTTCGGTGAAGTTGGCGCTGTGGACGGGCATGCTCGAGTGGAAGTCGAAGGAGACCAGCTCGTTGCCGTTGATGTCCCAGAGCTTGACGGCGCCGTCCTCGCTGGAGGTGAGCAGCCATTTGCCGTCGGGCGAGAAGAACACCCCGGTCAGGCGCCCGCTGTGCCCGCTCAGGTAGGCCACCTGCCTGACGCTGAGCCGGTTGTCCACGGTGTCGATGCTCCAGACCTTGGCGGACATGTCCCAGGAGGCGGAGGCGAAGTGCTTGCCGTCGGGGGCGAAGACCAGGTCGGTAACCAGGCTGGAGTGGATGCTGGGCAGGGTGGCCAGGGTGTCGCCGTTCTCGTTCCAGAGGCGCACCACGTCGTCCATGCAGGCCGTCAGGACCATGCGCGAGTCGGGCGAGTAGGTGGCCTTGAACAGGGGCGCGCCGTGCGGGTAGGTCTGGAGCAGCTCGCCCGTCTGGATGTCCCAGACCTTGGCGGAGTGGTCTTGGCAGGAAGTGAGCAGGCGGGTTCCCTCGCGGTTGAAGAGGGCCGAGTAAACGATGCCGGGGTGCTCGAAGACGCGGGCGGGCTTGCCGAGGCTGTCCCAGACAATGGCCGAGTTGTCCACCGAAGCCGAGGCGAAGCGGTTGGTGGCCGGGCAGTAGTCCACATAGACGATGTCGAGGCTGTGGCCTTCGAAGGTGGTTCCCTTGGTGGGGCTTTGCCCGGATACGTCCCAGAGGGTGAGGGTGTTCTCGACCCCGACGAGGATGTTGTCGTGCGAGTGGTCCGAAATGGCGTAGAGGAGCTTCTGCCCGGTTCGGAGGATGACCTTTTCCTGGCCGGTCATCCAGTGGCGCAGGGCGCGGTCGCGGCCGGTGGAGAAGATGTGTCGGGCGTCGGGCGTTGCCACCACGAGCGAGGCCTCGCCATCGTGCCCCTTGAACTCCTGGCGGACCTGCAAGAGCGAGTCGAAGAGCAGCACGCTGTTGTCGGAGCAGGCCGCGAGGAGAGAGCCGTCGGCGAGCATGGCCAGGTCGTTGAACCGCAGGTCGAACTGGGTCGCGCCGCGGATTTCGCCCGAGGGGTCGTAGAGGGTCAGCGCGCCGCCCTTGTCGGCCACCCAGAGGTTTCCGGCCGAGTCGGCGACCATGTCGGTGGGCTGGTAGGCCAGGAAGATGGACTTCAGGGGCTTGCCCTGGGGGTCGTAGAAGATGAGCTTGCGGTCGAGGCCGGCGCTGGCGTAGCCTTGCGGGGTGAAGACGGCGGCCACGGGGTTGTTGGTGTGCTCGGACAAGACCAGGAGCATGTTGCCGTCGATGCTGGAGACCACGACCTTGTTGTCGCGGGCAAAGCTGAGGATGCGGTCGCCGGCGGCGTTGAAGACCAGGCCGAGGGCGCCCTCGTTGTGGGCGTTCATCACGCTGGCGTTCATGTGGTCGCGGGTCTGCCAGACCTTGATCTCGCCCGAGGAGCCGGCCGTGGCGTAGAAGTCGCCCGAGGGCGAGAAGGCCACGGCGGTGATGGCGCCCAGGTGCGAGGCGTTCTCCGAGTGGACCTCGCGGCCGTCGAAGTCGGCCAGGACCAGGCGGTTGCCCACGGCGAAGGCCACGAGCTTCTGCTTCTGCGAGACGTCGATGGCCGCGATGTCCTGCGCGTTGGTTCGGGCGATGACGTTGTAGAAGGCGCGCTGGTAGAAGCTCTTGACCACGGCCCAGCGGGCCACCTGGCTCGAGGAATCCATGCGGAAGGCCCGCTCGGCCTGGCGGAAGGCCTGGGTGGGGTCGCGCTCGATGGTGATGACGGCCATGGCCGCGAGCTGGTTGGCGTTGGCCTTGACCAGGTTGAGGTCGGCCAGCTTGCGCTGCTGGTTGGCGTTGAGGTAGCCGAAGGCCAAGGCTCCGGCCACCATCAAGGCGAAAGCCATCGCGATGCTGAAGGTCTTCTTGCGCTTGGCGCTGGCGGCCTTCTGCTCGCGGCGTTCCTGCTCGAATCGGCGCTCCTGCTCGTCGCGCTCCTGCTCGGCCTTGCGCTGCACCGCCAGGATCTTCTCCTGCTCGGCCCGCTCGCGCTCCTCTTCGATGCGCTTGTCGCGGCTGTCCTTGACCACGGGCACCAGCACGTCGTGGATCAGCTCGAGGTGCTCGCGCCCGTTCCAGATCTCGTTGCGGACGATGCGCCGGTTGATGAGCTTGTTGATGTCGTCCTCGCCGATGCCCGAGCGCAGCAGCAGGTCGCTCTTGCTCTGGAGCTTGCGGTAGCCGTCCTGGGTCAGGAGGCTGTTCTCGAGGATCTTCTTGCTCTCGGGGCCGATGTCGTGGGTGCTGCGGTGGTAGAAGTTCTTGATGATCTGCTGGATGTCCACCTTGTTGACCAGGTCGATGTTGATCTTCGACTGGTACTGCTTGACGCGGGTCTCGTTGACCTGGAAGCAGATGAGGCTGAGCAGGAAAGGCTCGACCTTGTGGTTTTCCCAGATGTCGCCGCCGGTCTCGTCCACGAAGAAGTTGACGTAGGTCTTCGAGAGGATCTTGTCCACGAGCTTCTCGGCCACGTCGCGGTCGATGATGTGGCGCCCGGGCTTGTAAACGGCGTCGATGGCGTTGGCGCGGTTCATCTGGAGCAGGCGCAGGCGGCTCTTGCGCAGGCTGGGGATGAAGGCCTGGAGGTTCTCGAGCTGGGGCAGGTAGTCCTCGCGGAGGCTGAAGACGATGCGGAAGTTCTGGACGTCGAAGTCGAAGGGGATCTCGAGGTCGGCGTACTTTTCCTGCACCGAGATGGGGATCTGGTTCTCGATGAGGTTGGTCAGGGCGCTGACCAGCTCGTTGACGCGCTTGGGGTTGTTGCGGCCGATGGTGAAGATTTCCTCGAACTGGTCGAAGATGAGGATGGGCCGGACGAAGCCGCCCAGGATCTTGGAGGCGTGGAGGTATTCCCAGAGGGTGGTGTCGGGCAGGTAGGGCTTGACCTCGGGGTCCACCCGCTGGATGTGCTCCTCCAGGGCGTCGCGCACCTGGTCCAGCGGCGGGTAGTCGGCGTCGTTGAAGTTGACCCGCAGGAAGATGGGCAGGAAGTACTTCTTGCGCAGCTTGGGGATCAGGCCCGCCTTGAGCAAGGAGGTCTTGCCCAGGCCCGATTTGCCGAACAGCACGGTCGTAACATTGCGATCGACCAGCGAAAGCAGCTCGTTGACCTCCTTGTCCCTACCAAAGAAAAAGTCCTTGTATTGCTCCTCGAAGGCGTCGAGGCCCATGTACGGACTTTCGTTGTCAACGGTTACTTTGACTTCCATTACGTTTTTTTTTCAAAAATACGAAAATTTACGCGCAAAGAAAGCGAAAACGCGTATTCCCTGGCGAAGGGCGAAAATATCAAAAAAAAAACTAATCCAGCAAAACCAATTTTCGAGTTACAAGTTCGATGATTTGGAAATCTTCTAAAATCTTGGCATCTCGGAAAGTCAGGAAGTCAGGGACGCGAGGATCGGTGGGCATCAATTTACCCAAGAACTTTGGGATGATGAAGTCGGTGGCCTGGTCTTCGGCCAGCGAGAAGATGGCCCTGGAATGGGCCACGCCCAGCTCTTGGCGGAACAGCCCGGCCGGGCCTTCGTCGAGGGCCTTCTCCGAGACCAGCGGCAGGAAGATGGCGCAGTCCTTGACGCGCTGGTCGAGGCGCCGCTTGAGGGCGTCCTCGGCCAGGCTGAGGGCGGCCTGGTGGTCGGTCAGGACGACCTCCACGCCGTTCTGCTCGAGCAGGAAGCGCAGTTGGCTGGCGGCCTGGCTGTCGGCCTGGGCGAACGAAAGGTGGACGTATCCCCTGTACTTGCGCTTGGTCTTCTGGCTGTTGCGCAGCAGCCAGCGCTCGTACATCTCCTCGACGAAGGCCACGGCCACGTCGGGGCGGTCGCTGCGGAAGCGCTGCGGATGGTCCTCGCCCAAGACGCGGGCCAGCTCGTCGGCGCCGTTCGAAAGGGCGAAGAAGCGGAGCTGCTCGTGGCTCTGGAGCCTGCCCGGGGCCAGGGCGCGCAGCAGCAGGGCCTGGTGGTAGAAGGGCAGGTGGACGCCCAGCACCAGCAGGTGCTTGCCGTCGAGCTCGCCGCGCAGGGCCTCGGCGTGCGGGCTGTCGCGGAGCAGCTCCACGGTGAAGTCGAGCAGCTCGCTCTCGTCGGAGGCGAACTTGTCCTTGGCGTCGAGCGAGCCGAACAGGTTGAAGACCTTGCCGACGCGGTCGCTGGGCAGGCGGCTGCCGCGGGCCGAGCTGCTGAAGGAGATGTTCTGGCAATCGACCCAGTTGGCCAGGCCGGGCTTGCTGCGCACCCGGGCCAGGCTCTGGCAGAGGAAGTTGTCGAGCGTGGTGGAGCAGAAGAGGTCGAGGTCCGTGACGCGGGCCAGCTTGACCAGGGGCTCCAGGTCGAGCATGTCGCGGGTGATGTCGCGGTAGATGATCTTCAGCCACGACGAGTTGACGCGGTCGCCCCGCTTCTGGCCCATGAAGTCGAAGAAGCTGGTCGGCCCGTCGAGGCGGTGGGTCTGCTCGCGCAGCTTCAGGGTCAGGTACTCCAGGAAGCTGTACGAGCGGCCGGCGTACTTCACCCGCACCAGCTCGTCGCCCACGATGGGCACGATGGCTTTTTTCTCCAAGAACCTGAAAAACAGCTCCCAGTCGAAGCTGTCGGCCTCGGTCCCGGAAGGAGACGTCGTCGCGTGGGTTTGGGGCAATGGTTTCATCATGCGGCTCAATGGGGTTTGACTTGGGGCCAGGCGGGAGCGCGCCTATTCCGATGAGCCAAAAATGAAGAATTAAATTAAGAAAGCAAAATCTATCGGATAAAAATCATAATTTCAAAATCGAAATCATTGTTTATCAATGAATTAAAATTTTTAATTTCATCCATAGAAATACCGGAAAACTTTATTTTCTTCGGGAAATTGGCCTTGGCCAGGGCCTCGAGGGCCTTTCGGTCGCAGACCAGGGCCTTGAGGGCGGGCAGCTTGGCCAGGAAGGCCAGGCTGGCGATGGGCGTGGCGCTGATGTCGAGCCGCTCGAGGCTGGGGCATTGCGCCAGCGGGCGGGCGTCGCGGACCAGGGTGTGCGAGAGGTCGAGGGCGCGCAGGGGCAGGCCGGCCAGCGGCCCGAGGTCGTCGATGGGGTTGAAGGCCAGGCCGAGGGTCTCGAGCTGGCGCAGGCCGCGCAGGGGCCCGAGGTCGCGGACCTGCGCGGCCGATGCCTTGAGGCTGCGCAGGGGCAGGTGCGCCAGGGGGCCGAGCTCGCGCAGGTCGAGGTTGGAGCAGTCGAGGCGCTCCATGTGGGCCAGGTCGAGCAGCTCCTGGTCCGAGAGGCTGTTGGAGGCGCCCATCATGCCCAGGAAGAAGTCGCGCCAGGCGGCGGACCAGCCCCGCTCCCAGAGGTAGAGCTCGGCGCTGGACCGGCCCAGCTCGCTGGCCTGGCGCTGGATGGACTGCCCCAGGGCGCCGGCCTTCGAGCGGTTCTCCATGTCCGTGAGCAGGGCGATGGCCTCCTGGCTGTGGGCGCCTTCCGAGAACTCGACCAGGTAGCGGCGCAGGGCCTCGAGGCTCCTGTCGCGCAGCACCTCCTGCCAGGCCTCGCGCTCGCGGGCGCGCTGGCGCTCGAATCGCTCGAGGGCCTGCGCCTGGAGCAGGGCCTCGCGGGCCTGCTCGGTGCCGGGGAAGCGCTCGGCGAAGCGGCGGAGCGCGGCGGCCTCGGGCAGGCGCTGGGCCTCGGCCCAGGCTTCGGCCAGGCGGCGCTGGCGCTCGGCCCGTGCCTGGAGGGCCAGGGCGCGGGCGCGGGCCTGCTCGGCGTGCGCCCCCTGCGGGAACTGGCGCAGGTAGTCCTCGAAGGCGGGCAGGCTGTCCTGGTGCCGGGCCTGCTCCCAGGCGAGCTCGTCCTGCCGCGACTGGCTGCGGAGCTGGACCATGCGCAGCTCGTGCTCCAGCCTGGAGGCCAGGGCGTTGGCCTTGGGCGTGTGCATCCCGAAGGGGTGCCGCTCGGCGTACTGGCGCAGGCTTTCGAGCTCGGGCTGGAAGCTGATGCCCTCCCACTCGGCCGTGGCGCGGTCGTGCGCGGCGAAGAAGCGCGCCAGGCTGGGGTTCTCCTGCAACTGCCGGAGCAGGCCCAGGTAGGAGGCCAGCACGCGGTTGCGCCCCAGCTTGGCCTCGGAGTCTTGCGACGAAGCGTCCGCCGCGAGCTGCGCCTTGAGCAGGACCAGCTCCTGGGCGTGGTGCCGCACCGTCTCCAGGTCGATGTCCCAGTTGCGCTGGTAGTGCGCCAAGACCGCCAGCAGCTCGTCCATCGACTGGACAAGCAGGCCGTTCGAGACTTTCTGGCGCTGGGCTTCCAAGAAGGAGGACATGGGAGACGGGATGTTATCTTTTTTTTAAGAGCCGAAAGATAGAAAATGCCGGGGCAACGGCCATATTTTTTTACGGAATTATTTTTTTATTTTTTCAACATCCCCACAGAAATGCTGACCTATATGTTTCGCAATGAATGATTTGAGCCTATTGCCAAGCGCCCTGTTTCAATTTGGATTCGACATTTAAGAGGGGGCATTTCATGGCCCTCGGTGGGGCGAGGGCTTGGCGGTGGCGGACAATTTTGTACGAAATTTGTAAATTTGGAAAACGGTAAACCTAGCGCCATCGATGAAATACAACATACTTATCGCGGACGATTGCCGCGTCACCTTGGGCATCATCAAGCACGCGTTCAACTCGGAGCGGGACAAGTACAACATCATCACGGCCAACAACGGGCGCGAAGCCTACGAGCAGGCGATCGAGAACGTGCCCGACCTGATCCTCATGGACTGGGAGATGCCCGAGATGGACGGCATCGAGACGCTCAAGCACCTGAAATCGACGGACGTTACCCGCGATGTGCCCGTTATCATGGTGACCTCGTTCAAGAACCTCAAGGAGGCCTTCGACGCCGGGGCCACGGACTTCATCCACAAGCCCATCGACAAGACCGAGATGCTCGTGCGGGTCAAGTCCACGCTCTCGCTCTTCAAGCTGCTGCAAGGCATCACCCGCCAGAGCGAGCAGATGGAGATGCAGTCTCAAATGCTGGCCGAGCAGAAGCGCTCGCTCCAGGAGGAGATGCGCAAGTCGGACCAGTTGCTGCTCAACATCCTGCCCTACGAGATCGCCGAGCAGCTCAAGAACAAGGGCACCGTCGAGCCGAAGAAGTACAGCCGCGTGAGCGTGCTCTTCACGGACTTCAAGAGCTTCACCAAGATCTCGGAGCAGCTTTCCTACGAGGAGATCATCAAGGAGCTCAACGTCTGCTTCGAGGCCTTCGACCGCATCACCACCCGGCACTACATCGAGAAGATCAAGACCATCGGCGATGCCTACATGTGCGCCGGAGGCCTGCCCATCCGCAACAAGAGCAACCCCTTCGACGTAACCCTGGCCGGCCTCGAGATACAGGCCTTCATGAACGACTTCAACGCCCGCAAGCGCGAGGCCGGCGAGCCCGAGTGGCTGCTCCGGGTGGGCATCCATACCGGGCCGGTCATCGCCGGGGTCATTGGCACGCGCAAGTTCGCCTACGACATCTGGGGCGACACCGTCAACACCGCCAGCCGCATGGAGTCCACCAGCGAGCCCGGCCGGGTCAACGTCTCCGGGGCCACCTACAAGTGGATCAAGGACTACTTCGACTGCGAGTACCGCGGCAAGGTCGAGGCCAAGAACAAGGGCGAGATCGACATGTACTTCGTCAACGGCCTCAAGCCCGAGTTCTCGAACGGCTCGCCCATCACGCCCAACGAGGAGTTCCTGGAAATCCTTTCGACCTACTAGCCCCGCCACGGATCCAACTGGCTGGCGTTCCCATTTTTCACACCCTACCTCACTTCTAAGCAACCATGTCAAACTACATCGGAATCATCGTGGCCGTCGTGCTGGCCTTCCTGATCCTGCGCACCGTGGGCCGCATCATGTTCAAGGTCATCGGCCTTTTCATCCTCATGGGCCTGGCCACCTTCTTCCTGCTGTTCTGGAACGGAGGCATCCTCAAATCCTCGGAGACCCAACTGACAGCCCTCGACCTGCGGGCGCAGTACTGCGACGAGTCCGGCGACGCCATCAAATGCGAGTGCATCGTCGAGCCGCTCTACGCGGAAATCGAGGCCAAGTACAGCCCCGAGCAGATCGAGGCCATGAAGGACAAGAAGCTCCAGACCATCCGGGTGGTCTTGCAGGCCCTCTCGGCGCGCAAGACCGAGATCAAGGCCTGCCTGGCCGAGAACGACGCCTCCGGCAAATGGAAGGAGTTCGTGGAAGACCTGGGCAAGCAGGGCCTGGGCGAAGACCTCAAGCAAAACCTCCGCGGCCTGCTGGAGTGAAAATTGGGCCAACAACAAACACACCTCACCCCAAAACCATGAGAATCAAACTTTTGAGCCTGCTGGCCCTGCTGGGGCTGGCTTTTTTCGCTCCCGGACGCACCTACGGGCAGTGGAAGGGCGAAGTGGGTCTTTCCGGCTCGCTCAGCTCGGGCAACGTGGACAAGTTCGACCTGGCCTCCGAGGGCAACATCACGCACGCTGACAGCCTGTTCGAGTTTTCGGCCTTCTACGCGGCCACCTACGGCGAGCTGGACAACATCCAGAACAACGGCGAGCTGCAGGGCGGCGTCAAGTTCGACTACCGCCCACAGAGCACCCTGTCGCCCTTCCTGCTCGGCACCGCGTTCCAGAACACCTTCCAGGGCGTCGAGTCGCGCCTGAGCGGGCTGCTGGGCATGAAATGGCTCATCGCGGCGAGCGAGGGATACAACTACTCCCTCAGCGGGGCCATCCAGTACGACTCCGAGGTTTACACCAACGACTCTACCGTGCAGAAGCTGCGCCTCTCGCTGCGGCCCAAGTTCGGGCAGAACATCGGCAAGCTGCGCCTCAAGCACATGACCTTCATCCGGCCCAACATCCAGGACTTCGCGGACCTGCTCATCAGCTCGGAGACCGAGCTTTCCACGCCCCTGAGCAAGCAGGTCAACCTGACGCTGACCTACCGCTACAACTTCGTGAGCCTGCCGCCCAGCACCGACGACCGGGTCATACAGACCCAGGACCACTGGCTGCTCTTCGGGCTGCAGTTCAAGTTCTGACGGGGTTGTGGTGCTCGTCGCGATAGACCTTCTTGACGCCCTTGACCAGGTTGATGTTGGAAATCAGGTCCTTGACGATGGCCACCTTGTCCACCTGCACGTCAAGGTATCCGCCGAAGGAGGAGTCGTTGGTCTCCAGGTGCACGCGCTTGAGCTTGATCTTTTCCTTCTCGGACTTGCTTGATATGACCTGGGTGAGGTCGTGGGTAAGGCCGTCGCGGTCGTAGCCCTCCACCATCAGCCGCACCGTGAAGGCGTTGGGCTGCGCGTGGGCGTCCCAACTGAAGGGCACGACGGTGCTGCCCAGGACGATGTCCTCGTGCTTGACCTTCTCGCAACTGGTCTTGTGGACCACCAGGCTCCCGTTCGGGCGGCGGAAGGCCATCACGTCGTCGCCGAAGATGGGCGAGCAGCAGTCGGACAGGATGGCCTGCTCCTTGGGGGCGGCGCTGCCGTTCTTGGCCGCCGAGCCGTTCTCCGACTTGGAGAACAGCATGTTCAGGAGCTTCTGCAAGGGCTTGCTCTGCAGGTGCGGCAGCAGGTCGCTTTCGAGGACGGACTTGTTGCCCAGTTGGTAGAGCAGCTCCTTGCCGTCGGCAAGCCCCACGGCGCCCTTGAGCTTCTCGAGCAGCTCCGCGCGCTTGTCGGCCTGGCCCAGCCGGGCCAGGAGGCCGTCGAAGATCTCGCCGCCCAGGGCCTCCTTGTCGGAGCGCTTCAGCGCCAGGGCGCGCTTGAGCGCGGTCTTGGCCGTCGCGGTCTTGACGATGTTGAGCCACTCGTGCTCGGGCTCCTGCCCCTTGTCGCGCTCCACATGGACGCGGTCGTAGTTGCCCAGCTCGTGGCTGCGGCCCACGTCCCGCTGCTTGTCGATCCTTCCGCCGACGCACTCCAGGCCCAGCTCGGTGTGCAGGGCGAAAGCGAAGTCCAGCACCGTCGCGCCCTTGGGCAGGCGGTACGACTTGTTGTCGTCGTCATAGACTTGGATGTCCGAGGTGTGCAGGTGGTTCATGAAGTCGCTCAGCGCTCCGGCCGCGTCGCCAGACTGGGCCAGCTCCCGCGGGATCTTGTCGATCCACTCGCGGATGTTGGACTTGCGGCCGAGCTTGCCCTCGCGCTCCATGAGCACGCCCCGGCGGCTGATGGCCTGCATCCGCTCGCTGAGCACCTGGAAGAAGATGGTCTTGCCTTGGATGCTGAACCCGCCATGCAGGGCCTCATAGTCGTTGCCGCGGGCCATCTGGGTCCAGTCGCGGAACTGCTCGCTCTTCGGGGCGAAGAGCTCCGTCACGGCCGAGTAGATGTTGAAGCACTCGCGGCGCTCGCGCAGGACGTCGCGGGGCTTGAAGACCACGCGCAGGGCCTGGTAGTTTTCCAAGGAATCGAAGTCTATCTTCTTTTCGCGCAACTTCAGCCAGATCGAGTAGCAGGACTTCTTCTGGAGGAAGACCTCGCACGCGAAGCCCTCGGCCCGCAGGTGCTGCTCTATCTCGGCGCGCACCCTCTCGAACAGCTCATCCTCCTTGTTGGCCCGCCGCTTGACCTGGACGGCCATCTGCTGGCTTTCGCTGGGGTTGGCGTAACCGAAGGCCAGGGTCTCAAGCCGGTTCTTGATCTCCCAGAGGCCCAGGCGATGGGCCAGCGGGGCATAGACGGCCAGGGTCTCGTTGGATTTCTTGTACTGCTTGTCGGGCTTCATGGCCGACATGGTCTCCAGGTTGTGCAGCCGGTCGAGCAGCTTGATGAGCGAGACGTTGACGTCGGTGCCCAGGGTGAGCAGGATCTTCTTGAGGTTCTCGGCCTGGAGGGTGGAATGCTCGTCCACGGCGTCCTCGATCTTGGTCAGGCCGTCGATGGTGTCGCGCACGGCCTTGCCGAACATCCGCTCGATGTCGGCCAGGTCGAACTCGTCCGAGTCCTCGACCACGTCGTGCAGCAGGGCGCAGACCAGGCCGTGCGTGTCCATGCCGAGCAGGGCGGCCTGCCGGGTAACGTACAAGGGGTGGAAGATGTAGGGCTCGCCGGTCTTTCGGGGCTGGGCGCGGTGGGCGTAGTCGCAGAGGATGAAGGCCCGGCGCAGGATCTCGACCTGCTCGGGCTCGTTCTTGTGGACGAAGATTTCCAGGATTTCGTCCATCTGGCTCTCGATCTGGCTACGGTAGGGCTCGTCTTGCAAAGTCGGCCAGCGTCGGGAATCGTCCTCGGCCACGGGCATCTCCTGCCAAAGGGTATTGTCGCTCATCATGGGAAAATGGTTTTGGTTTTTTCATGCTCTAGTCGAAAAAGAGGGTTACGGTACCCGTGCGGGCCAAGGTCTGGCCCCGCGAGTTGGTCAGGCTCAGCAGGTAGATGTAAACCCCTTCTTTGGCCCAGCTCCCGTCGGGCTTGCGTCCGTCCCAGCCCTGCCGGGGATCTTGGCTGCTGAACAGCTCGAAGCCTCCGGCGTCGATGACGCGGAGGCTGAAATCCTGGGCGAAGGCCACGAATGCGCGGAACTCGCGGTCGATGGGCAGGGGACTGTAAGGGTTGAAGGCGTTGGGCACGAACACGCCCGCCTCGAAGAAGAGGCAGGCGTCGTTCGAGTGGCTGGCCTGCCCCTGTGGCCCGTCGAGGGCCAGGCGGTAGCAGAGCTTGCCCGCCTCGGCCGGGGGCTGGTCGGTGGCCGCGCGGCCGTCCGCGAACTCGGCCACCTGCTCGAAGGGGCCGTCGTCGTTCGAGCGCAGCAGGCGGCCAGGCTGGGGCTCGTCCCAGAGGCGCTGTCCCGTCCAGGCCAGGGCCACGCCCTGGTCGAGCTTGTCGGCCTCCAGCACGATGCTGCTGGCCATGCGCGAGGTCCCGCGCGACTGGCCGCAAATGTCGAAGACCTCGAGCTGGTAGAGCTGCTCGCTGTCCAGCTCGGCCTCCGGGTCGAAATGCTCGGAAGCCTGGCCCAGGGGCGGTCGCGCCAGCACGGCCCAGGTGGCGCCGCCGTCGGAAGAGCGCGCAAGGCGGGCCTCGGAGAGCAGCTCGCCACCCTCGACGCGGGCCGAGAGCCGCACGCCCTGGCCCTCGACGGTGGCGTTGTCGAAGCCGAGCAGGCCTGGGGCCACGGGCTGCCGGCTGAAGACCTCGGCCCGGTTGGAGCTGGAGCTCGCCCCCTGGCCCGAGAGGGCCCGCACGAAGTACTCGTGCGGGAGGTTGGGCCCCGGCGCGACGTGTACGAACAGCGTGTCGGCCGTGGTGGCCAGCAGGCTGAACTCCTGGGCGCCGGCGCGGTGGAAGACCTGGTAGCCTTGCGCGGGCCAGCCCTGGTAGGCGGTCCAGGCCAGGCTGGTGGTGTTGGGGCAGGTGGCGTATTCGGCCCGAAGCCAGATGCTCTGGTGGCGGTCGCTCTGCAGGCCGAAGACCTTCTCGCCGTTCTGGTCGTAGCGGTAGGCCACGACCCGGTAGGCCTCGGGGCGGGCGCTGGGGCGGGCGGGGCCGTAGGTCTGGCTGTTGTCGGTGAAGCTGAACAGGCCGGCGTCCTCGATGCTTTGCACCGTGTAGGGCTCGCCATCGACCGTCCCTGACACGCCGAAAAGGTGCCGCTTGATATCGAAGCCCTCGACGTTTTCCAGCGATTCCACATGCCAGGAAATCACGGGAAAGCCCGTGGCCGCGTCAACGGTCACGGAGTCAATCGTCGCCTTGGGCGGCGTCTGGCCCAAGACAAGCCTCCCCCAAAGAAGGAGGAAGGCCAATGCCACTGCTCTTTTCATTCTCTGTTTGCCTTGTTATCCTTGATACAGCAAAAAACTTGCCGTGCCGTATCGTCAAGCCTTCTGCCCAAACCAGGAATCTGGGAATTACCAAGATATTAAATTTTTACCAAAATAGGAACGCTCCCTGGGCAAAAAAGTTCCCTATTGTTAAAAAAAATGTTCTATTCCTTAAAGATGTGATTTGGCTGTAATGTGTTGTAATTCTTGTAGGTTTCGAATGTGTTTCTGTGCCTTGGATATGC
>JAIFMG010000070.1 GCA_020048645.1 Bacteroidota bacterium | reverse complement strand
AGGTGGGACCCTACGCCGGGTGGCGCGCCGTGGCCGTCTGCTTCCGCGGAAACGAGGAGGTCTGGGTCGAGACCTTGTGAGCAGGAGCTGGCGGCTGGCTCGGCGAGATGGAAAACGTGGGGACGCCTGCGAGGGCTTGCCGTTTTTCCAAATGCCAGCTCCGGGAATCAGCCCAATTTGCTTACCTTAGCCCAAAACATTGTCATGCGGAACCTCCTCAGCATGGTCTTCTTGGCCATGAACACCACGGACTTGCTGCTTTTCGCCATGTCCATCCTGATCATGGCCACCTTCGTTTTCGTGATGAGCTTCAATGGGTTAAGCCGTTCGCGCCAGAAGGTCCGGGAGGCTTGGACGGCCATCGACAAGCAGCTCAAGCGGAGACGAGGCTTGATTCCCAGCCTGCTTGAGGCTTGCAAGGCCTACGCCCTGCGCGAAAAGGACATCTTCAACAACTTGAACATCTACTTGCGCGAAGACAAGCCGGAGGACGACTTGGCCAAGAAAAGCAAGACCGAGCAGCGCATCACCCGCGAGCTCGGCAAGCTGGGGCTGCTGGCCCAAAAGTACCCCGAGATGAAGGCCGACGCCAATTTCCAAAAATTCCAGCAAGGCCTCATGGACATTGAGGACAAGATACAAATGGCCCGCCAGTACTACAACGCCGTCGTGCGCGACCACAACGCCAAGCTGGCCAGCTTCCCCGGAAAGTTCGTGGGGCCGCTGGTGGACATGCCGACCTTCGGCTATTTCGATTGGGAGAGCAACTCCGCGAGCGGAAATCCGCAAGCCAAGTCCTGAAATCATTCGAGCCATCTTTTTCCCGAACAATGGAAACATCCCAAAAGATACTGATCGTTGGCCAAGGTTTGGCGGGCAGTCTGCTGGCCGACGCCGCGGCCCAAAATGGGCTCTTGCCAACAGTGGTGGACGACCCCCGGCCGCCCAAATCGACCAGCGTGGCCGCCGGTTTGGTCAATCCGATCGTGCTGCGCAGCCTGAACAAGGTCTGGAAGGCCGACGTGGCCCTGCCCGAGGCCGTCTCCACCTACGCCCGCCTCGAGGCAATGACGGGCCGGCAGTTCTTCCACCACCGGCCCATCTTCAAGTTTTTGAACAGCAACGAATTGAAGGCATGGCAGAAAAAGATGGGCGAGGCCTCCCTGCTCGACTACCTGGCGCCGCCGGAGGAGAATCCGTTCGACAGCCAGGAGTTCCACTCCACGCCCCAGGTCGGGCGGGTGCTAGGCTCCGGCTACCTCGACACCCAGGTCTTCCTTGAGGCCATGGCCGACTGGCTTACGGCGAAAGGGTGGCTGGCCCGCGAGCGTTTCGAGCACGCAGAGCTGGACCTCTCGGGCCCGCTTCCGCAGTGGCGGGGCCAAGCCTTCGGCAGAATCGTGTTTTGCGAAGGGTGGCACCATGCCCGCAATCCATATTTCGACTGGCTGCCATCCAACAGCACCAAGGGCGAGGTGCTGGCCATCGAGTCGGACTCGCTGCGCATGGACGGGCGGATCCTGAGCAAGGGCATCTTTGTTCTGCCTGTCGGCCCGGGCCGCTTCAAGGTGGGGGCCACCTACCGCTGGGACGATCTGGACTGCGAGCCGACCGAAGAGGGCCGGGAGGAGCTGCTGCGCAAGCTCCAGACCATCGTGAAGGGGCCGTTCCGGGTGGTGGAGCACCGGGCCGGGGTGCGCCCGACGACCCCGGACAGGCGCCCGATCCTGGGCTGGCATCCGCTCTACCCAAGTCTGGGGCTGCTCAACGGCTTCGGCTCGCGGGGGGTGCTCATGGGGCCTTGGCTGGCCGCGCAGCTCGCCGAGTCGGTCGCCAAGGGCAGCCCTGTCATGGCAGAGCTTGACGTGCGAAGATTCTGGGTTGACCAGGCACCGGATGATTAAGACGAGTTTCGTCCTCGCGCCGCGAGGGACTTGCCTAGGGTTTTCGAAGGGAATGCTTTTTTTTCGCGCTAGGGCAGCGCCTTTTCTTTATTTTTTGTAAAATTGTGAACAAGAACACCACAAGAAGTCGAGCGTCCATGAGCAAACCCGCCTCCGAAACAGTGCAGCCCACCGCGCCGGCGGTGCTTGTAGTGGATGACATTTCCACGAATCTGCTTTTCATGGAGACGCTTTTGCAGGACATTTCAGGCCTGAGGGTGATCTCCGCGGATAGCGGCCGGTTGGCCTTGGAAATCCTGGAGCAGGAGAACGACGTCGCGGTGGTGCTCCTGGATGTCCAGATGCCCCAGATGGATGGCTTCGAGACCCTTGAGGCCATGCGAAAAGTGCCCCGGTTGGCCAATCTTCCCGTCATTTTCGTCACCGCCGCGGCCTTCGAGCCGTATCTCAAGGTCAAGGGCATCCGGTCGGGGGCCGTGGATTTCATCACCAAGCCCATCAACGAGGACATCCTCCTGGGCAAGCTCAACGTCTTCCTGCGGCTGCACGCCCAGGAGCGCGAGCTGCGCGAAACCAACCGGCAGCTTAGCCAAAAAATAGAGGAGCTGGAGAACACCCAGACGATCGTCGTCGAGAAGAACCGGTTCCTGACCAGCATCATGGAGTCGCTCAGCCACCCGTTCTACGTGCTCGACCTCAGCGAGGGCCGCGTCGAGTACGCCAACGCCGCCTGCCAGAATTTCGATGGCTTCTTCCTGCGCCGTTGGGAAGTCCGGCAAGACAGCCTTGAGCGGCTGGAGCTGATGCGCCAGGCAAGCAAGCCCAGCGTGCGGCACCTGGAGCTGGAGTGGGAGGGCTCGGCCCTGACCTTCGAGCTGCACGGGCAGCCCATCCGCGACAAGGAAGGCAACACGGTCAAATTCATCGAGTACGCCATCGACACCACTCCGGAGAGCCTGGCCAGGCACAAACTCCAGAACTACCACCGCGAGCTGGAGCAGATCGTCGAGCAGCGGACCGCCGAGCTGGTGGAGGCCCGCGACAAGGCCGAGCAGGCCAACCGGCTCAAGACGGCCTTCTTGCAGAACATCTCGCACGAGGTCCGCACGCCCCTGAACGCCGTGAGCGGCTACTCGGGCCTGATGGCCAGCGGCGAGTACGATTTCCAGACCCAGCAGCGCTTCGCCCTCGAAATCGAGACCAACCTCAACGCGCTCCTGCGCCTCTTCGACGACATCATCGAGCTCAGCCGCGTCGAGGCCGGAGAGGTCAGCTTCGCCAAGGAGCGGATCGAGATGAAGCGCTTCTTCGTGCAGCTCGAGCAGAAGGCCCTGGAAATCAGGCGCCAGGAGAACCGAGCCGAGATAGGCTTCAGCATCCACCACCTGGTGGACGACGCGCTGGCCCAGGGCATTCGCAACGATGTCAAGTGGGTCCGACATGTGCTGGGCCTTCTCATTTCCAACGCGTTCAAGTTCACCGAGCAAGGCCGGGTCGAGGTCGGGGTATGCGCCCACGACGATGTTTACCTCCAGTTTTATGTCCGCGACACGGGCATCGGCATCGAGCAGGAGAAGCAGCGGGTCATCTTCGACCGCTTCCGCAAGATCGATGAAGGGGTGCGGCTTTTCAGGGGCATCGGCCTGGGCCTGACCCTTTCCAAGAAGGTGGCCCAGAGCCTGGGAGGCGACCTTTGGCTGCACCATTCGGACCCCAGCCACGGCAGCGAGTTCCGCTTTTCGGTGCTGCGCGAGGCCTAGGGGCCCTTGGGCAGGAACACCGAGGCGACCGTGCCACGGCCTTCCACGGACGAGAGCCGCAGGAACCCGCCATTGGCCTTGACCTGCGCCTGGGCGATGCGCAAGCCCAAGCCCGTGCCCCGCTCGCCAGGCTTTTCCTGCTCCGGGCTTTCGCTGTGGCTCTCGACCAGCGACTTCATCCTCTGGGGCGAGATTCCCGCGCCTTGGTCGTAGATCGCCAGCACCAGCCAGCCCTTCTCTTCGCGGACCGAGAGCCTCACCGGGTTGCCCGGGGTCGAGAACTTGAGGGCGTTGTCGAGCAGGCGCCCCAGGCTGTCGGCGAGCATCTGGCTGTCCGCGGAAACCGCGATCGGCTGCGCGGGCGTCTCCACGTGCAGGGCGATGTCCTTGGCGGCGAAGCGCATGGCCCAGGTCTTTCCGATCTGCTTGAGCAGCTCCGCCAGGTCGAGCTCGTGCGGAAGGGCCCGCGTCCTGCCCGAGTCGAGGCTGGTCCAGACGCGCAGGTCGCCCAGCAGCCGCTGGGCCTGGCGGGCCGAGTCCAGAATGGCGGCCGAGTGCTCGCTCTCGCGGGCCAGGCCCAGCTCCGCCAGCCGCGAGGCCAGCAGCTCCGAGAACGCCATGATGCTGCTCAGGGGGTTCTTCAGGTCGTGCGAGACGATGGAAAAAAGCAGGTCCTTCTGCTGGTTGAGTTCCCTAAGCTCGCGGTTCTGGCTCGAAATCCGGTCGCGGCTCCACTTGAGCTCCAGGTGGATGCGCACCCTGGCCAGCAGCTCCTCGAGCTGGAAGGGCTTGGTGATGTAGTCCACGGCGCCGGCGTTGAAGCCTTCCACCCTGTCCGAAGTGCCGCTTTTGGCCGTCATGAAAATGACCGGAATCTCGCGCAGCGATTCGTCGGCCTGGATCTGGCGGCAGACCTCGAAGCCGTTGATCTGCGGCATCATCACATCGAGCAGGACCAGGTCGAAATGCTTCTTGCGCAAGACCTCCAGGGCCATCGCTCCATCCTTGGCCAGGCTGACCCGGTATCCCTCGCCCAACAAGGTGCTGGCCAGGACCTGGAGCACCTGGTTCGTGTCGTCAACGACCAGTATTTCTGCATTCCGGGAGTTCAATGGGGCGGCGTTTGGTTCGTGGGCAAGGATTGGGGCACCGCGCAAAGATAGCCTTTTCGGGCCAAGGAAGCCAAACTGCCGGAACGGCGGGCGGCGGGGCGCCATCGCCAGGCTCATGGCATGGGCAAAAAAAAAGACCAGCGCGCGATGGGCACTTGGTCTTCAAATCCTAGCGACAGCCAGGAAGCCCCGTAAGGCGCGAGCGCCGGGCCTGCTGTCGGAAAAACTGGGATGATGCTCTTGGGGGAGGCAGGGACGGGGCCTCGGATCCGGTCAGGCCCGGTCGAGGTCTTGGCTGTTCAGGGCCGGAACCTCGGCATCGCCGTAGGCGGGGCAGGGAGGCTTGCGCGAGAAGCAGGAGCTCAGGCTCGCGGCCAGCAGGAAAAACGCTGCGAGGAGGGTTGACGTTCTTTTCATGGTGTGGATGTTGTGTGAGGGGAGACGCATGTTTTGACCATTCATGCCCGCTAACATATGGGACTTCAGACGCGAAATTAGCCAAATTCTTATCTTTACACAATTCGCAATTATAGTGCCAGCCGACAACAATAACGCAAAAACGCTGCCTTCACCATGACTTTGAACAACTTATTCCAGCATAGGAGCATCCGCCGATACAAGAGCCAGGAGATTCCCGAAAAGGACCTTGAGCTGATCCTTGAGGCCGCCACCCGCGCCTCGACCACGGGCAACATCCAGGCCTATTCCATCGTCGTCAGCCGCGAGCCTTCCCTGCGCGCCGAGCTGCGCAAGGCCCACTTCAACCAGGCCATGGTCGAGCAGGCGCCCGTCCACCTGACCTTCTGCGCCGACTTCCACCGCTTTTCGGAGTGGTGCCGGCTGCGCGGGGCCGAGCCGGGCTACGACAACTTCCTGTCGTTCAGCACCGCGGCCATCGACGCCGTGCTGGCTTCCCAGAACGCCGCCCTGGCCGCCGAGACCCTCGGCTACGGCATCTGCTACCTGGGCACCGTGACCTACATGGCCGACCGTTTCGTGGAGCTGCTCCGGCTGCCCCAGGGCGTGGTGCCCGTGGCCGCCCTCGTGCTGGGCGTCCCCGACGAGGATCCTCCGGTGACGGACCGCCTGCCGATGGAGGCCGTCGTGCATTGGGAGACCTACCAGGAACCCGGCCCCGAGCGCGTCGCGGAGTTCTACGAGTCCAAGGAGGCCAACCCCGACTACCAGAAGTTCGTCAGCCAGAACGGCCTGCCCTCGCTGGCCCATGTCTTCACGGATGTGCGCTACAAGAAGGCCGACAACCTGGCCTTCAGCCGCAGGTTCCTGGACCTGATCGCCCAGCAGGGATTCATGAACAACGGCTGAGCGCCGCCCTCGAAGCAAAAACGGCCGCCCCGCGATGGGGTGGCCGTTTTTTGTTCGGGCTTGCTGCTGGTTTGGGGCTTACTGGCCGCCCAGGATCAGGGGCATTCCGTCGGCGCCACTGCCGATGATGACCACTTTCGCGTTTTCGGATTCGGAGAGCTTGATCGTGGCCTCGATGCCCCTCATGCGGAGGAGGCCCGGCGTGAGGCTCTCGTTGATGATCTCGTTGGCCCGGGCCTCGCCTTCGGCCGCGATGCGCTTCCGCTCGGCCTCGCTCTTTTCCTTGTCGAGGCGGAACTGGTAGGCCAGGGCCTCCTGCTCCTGCTCGAGCTTGTTCTCGATGGCCGCCCTGATCTGCTCGGGCAGGTTGATCGAGCGGATGAGCATGGCCCGCATGTCGATGTAGTTGGCGCTCAGGGCGGCCTTGGTCTCGTCGATGATCTCGGTCTCGACCTGGTTGCGCTTGGTGGAGTAGATCTCCTCGGCGGTGTACCGGCCCATGACCTTGCGCACTGACGAGCGCACCTCGGGGATGACCAGGCGCTGCACGTAGTCCACGCCGAAGTTCTCGTGCAGGTGCCCGATGTTGCCGTGCTCGGGGTTGAAGCGCACCGTCACGTCAACCTGGATCGAGAGGCCGCTCTTGTCGAGCACGTCCATCGACTCCTCCTGCTTCTGCTCCTTGACCTCGTAGATGTTCATGCCATTCCAAGGGGCGATGACATGGAAGCCCTCGCCGTAGATGTTGTCTTTGTCGAGGCCGGAGGTGAACTTGCGGAAGATGACGCCCTTCTCGCCAGGCTGAATCGTCACGAAAATGCTGCTGCTCAGGAGCACCACCAGCAGGAGGGCCACCACGGCCACCACGACCAAGGATGAATATTGCTTCATGTTGTTAAGGGTTGTTTTGAAAAGATGGAAAATGAAGATGGTTTCGGAGGATGAAGAGGATGAGGACGCGCGGCGCCCTTAGAGGAGGCTCGCGAACTCCAAAAATAGCAGTTTTTTCTGACTTTTCGGACAAAAGCCCGTCGATAGGCCCGCTCCCGGCCCTGGTGGCCAAGCTGTGGTAAGGCTTTTGAAGGCCATCGGTCAAGCCCAACCGCAAAACGGGAAAAACACAAAACGACATGAACAGGACCGCGATCTTCGTCCTCGCCTCCTTCGCCTGGCTTTCCGCGCTGGGCCAGCCGGGCTCCCCGCCCGATTTCGTCAACGCGCTCAACGGGCACTGCCTCGGGCGCGTGCAGGCCGGCCTGGCCCAAGGGCGCGAGGTCCTGGTGCCCGCCTTGCCCGAGCTCCAGGCCTACTGCCTGCTGGCCGAGGGCATGGCCGGCGAACAAGGCACCGAGCTCCGCGCCCGCCTGGGCATGGCCGACGGCCCGAACGCCTTCCGCGAGCAGGTCCTGGCCTGGCAAGGAGTCTATGCCCGCGGCTACGACCAGGCCGACGGGCTCTTCGGCGGGTATTCCGTCTGGGTCAACCGCGCCACGGGCCTGCACGACCGGTTCCTCCGCTACTCGGAGAGCCACCATGGCGCCAACCTCCGCTCGGCGGCCTTCCGGCACGACCCCATCGGGGCGGCCCGCGACGTCGGCCAGTGGCTCGAGCAGGCCAGCCACCACCGCTTCCGGGCCGGGCAGGCCCCCGAGCGGTTCGACACGGCCTGCCGGTTGGTGGCCACCGCTGCCCTCGACATCCGCTTCGTGCCCGCGCGGCCCCTGGCGCCCTTCGACACGCTGGGCATCCAGGCCGCCCGGGGCCAGGTCGAGGCCCTGTGGTTCCAGGCCCCAGGCTGGCAGGCGCTCTGGCTCGACAGCCGCGAAGGCAAGGCCCAGTTGCTGCTGCTCGTGCCCGCCGAAAAGACCGGACTGGCCCGGCAAGCCGCGGCCCTCGACCCCGCCACGCTGGCCGAATGGCGCGCGCAGGCCACCCTCCGCGGCATCGACCTGCTGCTGCCTGCGGGGCCGATCGCCCAGCAGGCCAGGCTCGAAGGCGCCTTCGCCGAGGCCGACTTCAGCCTCATGACCGACCTCGAGCCGCTGCGCCTGGAGGCCTTCATCAGCCTGGCCAGCTTCAGCCTGGAGGCCTCCGCCACTGCCGTCCAGCCGGCTGGCCCCGACGCCCTGGCCTTCCACGCGCTCGGCCCCCTGGTCTTCTTCGTCCTCGACAAGCCCTCCGGAGCCTGGGTCATGGGCGGCGCCCTCGATTTTCCTTGACAAGGCACCCGAAATGGCGTAACTTGCCGAAAACATCAACCATGATCGGACTGGTGGCATTGGTGAGCCTCTTGGCTCTCTTGGCAGTGGTGGCTTGGGCCGAAAAGCACAGCAGGCTGGAATAGAACGCCTTCGCCTTGGCCCTCGCGCTCGCTTGGCCCGCCTCGCGGCTTGGGCAGGGCATTCTTGCGCAAAACCGTCGGCGATGCTTTTCGCTGGCGGTCTTTTTGCTTATTTTCGCAGGGGTTTTCCTCGCCCCGCGCGGCCAACCTCCACCTGAAAACTTTTTCTCTGGCGCGAATTGGAAAACCAGACGTTATTTTAGTGTTTGCAATCGTTCTTGCCCCAAGATTCAAAACCCACAAGCAAAGGCCCGCCATGTCCCAATTCCTAAAGTCCATCGTCGATTCCAAGTGGTTCAGCCCGTTCATCATCTCCATGATTGTCGTGGCGGGCGTAGTCATTGGCATGGAGACTTACCCCGACTTCCACCAGCGGCACAAGGCCCTGCTCACGGGCATCGACAACTTCGTGCTGTTGATCTTCGTCTTGGAGGCCATCATCAAGATGGGAGCCCACGGGCGGCATTTCTACCGCTACTTCAAGGATTCCTGGAACGTCTTCGACTTTGTGATCGTGGTCATCTGCCTGCTGCCCATCGAGGCCAACGAGTTCGCGGCCATTTTCCGGCTGGCGCGCATCCTTCGGGTCTTCAAGCTCATCACGGCCCTGCCCAAGCTGCAAGTCATCGTGGGCGCCTTGCTCAAGAGCATCCCCGGCATGGGCTACGTCTTCATGCTGCTGCTCATCCAGTTCTACATGTACGCCGCCCTGGGCACCTTCCTCTTCGGGCAGAACGACCCCCTGCACTTCGGCAACCTCGAGACCTCCATGCTCACGCTCTTCCGCGTGGTAACGCTCGAAGGCTGGACCGAGGTCATGTACATCAACATCTACGGGAGCGACTGGTACGGCTACGACTCGGGCGCCGACGCCCTGGTGGCCGACATGGGCCTGCCGCGCGTCTCGCAGTCCATGCCCCTGATTTCCTCGGCCTACTTCGTCAGCTTCGTCCTCTTTGGGGCCATGATGATGCTCAACCTCTTCATCGGCGTCATCATGGCGGGCATGGAGGAAATGCGCCAGGAAAACGAGATGGAGGCCTGGGCCATGAGCGAGGAAGCCAAGGCCACGACCCTCCAGGACGAGATCAACAAGCTCAACCACAAGCTCCAGGAGCTCACCGAGGGCATCGACCTTCTGGCCACCCGCATCCGCATCACCGAACGCGAGCACGAGCAGGAGCTGAAGGCCCTGCGAGAGAAGCACTAGCAGGGTGGGTCCGCAAGCTCTTCTGCCTGGCCGCTTTCGGCCAGGCTTTTTTGTTGGGGCGATGCCCTTTCCAGTCGCAATCCATTGATTGGCAAGCGGTAAGGGATTTACCGACATCTCGGCGGCGATGCACTGAGGCCGTGCCGAGCACCAGAATCATCCCCGTTCGCCCAGCGGGCCAGGCGCGGACTTGGAATTGGCTATCTTTGGGGAAAAGACCTATTCCGAAAAACCGAAGACCATGCACGACCAAGAATCCCCGCAAGGCCAGCCCCCCAGCGGGCCGAGCCTATCCCAGATCATCAACAAGCACACCTACATGGCCATTGGCGCAGGGCTGATCCCGATCCCGGTGGCGGACATCGCTGCCGTCACGGGCGTCCAACTGGCCATGCTCTCCCAAATCTGCAAGCACTACGGAGTCGAGTTCGCCGCCGACCAGGGGCGGTCGTTCATCTACTCGCTGGTATCGAGCACCGGCTCCAGCCTCGTGGCCCGCTTGGGCGCCTCGGCCCTGAAAGGCATCCCGGCCCTGGGCACGGCCGTGGGCATGGCAACAATGGCCGTGCTTTCGGGCGCGTCCACCTATTCCATCGGCCACGTGTTCGCCAAGCATTTCGAGCAAGGGGGGAGCATGGACGACTTCAACGCCAACAACTTCGCGGCCTACTACAAGGAAAAGTTCGAGGAGGGCAAGTCCAAGGCCAAGGAGATGAAGCGCCGCTTCGACCAGCGCCAGCCCAGGAGCTCGGCCCAGGAGCCCGGAAAGGTCCTGGCCGCCCAGCTCAAGGAGCTCCAGTCGATGCTCGACAAGGGCCAGATCGCGATGGACGAGTACGAGCGCCGCCGCGACGAGCTCCTGCGCGACTTCATGGGCCAGTGATGGCCCGCTTGGGTGAACAGAAACAAAAACGCCGCGCGAAATTTTTCGCGCGGCGTTTTTATTGGGTCGAAGCCCTACGGCTTCCCGGGCATCATGCCAAGTGCAGGATCACGGCTTGCAGGTAATAGACCCCGGCGCCAGCCAAGTAGCCCAGGACGGCCAGCCAACTGATGCGCTTGAGGTACCAGATGAAGTCGATGCGCTCCATGCCCATCGCGGCGACGCCGGCGGCTGAGCCGATGATCAGGATGCTGCCGCCCGTTCCGGCGCAGAAGGCCAGGAACTCCCAGAAGAGGCCGTCTTGCAGGAAGTGGGTCAGGTACTCGATCTGCACGGCATCGGTCATCAGGGCCAGCTCGGCGGGGTCGGTGATCTGGTACATGCCCATGGCGCCCGCCACCAGCGGCACGTTGTCAATCACGGACGAGAGGAAGCCAATGGCGATGTTGATCAGGTAGATGTTGCCCAGCTTCTCGTCGAGGAAGTTGGCCATGATGTTCAGTTGCCCGGCCGACTGGAGGCTGGCCACTGCGGAAAGGATGCCCAGGAAGAACAGCACCGTGGGCATGTCCACGCGGCGGATGATGGACACCACGGAAACGTTGCTCCGCACTTCGACGGGCTTGCTCTTGTGGATGATCTCGGTGGTCATCCAGAGGATGCCCAGGCCGAGCAGCATGCCCATGTAGGGAGGCAGGTGGGTCAAGGTCTTGAAGACGGGGACCAGCAGCAGGATTGAAACACCCATGATCAGGATGAGCATGCTTTCGCCCCGGGGAACGATCGTCTCCTCGTGGTCCTCTACGGTTACAGGGCGCTTGACCTCGCCTTTCATGATGAAAGAGAGGAAGGCCAGGGGCACCAGGATCGAAACGATGCTGGGCAGGAAGACCTTCATGATGATGCTGGCGGCAGTGACTTGGCCACCGATCCAAAGCATGATGGTCGTAACGTCGCCGATGGGAGACCAGGCGCCGCCGGCGTTGGCCGCCAGCACCACGATGCTCGCGAAGACCCAGCGGGTCTCCTTGTCGTCGATCAGCTTCCTAAGCATGGCCACCATCACGATGGTCGTGGTCAGGTTGTCGAGTACGGAAGACATGAAGAAGGTCAAGATGCCCACGATCCAGAGCAGCTTGACAGTGCCGGTGGTGTGGATCTGGTCGGTGATGATCTTGAAACCCTGGTGACGGTCGATGATTTCCACGATGGTCATGGCACCCATCAAGAAGAAGAGGATGCTGGCAATGTCTCCCAGGTGGTGGAAGACCTCGTGGTCCACCACGAAATGCAACATGCCTTCCACCGAGTTCTCCTCGGGGTACTGGGCGATGTAGTTTTGCCAGGCTTCGCTGTAGCCAAGGCCCAAGATGCCTTGGTAATCCAGCACGTAAACCACCCAGGTCAGGGCGCCGATGAGCAGGGCCGTGGCAGCCTTGTCCAAGTGCAGAGGGTGTTCCAAGGCTATGGCGATGTAGCCTAGCACGAACACGACAACCATTAGTGCGAACATGATGTACGGATTTGATTAGGGATTGGAGTGGATGGCCTATCAAAGGCGCGGCAAATGTAGATCGTTGGATTCCAAAACGGATATTTTCTTTCAAAAAAATAGCAAGAGCACGGAAAAATTTTCAAAAGTGTTGATTTTCAATATTTTACACCCTGTCAAAATGTCTGGCGCAGCTTCATGTGCAGTTTTACGACATCCGAGGCCTCCCGAACATCGTGGACGCGGAGCAGGTTGGCCCCCGCGCGAAGGGCCAGCGTGTTCAGGGAGATGGTTCCTGCCAAGGCTTCCTCTGCGCTTGTTCCCAGGTACTTGTGGATCATCGACTTGCGCGAAATCCCGACCAGCAGCGGCAGCTCGAAGATCTTGAAGGCGCCGAGCTTCTGCATCATCTCGTAGTTGTGGTCGAGGGTCTTGCCGAATCCGAAGCCGGGGTCGAGGATGATGTCGTTGACGCCCAGAAGGTTGAGCTGGTCCACCTTCTCGGCCATGAACCGGAAGATGTCCTTCATCAGGTTGTCGTACTGCGGGGCTTGCTGCATGGTGCGCGGAGTGCCGCGCAGGTGCGTGAGCACGTAGGGGACGCCCAGCTCGGCCACGGCCGCGAACATCGCCGGGTCCATCTGGCCCGCCGAGATGTCGTTGACCATGCAGGCGCCCCAGTCGCGGACGGCCACCCGCGCCACCTCGGCCCGGTAGGTGTCCACCGAGAACAGCGCGTCGGGGAACTCGTCGCGCAAGGCTGGGAAGACCCGCGCCAGCCGTTCCAGCTCCTGGTCCAGGCCGATTTCCTCGGCGCCCGGGCGGGTCGAGCTGGCCCCGAGGTCGATGAAGCGGGCGCCTTCGGCCAGCATCTTGCCCGCTCGGGCCACCACTTTCGACGGATCCTCGTACCGCCCGCCGTCGTAGAACGAGTCCGGCGTGATGTTCAGGATGCCCATGATGGCCGGTTCCGACAAATCCACCAGCCTTCCGCCACAATTCAGGGCGAAAGATCGGGCGAAGAGGTTGTTTTTGACTCGCTTGATCAAATTTCCTTACTTTTGGTGAGCCGAGCGCTGGGGAAACCCTCCCCAGCAGCCCAAAGATAGGCATTCGACAGGATTTCCACCTTTTCGTTCCCTCACAAAAAAAGCCCTGGCGGGCACCCAAGGCATGGATTTGCGACTGCTCAAACTGCTGGTTGAGTCGGCCTGCGCCGATGGCGAGCTTTCCGCCGACGAGCGGGCCCACCTCGAGACCGAGGCCGACCGCATGGGGCTCGGGCGGCACAACCTGGAGTTCCTGATCGCCAACGAGTTGCGCGCGGTCCAGGCCAAGCGGCAGGCGCCTCCGGCCGCCGATCCTGGGCGGAACGTGCCTCCGGTGGATCCCTCGGGCTTCGTCGCGGCCGAGGATCCCGGCGCTTCCGGCTTCGTCGTCGAGCCGGCTGGCGCGCACGACAAGCCCTCCGCTTCGGGCTTCGCCGACGGAGGCGCCACGCCGGGCTCGCCGCTGGAGCTGGCCCGCGCCGGTCTGCCCTTCACCGACTGGCAGTTGCTGGGCCAGCAGGGCGCCATGGGCCAGACCTTCAAGGCACGGCTGCATGGCAAGTGGGTCGTGGTCAAGCGGCTGCGCACCGACAAGCGGCAGGACCCCAAGTGGAAGGAGTTGTTCTTCAAGGAGTTCGAGAACAGCTACCACCTCGAGCATCCGCACGTGGTCCAGTTGCTCGGCAAGGGCGAGGACCTCGACGGGCCTTTCTACTACATGGAGCACATCGACGGCCGCCCGCTGGGCCAGCTCATCGGGCCGCGGGGCGTGGCCGACGGCGCCCTCTGCCACCGCGTGGTCGCGCAACTGCTCGAAGCGCTTGACTACGTCCACAAGAAGCAGGTCTTCCACCGCGACATCAAGCCCTCCAACGTGCTGCTGACCTTCCGGGGCGACAACGCCAAGCTGATTGACTTCGGCCTCGCGGACGCCGACGCCTTTGAGGACGGCCTGCTGCGCGCCGGCACGCCCGCCTACGCCTCGCCCGAGCAGATGGGCCTGGCCCCGGGCAAGGTGGACGGCCGCTCGGACCTCTTTTCGCTGGGCAAGCTGGTGCTGGAGATGCTCACGGGCCAGCACCTTGAGCCGCGCGCGGTCGAGGGCCGTTCGGCGGCCCTGCGGCCCTGGCTGGAGCGCTGCCTGGCACCCCGGCCAGAGGAGCGCTTCGCCAGTGCCGCCGAGGCCGCCCGCGCCTGGGCGGCCCTCGCGGTGCCCGACGCGCTGGCCCCGCCGCCCGCCTGGCAGGCCCAGGCGCCGCCCGAGCCCGCGGGGCCCTGGGCCAGCCTGCCGCAGTTCTTCCGCCTGAGCTTCGAGCACTGGCGGCAAGGCGGCTGGCAGGCCCTGCGCTCGCTGCCGCCCGCCCACCGCGCCCCCTGGCCCGCCCACCGCAACTCCTACGAGTGGTTCCTGCACTGCCAAGGCCCGCTGCTCGACCTGGTATCCATCCAATTCCGCCTGCTGGCCCAGGAGCGGCTGGTCTTCACCGACGGACACCGCTTCCTGCTGACCAGCTTCCGGCTTTTCGTGCGCGACGGGCAGACGCCGCACCCGATGCCGCTCTCGTCCTTCCGCTGGAGCGGCGGGTTCCTGCCCGACGGCCTGCACGCCGACTGCCGTCCCCAGCCGATGCTGGGCCACCAGGCGGCCCTGGCCCGCGAGCTCGCGGAGCGCTTCCTGGCCGAGAAGCCCGCGCCCGAGCTGCTCGAACGCCTGCGCGACAGCGCGCACCCGCAGGGCGAGCCCGCCAAGGCCTTGGCCTACCACGTCCTGCCCCACGAGCTTGTGGACGAGAGCCTGCGGCAGTGGTCGGCCCGGCCCTTCGCGCTGGGCGCGCCCCGGCCCTTGGCGGCCTTGCGCGAGGAGCTGCGCTCGCGGGTGTCGATCGCCGCGGCCGTCTGGGAGCACTTCCTGCCCTTGCGGGGCGAGTGGGTGTTCCCGCAGGTCTTCCACGATGGGCTGGTCACCAACCTGCGGCTGTTCCACGCGGCCGCAGGGCGCTGGCAGGCCCTGCCGCTGCACGAGCTGCTCGACTACCGCTTCGAGGAAGGCCGGCTGCTGCTCATCGAGGGCACGGGCACCCGCCACGCCCTGCGCCCCACCGAGGCCGACCCGACCCGCTTCGCCTCGTGGCCGCGCCTCCAGGCCTTCATCGAGGAGCGCCGGGCCGACGCCCGCGCCGCGGCGCCTCTGCTGCTGACCCTCGGCCGCGAGGCCGCCGGGGCATGGTGGGAGGCCTCGGCGGGATGAGCGCCGGGTTTTTCCTTGCTTCTCGTGTTTTTCGCATGGATTGGCATGGTGAAGACGAACAAGCCTCCGCCCGAGGGCATCATTTTGAGCTTTGGCCTTCGTGGTCCTTTTGCACCAACTTGCCTTCAAAGGTGAAATATCCGAACGCAACTTGGCATAATACCAGTCGCGTTCAAAGGTGATGGATTGCCTTGCAGCCTCGCCCAACCCCGAAGGGGTGTGATGATTGTAGAAAGCGGAGCCAGACCAAAGAAGAGAGCCCCGAAGGGGCGAAATTATCCTCATGGGTGATGAAGGGCCAGATTCCTTCGCTACGACCTTTCCCATTCGCCTGTTTGTTTCGCCCCTTCAGGGCTGGGCAAGGGTTAGTGTCCGCGTTCCGATGGGCTTCACCCATCGCTATGATATTGCGCCCCTTCGGGGCTTTAGCGGCGAAGCCCAGGCATCCGAAAGGGGCGTAGCCCTGACATCTTCGTAGCATCGCGCCGCAAGCGCACCATCAAAAGGGGCGTGGCCCTGGACGGGCTCCAGGCACGCGGGGAGATGCCTCCGCACGGCTGGGGCCTGTCCTCTTTTTGAGGTCCAGGGCCGCCCTCGGGTGTTCTCCGCAGGTTTCCGCAAACCTTTGCGGAAAGCTGCCTCGCAATTTAGAATCTGTAAAAATAAGCCGATTTCTGTGTTTAAGTGTATGTTTTTCAATCATTTATAGAATTGAATGCAAATGGGGCTTGAATTTAAATCCATTCTAAGGACATTGGATAAGCAATGTCCTTAATTTTGAAAAGCCAAGCGCGTCCACGGCATTATCGCCCATTGGCGCGGGACTTGGCCTAGAGTCAATTTCAAACCAATTTGTCACCAGACACCATGAGCAATCTTGACAAAATCCGGGAACTCGTCGAAAAGCGCGAACAAGCGCGCCTTGGCGGAGGCATTGATCGGATTGAATCCCAGCACAAGAAAGGAAAATTCACGGCCCGCGAACGCATCGAGAAACTGCTCGACGAGGGGAGCTTTGAAGAATATGACATGTTCGTCACGCACCGCTGCACGAACTTCGGCATGGAAAAAACGGTCTTCCCGGGCGACGGGGTGATCACGGGCCACGGCACGATCGATGGCCGCGTGGTTTACGTTTACGCCCAGGACTTCACGGTCTTCGGCGGCTCGCTCTCGGAGACCTTCGCGCTGAAGATCTGCAAGGTGATGGACCAGGCCATGAAGGTGGGTGCTCCCATCATCGGGCTGAACGACTCGGGCGGGGCGCGCATCCAAGAAGGGGTGATGAGCCTCGCGGGCTACGCTGAGATCTTCCAGCGGAACATCATGGCCTCGGGCGTGGTGCCGCAGATTTCGGCGATCTTCGGCCCTTGCGCGGGCGGCGCGGTCTATTCGCCGGCCCTGACGGACTTCATCATCATGAGCGACCAGACCAGCTACATGTTCGTGACCGGGCCGAAGGTGGCCAAGACCGTGACGGGCGAGGACATCTCTACCGAGGACCTGGGCGGCGCCACCGTCCACTCCACCCGCTCGGGCGTTTCGCACTTCAAGGCCGACGACGAGGAGGAGGGCATCCTGCTGATTCGCAAGATGCTGGAGTACATGCCCCAGAACAACCTGGAGGAGCCCATCGCGACGGCCTGCACCGACCCGATCGACCGCCAGGAAGACGTGCTCAACGAGATCATCCCCGACGACCCCAACAAGCCCTACAACGTCAAGGACATCATCTACACTCTCCTCGATTCCAACGAGTTCCTCGAAGTTCACCGGCACTACGCCAAGAACATCGTGGTGGGCTTCGGCAAGATGGACGGCATGCCGGTGGGCGTGGTGGCCAACCAGCCGAACTTCCTGGCCGGGGTGCTCGACATCAACGCCTCGCGCAAGGCGGCCCGCTTCGTGCGCTTCTGCGACGCCTTCAACATCCCGCTGGTGACGCTGGTGGACGTGCCCGGCTTCCTGCCCGGCAGCCAACAGGAGTACGGCGGCATCATCATCCACGGGGCCAAGCTGCTCTTCGCCTACGGCGAGGCCACGGTGCCCAAGGTTACGGTAACGCTGCGCAAGTCCTACGGCGGCGCGCACGACGTGATGAGCTGCAAGCAGCTCCGCGGCGACATCAACTACGCCTGGCCCACGGCCGAGATCGCCGTCATGGGAGCCAAGGGCGCCATCGAGGTGCTCGAAGGCAGCAAAATGGCCAAGATGACGCCCGAGGAGGCCGCCAAGTACGCTTTCGAGAAGGAAGCGGAGTACAAGACCAAGTTCGCCAACCCCTACGAGGCCGCGAAGTACGGCTTCATCGACGACGTGATCGAGCCGCGCAACACGCGCTTCCGCATCATCCGCGCCCTGAAGACCCTGGCCACCAAAAAGGACACCAACCCACCCCGCAAGCACTCCAACATCCCGCTCTAAGGAGTGGGCTGGGGGGCTTCACCTAAAACCAAAGCAATGAAACCCATCCTTTTGTTATTTTCCACCGATGACTTGGTCTTTGGGGCGTTCATCGCCGCGTTCGGCTATCTGGTCGTCTTCCTGGTGCTCGTGCTGCTCACCTACGTCTTCAACGCCATTCCCAAGGTGATGCGGTTGAACAAGATCCGCAAGATGAAAGCGGAGGGCCGCGAGGCGGAAGCCAACCTGCCCGAGCCCGACGAGGACATCTCCGGACAGGAGACGGCCGCCATCGCCATGACGCTCTACCTCTTCTTCGACGACAGCCACGACGAGGAGGACATGAGCATGACCATCAAGCGCGTGTCCAAGACCTATTCTCCTTGGAACTCGAAGCTCTACGGCATGAACAACACCAGGCAGAGCCGCTAAGACCAAACCATCCTAAACCTTTTCAAAACCATGAAGAAATTCAAATTCACCATACGCGGCAACGAGTACGAAACCCGCGTCCTGAGCTTCGAGAACGACCAAGCCGAGATCGAGGTGAACGGAACCCTCTACACCGTGGACGTACACGTAGAGAAGAAGACCGTCCAGAAGACTCCCAAGCTGGTGCGCGCCAAGGTGCCCGCGCCTGGGGTCGAGGGCATCATCGCCAAGACCAACCAGGTCACCAAGGGCTTCGCCGTCAAGGCGCCCCTGCCCGGTACCATCGTCAAGGTGATGGTCAAGGAGGGCGACGTCGTCAAGCTGGGCGACAAGCTCCTGGTCATGGAAGCCATGAAGATGGAGAACGACGTGCTGGCCGAAAAGGCGGGTGCCATCCTGAAAGTCAACATCAAGGAAGGCCAAGTCGTCCTCCAGAACGAGCTGCTGGTGGAAATCCAGTGATCCCCACTCATCCCAAACATCCTTTTTCCAATGCAACGTACCATCATAAAATACAGCGTGGCCTTGCTGATCATGGTCCTGACCATGCTCAGCGTGTTTCAGGTCTTCGGCTCCACTGGGGCCGAGCCGGAATCCGGGCATAGCCTGATGAGCGGCATAACGCAGTTCCTGGGCTACACTGGCTTCGCGAACGCCACCCCTGGGCACTTGGTCATGATCCTGGTCGGCCTGCTCTTCCTCTACCTGGGCATCCGGTACAACTACGAGCCGCTTCTGCTCGTACCCATCGGCACGGGCATCATCATCGGCAACATCCCCTTCGCCTTGGATGCCAACCTGCAGTTGGGCATCTACGAGCAGGGCAGCGTGCTCAACTACCTTTACTTTGGCGTGGTCAAGGGCGTCTATCCGCCGCTGATCTTCCTGGGCATCGGTGCCATGACCGACTTCTCGACCCTGATTTCGAACCCCAAGCTGATGCTTTTGGGCGCGGCCGCCCAGTTGGGCGTCTTCATGACCTTCATCGGGGCCATCCTGCTGGGCTTCAACCTTCAGGAGTCGGCCGCCATTGGCATCATCGGTGGCGCTGACGGCCCCACGGCCATCTTCCTGGCTTCCAAGCTCGCCAACGGCACGACCCTGGCCGATGGCACCGTGGTCAAGAACCTCATCGGCCCCATCGCCATCGCGGCCTATTCGTACATGGCCCTGGTGCCGGTCATCCAGCCTCCCGTCATGCGGCTCCTGACCACCCCCGAGGAACGCAAGATCCGCATGAAGCCTCCCCGCTCGGTGACCCGGCTCGAAAAGATCATGTTCCCCGTCATTGGCCTGCTGCTGACGGCCTTCATCTCGCCCAGCGCCCTGCCCCTGCTTGGCATGCTCTTCTTCGGCAACATCCTCAAGGAGTCCGGCGTTACGCAACGTTTGGCCGACACGGCACGCAACCCGCTGATTGACAGTGTTACCATCATCCTTGGCCTGACCGTGGGCGCCTCCACGCAGGCCGACGTGTTCCTGACCCCGAGCTCCATCATGATCTTCGCCTTGGGCGCCATCTCCTTCGTGGTCTCTACCGCTGGGGGCGTCATTTTCGCCAAGATCATGAACCTGTTCCTCAAGGGCAAGAACAAGATCAACCCGCTCATCGGGGCCGCAGGGGTTTCGGCTGTGCCCGACAGCGCCCGCGTCGCGCAGCACGAGGGCCTCAAGGCCGACCCCACGAACCACTTGCTCATGCACGCCATGGCCCCCAACGTGGCCGGCGTCATCGGCTCGGCCATCGCGGCCGGTATCCTGCTCAGCTACCTGGGCTGAGAACGGCGAACACCCTTCACATCCCAATTTTGACCGAAAGGCCGCCCAGGAAACTGGGCGGCCTTTTTCAGCTCCTACAAAAAAACGAGCGAAGCGCCCGTCATTCCACCTTCATGCGCAGCAGCCAGTGGTAAACGTTCTGGCCCCCGATGTTGGCGGTGTAGGCCTGGACGAACTCCCAGCCGTTCTGGCCCATGTAGTTGAGCGCGTCCACCATCGAGTTGAAGGCCTGCAGCCGCCCGGTCTCCTCGTCGCGCAGGCGCATGTCCTCGAACCAGCCGCGCTCCTGGCCGAAGTCAACCGACACGGTTACCTTGTTGCTCAGCGGCCGCTCGATGCCGACCAGCTCGCAGTAGATGTAGCGGGTGCCCGTCGCGGCCTCGTGTACGGGCGATTCGGTCTGGGCGCCCGCCATTTGGCCCGAGGCCAGGGCCAAGGCAAGCAGCAGCGCCGAAAAAGTTCTTCTCTTGTTCATCATGCGAAAGATTTTTGTCATGCGAAGGTAAGCGTTTCCCCACCAGCGGCAGAGTCGCCTTTCGAACTTGTTGCCGCGTTTTTCGTGGCCGCCCGTGCGGATTTCGCAGGCTGGGCTTGGGTCAGGCCTTCGGGGAGGCGCTGCCGTGGGGAGGCGGCGCGTCGGGCCGCGTTGGGGCGGATGCGCTGGCGAGCCGCAGGTAGGCGCGCTTGAGCTGGCTGATCAGGAAGCCCCTGTATTCGAGGAAGCGCCCGTCCTGGTCGCGTCGCCAGCATCGTTCGATCTGCCTTAGGATTTCTGTCGAGGTCCATTCGGGTGATCCGCACGCGTCGTCCAGCGCCTCTTTCATCGCCTGCCACGCCGCACGCCGTCCCTTGGCCAGTTCGGGCGCGTTGAGGTTCAGGAAGCTCCGGCCGCGCCGGGTGTCCACGAGCTCATTTTCCAGCATCGTATCCTTGCAGAAGATTTCTCCGTCTTCGGTGTATTCGATCAGGTGCTTCTGGCTTTCGAATTCGGCGGATTTGGGATTTTTCAAGTAGCGAACAAACTCCTTCTTCGATTCGAAGTGGGCTTTCCTGGCGTCTGCGTACAATTTTTTCCAAGAGTTGCCTTCGGATCGCGGACGCTTTCCTCCGTTGCAGACCGCCAGGAGGTTGGTCATGTCCTGTTTCCGTTCTGGGTGCTTGCTGGAAGGCAAGAAGTGCTCTTTCTGCATGGTTCCCGTTTCGATCCGCATCATGGTGTAGGCGCAAAGGAAGCCTTGCTCGGCGAGCAGGATTTCGTTCACCTGCTTCCAGAACGGGCCGTCTGGCTCGGGGCGCCTTCCGCTGTCGTAGATCCGCATCATCTTTCCGGGCTTGTGTTTGGGGGGATGCAATCGTGGCCGGATTTCTCCGGGTGATGGAGTCAAGGTTCGTTTTCCCACACCTTTTCGAGCTGGGCCAACAGGCGCGCGGCTTCATCCGATTGCTCGCGCTTTGGGGCACGGCTTCTTTGGGCCAGCTCGAGCGATGAGCGGAGCGCGGTGATTTCGGGCGAGTTGGCGCCCCACTTCTCTTGCAGGGATGCGAGCAGCTCCTGCGCGGAATCGAAGTCGGCCGCACGAATGGCGGTCTTGAGCCTGCTTCGTTTCTCGAACAGCGCGTGCTGCTCCTCCGGTTCCTCCGTCAGGTCGAAGGCTTCGGCGGCCACGGCGTTCAGGTCGCGCCCGAGCGTGTGGAGCTCCAGGTCGGCGTTGAAGCTGTCGGGCATGATGCGGATGTTTGGGCCATCGAGGTTTTGTGTGGCGGCCAGGCTGTGCGTGCTCACCACGAACTGGAGGCCCGGGAAGGTCTGGTTGAGTCGGTGGAGTACCTTGCGCTGCCAGCGGGGGTGGAGGTGCAGGTCCACCTCGTCGATGAGCACGATGCCGGATCCTCGCAAAGGGTTGTGGCTGTGGTAGTTGGCCATCACAAGCCGAAAGGCCAGGTCAGCCACCAGGGCGAAAAGGTGCCGCTCGCCCGAGGAGAGCTGGTCTTCGTGGAGGATGCCGCCGTCGCTTGCCTTACGGAAGGCGAAGCTGCCTTCGGGGTGCAGTTCGTCGTAAACAATGGCCAGGTGGTCGAAGCGGTCCCATGCCTTGAAGTCGCGCCAGCTCTCCTTTTCGATGCTTTCAGGCTCGGGCAGAACGTCGTTCAGGAAAAGCAGCACCGCTGTGCGGATCCAGTCGATTTGGCGGGTCTTGATTTCGAGGAGTTGTTTCGTTTCCGGATTGGGGAGCTCCTGCCGCATCATGCGGTCCGTCCAGCGAAACCATTCGAAGAGCTGGCGCGAGCTTTCGGACAGGTCCAGCCAGAGGCAGTCTCGGTAGATCTCGGCGTTGTTGTCGATGGAGCCCTGGGAAGATGTTCCTGTTGCCTGCCGGTTGGCGCCCAGGCGATAGTAGGCCACCACGGGCAGTGGGTAAGCGTTGGGGTCGCGAACGCCCGAGTGTTTCTTTCGGAGCTCTTGGTACTCCCGGATTTCGGAGGCGATCTCGTACAATTCAGCACCCTGGAATGGCTCGGGTGTTTTTTTTCCGGCCTTTAGCTCGATGCTTAGGCGCTTTTCGACGGCCTTGACCCAGAAGCCGCTGCCATTGTTCAGGGCGTTTTGTGCTTCGATATTGTCCGCCACGTCCCAGTCTGGCGCGACGTGTCGGGTCCGGAGTTGGGCGCTGAGATGGAAGTAATCACCCTGCGCTGCGGCCAGATTGTTGTTGTCGGTCGGGCGCATGGAAAGTCTTGAGCCATTGGGCAATAGGCCCAGGGCCTCAAGGCAGTTGGAGAGCAGAAGGGCCAGGGCGTCGAGCACGGTGGTTTTGCCGGCGCCGTTGTCGCTGACCAGCGCCGTGAGTTTCTCGTGCAGCTTCAGCGTGGATCTCCCGCGGATTCCTCGGAAGTTCTCGAGAGTGATTTCCTCGATGTTGACTTTCAGGTTTTCTTCCATGTTTCAGGGCAATTTGTGGAAGTGGTGTTCGCCGATGCTTTCCGATGCTTGTGAATCGGGCCGACTTTTCTTTTCTTTCGAAAAATTCGTCCTTAGGCCAAGATACTACAAAAGGACAAGATTTCCCACTCCGCGCCGTGCTTTGGGCAATCGCGAAAAAAAAGATCCCAAGGCACCAGGCCTTGGGATCTTTTGCGTTGGGTTCGGAACCGCTTGGCTCAATGGTAGTCTTCGCGGTTGATGCCGAAGACCTCGCAGCGTTTCTTGAGGGTGTTGATGCTCCATCCGATGGCCTGGGCGGTGTGGGTCTGGTTTCCGCGGAAGTGGCGGAAGGCCTTCTTGATGAGCTCGGCTTCCCAGGCGCCGATCTCGAATGTGGGCGGCTCATAGACGCGGAACTTGTTGGCCAGGTCTTTCTCGCGGATGGTCTTGCGGACGAAGATGTAGCAGTTGGTAAGGACGTGCTCAAGCTCGCGGATGTTGCCACGGTACTCGTAGTTGAGGAGCTTTTCGAGGGCCGAGGGGGCGACTTCGAGCTTGGGTTTGTCGATGTGGTACTTCTTGGGGATGTGGGTGAGCAGGAAGTCGATGAGCTCCTCGCGCTCGCGGGCGGCCCAGAGGCGCAGGGCGGGCACTTCGAGGGTAACGACGGCCAGGCGGTAGTAGAGGTCGGCGCGGAACTGGCCGCGCTGCACGCTGTCGAACAGGTCGTTGTTGGTGGTGGCGATGATGCGGACGTCGCTGCGGCGGGTCTCGTGCGAGCCGTAGGGGCGGAAGGTGCCGTCGTGGAGGAACTGGAGAATCTGGCGCTGCACCTCGATGCCGGCGCCGCCGATATCCTCGAGCAGCAGGGTGCCGCCGTCGGCGTGGGCCAGGATGCCTTCCTGGTCGGACTCGGCCCCGAAGAAGGAGCCTTTGGCGTGGCCGAAGAGCTTGGACTGGAGCTCCTGGCTGGTGAGCAGCGGCCCGCAGTTGACGACCTCGAAGGGCGCCTTGGCGCGGGCGGAGTCCTCGTGGATGAACCTGGCGAGCAGCTCTTTGCCGGCGCCGGTCTCACCCAGGATGAGCACGCTGATGTTGCGGGCCGAGGCGATGGATCGGGCGCGGAAGTACTCGGCCTGCAGCGTCGAGCCCAGGTAGAAGTTCTTCTGGTACCTTTCCATGGCGCTGGTGCGGGAGCGGAGCTGGAAGTAGGGCTCGTCGGTCTCGAACTGTATAGGCTGGAAGCTGGACGTCGCCTCCGGGTTGGTGCCTTTCTGTCCGAAGGTGAAGAGGCTGGCCTTCTTCTTGTGCAGTTGGGTGGAAAGGAACCATGCCAGGCGAACCATGTCGCTTCCTGCCGAGTAGAAGATTTCGACTTGGTCGTCTTCCTTGAAACTTGCCAGAAGCTCCAACTGCCGATCGACGATTTGGCGTTGTTCGGAAGGGTCGGCGATTTCCAGGCAGCGTTGCTCGATGTGGCGTTCAGGGTGCTGTCCGCGCAGGTGCTCGACGAGGCGATGGGCCATTTCGCCTTCGTTGGGGGTCGAGTAGAGAATCAAGTGGCTGTCGTATGCCCTTGGTTGGAAGAAGAACCGCTGTAGTCGGCTGTTTGGCCCTTCTGCATTGATGGCTGCTCCGTCTTCCAAGAAGTCGTTGCGATTGGCCATCCACGAAACGAGGTATTTCATCAGTTGTTAATGTGTTGATGGTTTAATTGGTTTACTTGCCAAAGATACCGATTATTCTTTTGACTTAGAAACTTTGGGAAAGAAAAAGCTCGTCAAAAAGATTCAAGCCCGTCCATTTTGCCAGCTCGCGGCGATGGTTTATCTTTAACCGCGAATGGGCAGCGGCGGGATAGCCATTCCCGTTCAACCGATTTCGCAACACCACTCCGCAGCAATGATTGAAAAAATCGACAAAACCCTGGCTGAAAATCCTGACAAGCTGTTCTTTTCCATCGGGGAGGTCGCCGACCTTTTCGAGGTGAACACCTCCTTGATCCGATACTGGGAAAAGGAGTTCGCGATGATCAAGCCCCAGAAGAACAAGAAGGGCAACCGGTTTTTCACGCCCAAGGACATCCGCAACCTGCACCTGGTTTACCACCTGGTCAAGGAAAAAGGAATGACCCTGCGCGGGGCCCAGAAGAAGCTGCGCGAAAACCGCGAGGACACCGAGCACACCTTCGCGATCGTCAACTCCCTCCAAACCATCCGCGGCCTGCTCGTGGAGCTCAAGGAGAACCTCTGACCCCAAAACTTCCCTGATGCGCGTCCAAGACATCACCTCGCTGCTCGACCGCCTGGCGCCCCCGTCGTACCAGGCCAGCTACGACAACGCCGGCCTGCTCGTGGGCCAGCCCGACTGGTCCATCGAGAAGGTCCTGGTGACGCTCGACGTGACCGAGGCCGTGGTACGCGAGGCCAAGGAGCGCCGCGCGGGCCTGATCGTGGCCCACCACCCGATCATCTTCGGCGGCCTCAAGCGCCTGACCGGGGCCACCTACGTGGAGCGCGTGGTCATGGCCGCCCTCGAGGCCAAGATCGCCATCTACGCCGCGCACACCAACCTCGACAGCGTCCGGCAGGGCGTCAACGATGCCATCGCCGACAAGATGGGCCTGCTCGACCGGCGCATCCTGGCCCCCGAGAAGGGCGACCTGCTCAAGCTCGTAACCTTCGTGCCCACGGCCCAGGCCGACGCCCTGCGCCTGGCCCTGTTCGAGGCCGGGGCCGGGCAGATTGGCCAGTACGACTCGTGCAGCTTCAACCTCGAGGGCACGGGCACATTTCGCGCCGGGCAGGGGGCCAAGCCCTTCGTGGGAGCCGTCGGCCAACTGCACCGCGAGCCCGAGACCCGCGTCGAGACCGTCCTGCCCAAGCACCTAGAGCGCGCCATCGTGCGCGCCCTGCGCGCCGCGCACCCCTACGAGGAGGTGGCCTTCGACCTCTACCCGCTGGCCAACGAGAACCCCATGGTGGGCGCCGGCATGGTCGGCCGCCTGCCCCATGAAATGCCCGAGCTCGAGTTCCTGGCCCTGCTCAAGCGCGAGTTCCGCGTCGGGGCCATCCGCCACACGGCCCTGCTCGGCAAGCCCATCCGCGAGGTGGCCCTTTGCGGCGGGGCGGGCAGCTTCCTGCGGCACAAGGCCATCGCCTCGGGGGCGCAGGCCTACGTCAGCGCTGACTTCAAGTACCACGAGTTCTTCGACGCCGAGGGCCGCATCTTGCTGGCCGACATTGGGCATTTCGAAAGCGAGCAGTTCACAATCGGCCTGCTCTGCTCCATGATTTCCGAAAAATTCCCTACTTTTGCCTGCCTCCCCGTGGAGAAAGACACCAATCCGATAACTTATTTTTAAGCCATGAGCGCCAACATCACAACCCGGACCATCGAAGAAAGGCTCATGAACCTGAGCCAGCTTCAGAAAGTCCACTCGGAAATCGACAAAATCAAGATCCTTCTGGGCGAGCTTCCCCTGGAGGTGCAGGATCTCGAAGACTCCATCACCGGGCTTGAGACCCGCGTGTCCAAGCACGAGGAGGCCATTGCCGAGCAAAAGAGGCGAATCGCCATCCAGGAAGATCAGATCGTGGACAGCGAGGCCGCCATCGCCAAATACAAGGAGCAGCAGAACAACATCCGCAACAACCGCGAGTTCGAATCCCTCGAAAAAGAAATCGAGTACAAGAACCTTGAAATCCAACTGGCCAAGAAAAAGGCCAGGGAGGCCAAGATCGAAATCGACAACAAGCAGGCCCTGGTGGACGAAGCCAACCGCGAGCTGGAGAAGTTCAACCAGGAGCTCGACCAGAAGCTCAAGGAGATGAAGGACATCAGCGCCGAGACCAACGAGCGCGAGGCCGTCCTGCTCAACGAGGTCGCCCTGCTCGAAAAAAACATCGAGCCCAGGCTCCTAGGGGCCTACCACCGCATCCGCGGCGGAGCCCGCAACGGCCTGGCCGTGGTGCCCATCCAGCGCGGCGCCTGTGGCGGATGCTTCAACCTCATCCCGCCCCAGCGCAAGATCGAGGTGGCCAACTACAAGAAAATCATCGTGTGCGAATACTGCGGCCGGATCCTCATCGGCTCCGACGACGAGTCGCTCATCGAGCAGGAGTAAGCCCGGCGGACAGCCGCGCGGCGCCCAAAGCGCGAGGGCCATTTTCCGAAACCGGAAAATGGCCTTTTCTTTGCTCCTGCCCGCCCTTTGTCCCATGCCTTCCACAACCTCCGCCCATGCGTACCTTCCCCCTGCTCTTGGCCCTGGCCTTCTTCGTGGCGGCAAAGCCTGCCGCCGCCGACAGCTTCGACTTCGACGCCGGTTGCCGCGAGGCGCAGGCCCTTTTCCTGGACCTGGAGCTCGAAAAGGCCCAGGCCAGGCTGCTGCGGGTCAAGGCCGAGGATCCGCTCAACCGATGCGCCGACTACTTGCACTGCTACGGGCAGTTCGTCCGGCTGCTCAGCCAGCACCAGCCCGCCGCCTACCAGTCGTACCAGCAGAGCTTCCCCGCCTGGGTCGAGCGCCTGGAGCGCCTGCCCGCGGGCCAGCCCTTCCGCGAGGGAGCGCTGGCCGAGCTGCACCTGCACAACGCCGTGTTGTCCTACCTCTATGGCGAGACCTTCCGCGCGGCCCTGGCCGTTTACCAGTCGGGCAAACACATCCAGGAAGCCGAGCGGTTGTTTCCGAACAACCCGTTGACCATCAAGGTCATGGGCATTTTCAAGCTCATCCTCGGCACCGTGCCCGAGAAGTTCTCATGGCTCAGTTCCGCTATCTTGTTCGAAGGCGACCTGGCCTTGGGGCGCAGCCTGCTCGACCGCTTCCTCGACGGCGCGCTCCAGACCGACCAGGATCCCGCCAACCTTTCCGAGGCCCTGCTGCTGGGCACTTTCGCCCGCATCTTCTTCAGCAGCCAGGACGACGAGGCCCTGCTCTTCCTGCGCGCGGAGGGACGGGCCGTCGGCACGCATGGCCCGCCTTTGCTCTACTGCCACGCCCTCGCGGCCATCCACGCCGGGCAGAGCGGACTGGCCATTGGCCTGCTACAAGCCTACGAAAGCTCGCCGACCCAGAGCCCCTTGCCCTACCTGGACTACCTCCTGGGCACCGTCAAGCTCTACCGCCTCGACGCCGATGCCAACCAGCCGCTGCTGCTCTTCCTGGCCCAGTCGCCCGATGGGCACTACGCCAAGGCCACCCGCCAGAAGCTGGCCTGGCACGCCCTGATCTTCGGCGACGCCCGGGCTTTCGGGCAGTGGACGACCCGCGTGCTCGAGGCCGGCCTGGAGACCACCGAGGCCGACAAGCAGGCCCAGTACGAGAGCCAGGCCGCGCAGCCGCCCCGGGTGGAGCTGCTCCGCGCCCGGCTGCTCTTCGATGGCGGATACTACCAGCGCTCGCTCCAGCAGCTCGATGGGCTGGCCGCCCAGGAGCTCAGCGACCGCGAGGAGCTGGAGCGCCTCTACCGCGTGGCCCGCAACCAGCACAAGCTCGGCCAGCAGGACCTGGCCCTGCGCAGCTACGCCCAGGTCATCGAGCGCGGACAGGGCTTGCCCCACTACTTCGCGCCCTACGCCGCCTTGCAGACCGCCCTCATCCACGAGCTGGCCCGGCGGCCCCAGCAGGCCAGGGCCGCCTACGAGCTGGCCTTGCGCATCAACCTCAAGGAGTACAAGAGCAGCATCGAGCAGCGCGCCAAGGCCGGATTGGCCCGCTTGGACGCGCTGCCGCAAAATTGAGAGGCCTGAATTTCAGGTTTTTGCGCTTTTTTTCATGAAAATATTTGCTCATTTCCGTACTTTTTTATTAAATTTGCGTCCCGAAAGGCCCAGATAGCTCAGTAGGTAGAGCAGTAGATTGTGGTTCTATTGGTCGGGGGTTCGAATCCCTCTTTGGGCACTTCTTTTTTGAAAGCCTCGCCGGTGCTTCCAACTGGTGGGGCTTTCTTCTTTTCGAAGGTTTTGGGGGCGAAAGGGGCCGCGCCTCTTCGCGCTCGGGCCGTGCCGCTTTGGGCCGAAATGCTTACCTTAGCGGGCCACGACCCAACCGAACCTCATCCCCGAATGGAATCCAAGAAACTTTTCCTGCTCGATGCCTACGCCTTGATTTTCAGGGCGCATTTCGCTTTCATCAAGAATCCGCGCTACAACTCCAAGCGGCTCAACACCTCGGCCATCTTCGGTTTCGCCAACACCTTGCTCGAGGTCTTGCAGAAGGAGAAGCCCACCCACATGGCCGTGGCCTTCGACCTGCCCGCGCCCACCTTCCGGCACCAGCTTTTCCCCGAGTACAAGGCCCAGCGCCCCGAGACCCCCGAGGACCTCAAGATCGCCGTGCCCTACATCAAGCGCCTGGTCGAGGGCCTCAACATCCCCGTGCTCACGGCCGAGGGATTCGAGGCCGACGACATCATCGGCACCCTGGCCAAGCAGGCCGAGCGCGAGGGGTTCAAGGTGTTCATGATGACGCCCGACAAGGACTACGCCCAACTGGTCTCGGACAATGTCGTGATGTTCAAGCCCGCGCGTGCCGGAAACGAAGTCGAGCTCATTGGGCCGCCCCAGGTGGCCGAGCGCTTCGGCGTGGGCGATCCGGCGCGTGTGGTCGATTTCCTGGCCATTTGCGGCGACACCAGCGACAACATACCCGGCATTCCCGGAGTCGGCGAAAAGACTGCCAAATCCTTGCTCGAAAAGTATGGCAGCATCGAGGGGCTTTACGCGAACCTGCACAAGCTCTCGGGCAAGCAGAAGGAGAAAGTCTCCGCCAGCCGCCACCTGGTCGAGCAGGCCCGCGTCCTGGTCACGATCCGCACCGACGTGCCACTGGCCTTCGACTCCGAGGCCTGCGCCCTCAAGGAGCCCGACCGCGAGACGCTCAAGGTCTTGTTCGAGGAGCTGGAGTTCAACACCTTGGCCCGCAGGGTGTTGGGCGCCGAGCCCGAGCGGCAGGCCGCGCCGCCCGAGTTCCCGCAAGGCACCCTCTTCGGCGCGCCGAACACGCCCGCGCCGGAGCCCGCGCCAGCCGCCCAGGAGCAAGTGGAAGCCCAGCCCGCCGCCACTTTCAAGACCCTGGCCGACCGCCCGCACCACTACGAGCTGGTCGAGGATCCCGAGCAGGTCCGGCGGCTGGCCGAGAGCCTCCTGGCCCAGCCGTCCTTCTGCTTCGACTTCGAGACCGACAACATCGAGGCCCGGCACGCAAAGGCCGTCGGGCTGGCCCTTTGCCACCAGGTCGGGACGGCCTTTTACGTGCCCATGCCCGAAGACCAGCGGCAGGCCAAGGAACGGCTCGAGCTTTTCCGCCCGGCCTTCGAGAGCCAAAACGTCGAGAAGGTGGCCCAGAACATCAAGTACGACTGGCAGATCTTGCGCAACTACGGCCTCGACCTCAAAGGTCCGCTCTTCGACACCCTGCTGGCCCACTACCTGGTGGACCCGGACCTGCGCCACAACCTTACGGTCCTCTGCCACAAGTACTTGGGCTATCAGCCCATCGAGATTGAGGAGCTCATAGGGCAGGGAAAGCAGCAGATTTCGATGCGCCAAGTGGCCCTCGACAAGATCCGCGATTACGCCTGCGAGGATGCCGACCTGACCTTCGAGCTGAAAGCCTTGCTCGAAAAGGAATTGCGCGAGCAGGAAGTCGATACCGTGTTCCGAAACCTGGAGATGCCCCTGGTCGAGGTCCTGCTCGACATGGAGAGCCAGGGCATCGGCCTGGACTCGGAGGCCCTGGCCCGCTTTGAGCAGGAGCTCGAACAGCAGATCGCCCAGGCCGAGAAGCAGATCCACGCCTTGGCCGGGCAGGAGTTCAACATCGCTTCGCCGCAGCAGTTGGGCAAGATCCTCTTCGAGCAGCTCAAGGTTACGGACAAGCCGAAGATGACCAAGACCAAGCAGTACGCCACCTCCGAAATCGAGCTGCAAAAGCTGGCCGACAAGCACCCCATCGTTTCCAAAGTGCTGGAATACAGGGGGATGCAAAAGCTGCAATCCACCTACGTCAAGGCCCTGCCGAAGATGCTGGACCCTCTTACGGGCCGGCTGCACACCTCATTCAACCAGGCCGTGGCCAGCACCGGGCGGCTCAGCTCCAACAACCCCAACTTGCAGAACATCCCCATCCGCGAGGACAACGGGCGGCGCATCCGCGAGGCCTTCCTGCCCTCGGCCCCCGACCGCTGGCTGGTCTCGGCCGACTACTCGCAGGTGGAGCTGCGGCTGGTAGCCCACCTCAGCCAGGACGAGCAGATGATCGAGGCCTTCCGCTCGGGCCTGGACATCCACACGGCCACAGCCGCGAAGATCTACGGCGTCGCGCCCGAGGCCGTGGACCGCGACATGCGCGGAAAGGCCAAGTCGGCCAACTTCGGCATCATCTACGGCATCTCGTCCTTTGGCCTGGCGCAGAACCTGAACATCCCCCGGCAGGAGGCCAAGGCCTTGATTGACGGCTACTTCCAGACTTACCCCAAGGTGGGCCTGAGCATGGAGAAGGCCGTGGCCGATGCCCGCGAGAACGGCTTCGTCGCGACGCTGCTCGGCCGCAAGCGCCGCCTGGCCGAGATCAACTCCGCCAACGCCATCGCCCGGCAGGCCGCCGAGCGCAACGCCATCAACGCGCCCATCCAAGGCTCGGCCGCCGACCTGATCAAGCTGGCCATGATCGCCATCCACCGCCGCATCAAGGAGGAAGGCCTGGCCGCCCGCATGATCCTCCAGGTCCACGACGAGCTGGTCTTCGACTGCCCCGAGCCGGAGCTCGACCGCCTGCGCGCCCTGGTCAAGGACGGGATGGAGAACGCGCTTGAGCTTTCTGTTCCGCTGCTCGTGGAAACGGGCATCGGCAAAAACTGGCTGCAAGCGCATTGATTGAACCTTGTTCCATTTCCCAGCTTTCGCAATTCATCCATGAAAAAACTGAAAATCGCCATCGACGGCCATTCCTCTTGCGGGAAAAGCACCGTGGCCAAGCAGCTCGCCCGGCGCTTCGGCTTCATGTTCATCGACACCGGGGCCATGTACCGCTGCGCCACGCTGGTGGCCTTGCGCGGTGGCCACATCCGCGGGGGCGAGGTGGACGAACTGGCTCTGGCCCAGGACCTTGAGGGCATCCGCATCGCCTTCGACTGGAACGCCGAGACCCAGACCAACCGGACCTTGCTCGACGGCCAGGACGTGGAGCAGGAAATCCGCGGCATGGAGGTGGCCAACTGGGTCAGCGAGGTCAGCAAGATACGGGCCGTGCGGCAGCAGATGGTGGCCTTGCAGCGGCAGATGAGCCAGTCGCGCTCGGTGGTGCTCGATGGCCGCGACATTGGCACGGTGGTCTTCCCAGACGCCGACCTGAAGGTCTTCATGACGGCCTCGCCCGAAGTCCGCGCCCAGCGCCGCCACGCCGAGCTGCGGGCCAAGGGCGACACGACCAGCCTGGAGGAGGTGCTGCAAAACCTCGTCATGCGCGACCGCGAGGACCAAGGCCGCGCCGAAAGCCCGCTGCGCAAGGCCGAGGGCGCCTTGGAGCTGGACAGCACCCACCTGACCCCGGAGCAGCAGTTGGAAATCCTGGCCCTGAAAATCGAGGCCTTGCTGGCCGAATGAAAGAACAAGCCGCGGCCCCAGGGCCGCGGCTTTTCGTTTTACTTGGCCATGAGCCAGTCAATGGCCACGGATTCGGTCATGAAGTAGCGGGTCTCGAAGGGCGCATTGGCATTCTCTTCGATGGTCTGCTCGATGGAGACCGAGGAATAGACCGATTCCGATTCGATGAAGGCGTTGCGCGCGACGCCCGCCTTGGCATAGGCGGGGAAGATTTCCGTCACGAACCAGGTTTGGACATCGGGGGTGATGGTGAAAAACATCTTCTTCGAATCGACCAGCAGCCGCGTGGGCTTGGTTTTCAGGATGGATTCCTTCCAGATCGTGATTTCGTCCATGAAGTCTTCGGGAGTCATTCTTTCGCTCTCGGCTTGCCAGATGGCCTTGAGGATCTGCTTGTCGGCATGGTACTCGATGTGCAAGTACTTCGATTTTGAAACTTCCATTGTGGGTTTTGGTTTTAGGTTGAAAAAAGGAGCTTTCCGACCTTCGGAAAGCCATCATTTGTAGGCCACCGCTGCATGGACGGGCCCCGCCAGCCGCGTCAGTTCGGTCCGTTGGAATCCGGCCTCTTGGGTTAGTTGGTCAAATTCGGCGAAGGTGAAATCGTAGCCGCCTTCGGTCTCGATGAGCATGACCAATGAAAAGAGGAGGCCGAAGAGATTTTTCTCGCGTTCGTCGTCGATGATGTTTTCGACAGCGATAAGCGCGCCGCCTGGATTCAGCGCTTCGTATGCTTTTCGGATGAGGGTTCGCTTTTGCTCCTGGTCCCAGTCGTGGAGTATCATTCCCATGGTGAACACGTCCGATTTTGGGAAATCCTCCTTGAAGAAGTCGATGACCCCGGCCTTGACGCTTTCCTGGACGCCGTGTTGGCGGATGTTCTCGGCAGTTGCCTCGGTGATGTAGGGCAGGTCGAGGCTCACGCTGCGCAAGTGTGGGTTTTGCAAGGCCAATTGGATGGAGAGCGTTGCCAGGGATCCGCCAATGTCGTGGTGGGTCTGGTAGGCCGAAAAGTCGAAGCGGCGTGCCAGCTCGGCGAACGCGGGCAGTTGGAGGCCGGTCATGCCGTTGGCAAAGCGGATGAGCTTCTCGTGGGTGGAGTAAACGTCGTCAAACAGGCTCATCCCGGTGAAGGCCTTGTTTTGGTTCTCGCCAGTCCGCAGGGCTTCCTCCAGGCGGCTCATATAGACGAAGCGGTCGTCAAACATTTCCAAGGCGCCACCGATGTAGCGGGGAGTGCCTTCGACCATGTACTCGAGGGTCTCTGGCGTGTTGCCGTAGAAGTGCTGGCCAGCGTGGTTTTCGCGGGTCAGCAATCCCATCGCGAACAGCGAATCCAGGAAATCGGCCAAGCCGCGCCCGTGCAGTTTCAGCTTTTGGCGAATTTGCTCGGCTTCAAGGCTTTCTTGCCCCAGTAGGGTGAAGAGCTTGAGCTTGGCGGCGGTGAGGACGACTTTCGATTGCCAATAGCCGAGGCCGATCGTCATCAACTTTTCAGGGTAGCGTGTTTCCATGTAGCGTGTTTTGTTGCTGGTCAATTGGGGTTTGCATGTCCGCGTCGCGGATGTTCTGTTGGGCGTGGTTGTATCCGAATTTGGGATATTTTCCACTATTGGGAATAAAATGTCATGGCCAAGGAAAAACTCATGGGAGTCCGATGCGCCTAGTTTCTGCCGGGTTTTATGTTGGTTATGGCAAACATGGCTTTGGGCTATTTGTCTTTTGGACGAGACCTCTTCTCAACTTGTGTTCTGGCAGTAAAGTGGCGTCCGGTTCGTGCATGCGATACGAAGATAACACGATTTATTGTGCTAGACAAGGAATATTAACTTTTTTTTTCAATATTTTGGGGAGCAAAAGTCGAAAGGCTTCATTTCCAAAGGAAAAGCCCGGCTCCAGCATGGGCTGGAGCCGGGCTTTCCGGGCGGGAGGTCGGGTGGGAGAGGGCCTAGACGGGCTTGCGGAGCCGCATGAAGAACTCGCGACCGGCCCTGGGGGAGATCGAGTTGTCGCACAAGGCGAAGGCCTCGCCCGCGTAGGCCTCGAACAGAGGCAGGAAAAGCGACTCGTACTCGGCGAGCGTTCCGCCGAAGGGAGGCCCGCCGTGCATGGGGTGGTTGAAGAGCAGGCCGACGAGCTTGCCGCCCGGCGCGAGCAGCTCGAGCGTGCGCAGGACGTAGTGCATGCGCAGCTCGGGGCCAATGGCGCAGAAAAAGGTCTGCTCGACGATGAGGTCGTACTGGCCGCTGTGGTCGAAGAAGTCCTCGTGGTGGAGGTTCTGGCTGGGGAAATCCGGGCAGCGGCGCCGGAAGGCCTCCAAGGGCGCGCGGGCGATGTCGAGCACATGGACGTTCTGGAATCCGAGCCGGAAGAGGTGCTCGGCCTCGTGGGCATTTCCGGCGCCGGGGATCAGGATGCGGGCCTGGCGGTCGGGCACCTGCTCGAAGTAGGCGGCTATGGGAGGCGAGACGCCGCCCATGTCCCAGCCCGTGAGCCGCTCCTCGTAGCGGTTCTGCCAGTAGTCCCTGTCGAGGTCAGGATGGTCGAAATCAGACATTTCCGGCGAGCTTGTCGGCGTATTCGATGGAGACTTTGTTGAAGATGTCGCTTTCCTCGCCTTCGAGCTGCACGAAGTTGGGGCCGAGCTGCTGGATGGCCATGCCGTTGTGCTCGCCGAACAACATGCACTGCCTTTCGGGCGAAATGTGCAGGATGCTGAGGCGTTTTCCACTGGCTTTCAGGGCGTTGAGTTTCTTGAAGATGTCTTCGCTGGCGAAGTAGATGCCCAGCTTCTGCTCCACTTTTGAGACGCCGAAGGCTTTTTCGTGTACCTGCGGGGCCAGTTCGGGTTTGACGGGAATCTCCAGGAAGGCGGTGTCATCGTCCACGATGATGTTCTCGATGAACCCGCAGAGTTTTTCGTCCTTGCGCTTGATCTTGGTGTTTTCGACGAAGAAGAAGCGGTGCTGGGCCGTTGCTTGGATGTTGGATTTTCCTTTGGACTTGAAGAGGCTGGTCAGGATGTTGAGCATGGTGGGGTTGGGTTTTAGGGTCGAGAATCGAGGTGCAAAAATAAAGGTTTTCGCCGAAGCGAAAACCTTTATTTTTGAGGAAAATGGGCCGTTGTTGGCGGGGCTTGTCAGCGTTCCAGGATGTAGTCGTAGGTGCTGTTTGTGGATTTCAGCCGGTAGGGGTCGAGGTCGAGGAAAACTTTCTCGCCGTTGTTGTCGAGCGAGCTTTGCAGCGCGTCGATGATCTTGATGACGTCGAGGGCCGATTTGCCGCTGGCCAGTGGCTGGTGGCCGATTTCGATGGAGTAGAGGAAGTCCTTGAGGGCCACGGCCAGCGGCGGCACGCGCTCCACGGGGTGCTTGGCCGGTGCCTGGCTGTCGGAGTTGACCGAGAAGACGTGGATGCTGGAGTCCTCGGAGCACTCGTCATAGACCATGACCTCGTCGTGGGTGCGGATGAGGGTCTGGCGCTTGCGCAGGGGGTATTTCCAGGAGAATTTGAGGTTGATGATCTTGCCTCGGCGGTAGTAGAGCGAGCAGTCCACGGTGTCCTGGTTCTCGGTGCTGACGTTGGGCACGCCGCTGGCGCTGACGCAGACGGGCATGTCCTCGAGGAGGTAGTTGACCACGGAAATGTCGTGCGGGGCCAGGTCCCAGAGGACGTTGATGCGCTTGCGGATCTGCGGGGCGAAGCTGACCCTCATGCAGTCGATGTAGAGGATGTCGCCCCTTTTGTCGGCCAGCAGCTCCTTGATTTTGACCACGGGCTGCGAATAGAGCAGCAAGTGGTTGACCATCAGGGTTCTGTCATTCTTTTCGGCCAGCAGGACGAGCTCCTTCGAGGTGGAGAAGGAGCAGGTCATGGGCTTTTCGATGAAGACGTGCTTGCCCATGTGCAGGGCATGGCGGGCGATCTGGTAGTGCGTGGTCTCTTCGGTGCCGACCAGCACGGCCTCGATGTCGTCGCGCTTGAAAACCTCCTGGTAGTTGGCGGAAATGTCGATTTCGGGATGCTCGGCCTTTATGGGTTTGAGCTGCTCATAGTCGAGGTCCACCACAGCTTTGAGGTTGAAGTCCTTGATTTCCAAGAGGTTCTTGAGCAGGATTTTCCCCCAGTATCCATAACCGACTAGTGCTACGTTCATTGATTCGGAGTTAAGGTTTGTCGCCGGTGCATTTCGCGCGCCCATGAAAGGCACCTCTAGGCAAATGTAGTGGTTTGAAGCGATACTCCAAAGACGCGCCCAGGGGCGCAAAGGTTGTTTGCGCGCAGAGAGAAATACGTCGGCGGCGGGCAAAAGTTGGCGTCTCCCAAAACCGAAAAGGTTTGCGATTCGCCGCCGCGGGGTTTTCTGGCTGATAGAGCGGACGTTGGCCCTGGGGCGGCGCTGGGCGCCTGGTGCCAATTTCGGGTGCTTTCCCCTGGTGCTGGAAAGGGTGAAAACGCCGAAGGCGGGAGCTTCCGGGGGTTCTCGGAAGTCCCGCCTTCGCGGCGCGGCGCATGCGATTTTCGGTTCAGGCCAGGGCCACGACTTGCCCCAGCAGGTCGTAGTCTTCGGCCTGGGTGATGAGCGCGTCCACGAACATTCCCTCGGCCAGCTCGTGCCCGTTGGCCTCGAGGAGCACCTCGTTATCGACTTCGACCGAGTCGGCCTCGGTGCGTCCGACCCACTGGTCGCCCTCGCGGCGGTCGAGCAGCACGCGCAGGGTCTTTCCGACCTTTGCCTGGTTGAGCTCGAGGGAGATTTCCTGCTGGATGGCCATGATTTCGTCGGCCCGGCGCTGCTTCTCCTTCTCGGGTATGTCGTCGGTGAGCTTGCGGTAGGCGTGGGTGTCCTCCTCGTTCGAGAAGGTGAAGACGCCCAGGCGGTCGAAGCGGCTTTCGCGGACGAACTGCTTGAGGGCCTCGAAGTCCTCGAGGGTCTCGCCGGGGTGGCCGACGAGCAGGGTGGTGCGCATGGCGATGCCGGGCACCTCCTGGCGGAACTTGCGGACCAGGTCGAGGGTCTTCTGCTGGCTTCCGCCTCGGCGCATGATCTTGAGCATGTTGTCAGTGATGTGCTGCAAGGGCATGTCCACGTACTTGCAGATGTTGGGCCGCTCGCGCATGACCCGCAGGACCTCGTGGGGGAACTTGGTCGGATAGACGTAGTGCAGGCGGATCCAGCGCAGGCCCTCGACCTGGCTGAGCCGTTCGAGCAGCTCGGCCAGCTTGAGCTCGCCGTAGAGGTCGAATCCGTAGAACGACATGTCCTGGGCGATGAGCATGATTTCCTTGACGCCCGCGGCCACCAGGTTGCGGGCCTCCTGCTCGAGCTCGTCCATGGGCTTGGAGACGTGCCGGCCCCGCATGAGCGGAATGGCGCAGAACGCGCAGGTGCGGTCGCAGCCCTCGGAGACCTTCATGTAGGCGTAATGCTTGGGCGTGAAGGTCATGCGCTCGCCCACGAGCTCCTTCTTGTAATCGACCTTGAACTCCTTGACGATGTCGGGGATGTTGTTGGCGCCGAAGTACTTGTCCACGTCCGGAATCTCGGCCTCGAGGTCCTTCTTGTAGCGCTGCGAGAGGCATCCCATGACATAGACATGGTCGAGCACGCCCTTTTCCTTGGCATGGACGGCGCGCAGGATGGTGTTGACGGATTCCTCCTTGGCGTCCTTGATGAACCCGCAGGTGTTGATGATGACGGTTCGGGCGTCCGAGTGGTCCTGGTCGTGTACGATGTTGAAGCCGCTTCGGGCAAGCTGGGTGCGGAGGTCCTCCGAGTCCACCAGGTTCTTGGAGCAGCCCAGGGTAACGATGTTGATCTTGTCTTTTTTGGTCTTCATGTCCGGGATGTTGTCATGGGAAAAGGGGGCGGCCTTGGGCGTTGTCGGGAGGACGCCCTGGGCGCTCCGCCAACGCGTGGCGGGCGCGAATCTACGCTCTTTTGGCCAAATCTCGGACATCGGGCTCCGATATTCTCGCGGGAATTGGGCTGCCGGGCAGAGCCTGCCCGAGCATCGTGGGCCATTGTGCGCGAAAAACCTTAGCTTTGGCTTTATTTTTTTAATTTTGGGCCGAACAAAAATATCATCCATGAATTTCAACAACGAAAGCACGCTGGTTTTGGTGGACACGGTCATCGAGGCCATGAAAGAGAAGAAAGGCAATTCGATCGTCAGCCTCGACATGCGCCACCTCGACAACGCCATCTGCTCCTTCTTCGTGATCGCCGACGCCCAGTCCTCGACCCAGGTTGACGCCATCGCCTCCTACGTGGAAGAGCTGGTCAAGAAGCAGACCCAAGACAGGCTCCTCAAACGCTTCGGCTACCAGCACGCCAACTGGGTGCTGCTCGACTATGGCGACGTGGTCGTACACGTGTTCCAGACCGAGCACCGCGAGTTCTACCAGTTGGAAGAGCTCTGGGCCGACGCCAAGGCCACAGCCATCGAGGAGGCTTACTGACAAAAAGGCCAGGTGGCGCCAATTTGCCTGACAAATGGGCAATGGTACGGCGCTTGAAGGCACATCACCCACAAGCAACGTCAAATCTCAAATGGCAGAACAAAACAACAGGCCCCAAGGTGAAGACCAGAACGGCGACAACAAGCTGCGGCCAAAATTCAATGTCTATTGGATTTATGGCCTCATCGCTCTGGCCTTCTTCGGCATACAGTTCCTCAACCTAGGGCCGGAGCCCAAGGAAATCAACCGCTCCCGCTTCGAGCAGGACATGATTCCCCGGAACCACGTCCGCGAGCTTGTCGTGGTCAATGGCAAGCGCGCGGAGGTCTATCTCTCGCCCGAGGCCATCAACACCGGCGACTACAACGACATCCTGCCCGACGACTTCGCCCCCGCCGGCGACAACGACCCGCAGTTCTTCTTCACCGTGGGGAGCGTCGAGCGCCTCGAGGAGCGCCTCGACGAGCTGCAAAAGGACTACCCGGTCGAGCGGCGCATCACCATCCGCTACGAGGACCGCCCCGACATCCTGGGCGATCTGCTCGGCTGGCTGCTGCCGGTCATCATCCTGGTGGCCATCTGGGTCTTCATCTTCCGGCGCATGAGCGGCGGCGGAGGCCCCGGCGGCGCTGGAAACATCTTCTCCATCGGCAAGTCCCGCGCCAAGGTTTTCGACCGCGAGGCCGACGTGGTCAAGACCAACTTCGGCGACGTGGCAGGCCTCGAGGAAGCCAAGGTCGAAATCATGGAAATCGTCGATTTCCTCAAGAAGCCCGAGAAATATACCGAGCTCGGCGGCAAGATTCCCAAGGGAGCCCTGCTGGTCGGCCCTCCCGGAACCGGCAAGACCCTCCTGGCCAAGGCCGTCGCCGGAGAGGCGCACGTGCCCTTCTTCTCGCTCTCCGGCTCCGACTTCGTCGAGATGTTCGTCGGCGTGGGCGCCTCCCGCGTGCGCGACCTCTTCAAGCAGGCCAAGGAGAAGGCCCCCTGCATCATCTTCATCGACGAGATCGACGCGATCGGCCGCGCCCGCGGGCGCAACCCGAACTTCGGGTCCAACGACGAGCGCGAGAACACCCTCAACCAGCTCCTGACGGAGATGGACGGCTTCGACACCAACAGCGGCATCATCATCCTGGCCGCCACCAACCGCGCCGACATCCTCGACCGCGCCCTGCTCCGCGCCGGACGTTTCGACCGCCAGATCAACGTCGATCTGCCCGACCTCAACGAGCGCAAGCAGATCTTCGAGGTCCACACCAAGCCCCTCAAGATGTCGCCCGAGCTGGCCACGGACTTCCTGGCCAAGCAGACCCCCGGATTCTCCGGCGCCGACATCGCCAACGTCTGCAACGAGGCCGCCCTCATCGCCGCCCGCAAAGGCAAGAAGGTCATCGAGAAGCAAGACTTCCTCGACGCCGTGGACCGCATCGTCGGCGGTCTCGAGAAGAAGAGCCGCATCATCACCCCCTCCGAGCGCAAGACCATCGCCTACCACGAGGCCGGACACGCCACCGTCAGTTGGCTGCTCGAACACGCCAGCCCGCTCATCAAGGTTACCATCATCCCCCGTGGGCAGTCGCTCGGCGCCGCCTGGTACCTGCCCGAAGAGCGGCAGATTACCACTACCGAGCAGCTCGAGGACGAGATGTGCGCCACCCTCGGAGGCCGCGCCTCCGAAGATGTCAACTTCGGCAAGATTTCCACCGGAGCCCTCAGCGACCTCGAAAAAGTCACCAAGCAGGGCTACGCCATGGTCTCCTACTACGGCATGAGCAAGAACGTCGGCAACCTGAGCTTCTACGATTCCACCGGCAGCAACGAGTACGGCTTCACCAAGCCCTACAGCGACAAGACCGCCGAGGCCATCGACCACGAGGTCAAGACCCTCGTCGAGCAGCAGTACGAAAGGGCCAAGAAGATCATCCGCGACAACCTCCAGGGCCTCACCGAGTTGGCCGAGCTCCTGCTCAAGCGCGAGGTCATCTTCACCGAAGACCTCGAGCGCATCTTCGGGAAAGCCCGCTCGGCCTCCCGCTTCCAAGAACTTAGCTCCTAGAAGGGGCAAGCCGCCTACCCGCAGGGCCGGACGACCGCTTGGTTTTCCGGCCCTGCGCCTTTTTTTTCAGGACAAAAGTTTTTACCTTCGGAGAATCAAAACGCCGGGGCCAAGCCTTGTGCCAAAAACCAACACCCACTCCCCATGCAAGGATGGATAAAAATTCACAGTTTCGACCGTTTCGACCAGGTCGTGCCCTACAAGCAGATGCTTGAGGAAAACGCGCTGAGCGTGGTGGTCGTCCCCCGTAAGGATTCCGCCTTCCAGATTGGAAGCGTCGAACTCTACGTCCACCACGAGCACGTCGAGGAGGCCAACTTCCTGATCGAGCACATGCGCGGCAACAGCCTGGTCAACGCCATGACCCGCCGCGAGCCCGTCGAGCGACTGGCTGAACTGCTTGTCGAAAACGGCATCACGCCCCTGTTCAAGCTAGGCGAAGAGGAAGAAGCGCTCTATCCCTACGAGCTGTACGTCAAGAACGAGGAGTACGAGAAATGCCGCGTCATCCTGGACGTACTGCCCGGCTGGGTCAAGCTCGATTCCTTCGAGAAAATCGACCAGACCACCCTCCTGGTGGACCTGCTCGAGCAGGCCGGCGTGCCCACCCTGGTGCTCCGCAAGCAAGACTCGGACCTGCACCTCGAGGAAATCAAGCTCTACGTCGAAGCGCAGCGGCTCGAGCAGGCCCAGGAGCTGGTCGAGAAGATGCCCGGCTGGGTCAAGCTCCGCGAGTTCGAAAAGTTCCACCAGGTCGAGCTGGTCGAAAACGAGTTCGACAAGCGCGGCATCAACCACTTCTTGCGCAAGCAGGCGCCTTTCACTTCCATGAACAGCACCTTCGAGCTTTGGGTGCCCGAGGACGAGGAGGCCGAAAGCCTCGAGGCCCTCGCGCAAGTCCGCGCCTGGGGACGGTTCGAGGTCTTCGACTTCAGCTACCAGGCCGAGATGGTCTCCGACTGGCTCGAGCAGCACGAAATCGAGTCGGTCATTGTCCGCAAGCGCGACACCACGTTCATGATCGGCAGCGTCGAGCTTTGGATAGAGTCCGAGAATTTCGACAGGGCCAAGGAAGCCCTCGACCAGCTCGAGGATGGCGATGAATGGGGACAAGAGGAAGGAGACGAAGAAGAGGATGAATAACATGGTTCAAAGAGGCATCACGGGGACGATTTTCGTCGCGGTGCTTGTCGCGGCCATCTGGCTGCACCCCATGGGCTTGGGGCTTTTCTTCCTTCTGGTGACCGTCTTGGGCCTGCTGGAGTTTTTCAGGCTGAGCCGCAAGGACGAAGCCGCGCCGCAAGTGGTGCTCGGGCTGGCCGCGGGCGTCGGCCTTTTCGTGGCCAGCCATGCCAACGCCTTCCACTCGGCTCCGCTGTGGGTGCTTTTCTTGCCCCTGTTGGCCGTTCTGGCGATGCCGTTGGTGGAGTTGTACCGTGGTTCGGCACGCCCGTTTGTGAACCTGGCCTACACGCTCTGGGGAGTGGCCTACGTCGCCATTCCCTTCTCGCTCCTGCCCCAGTTGGCCGTGGCCGAGGGCGGAGGCTTTTCGCCCCAAGTGGTCATGGGCATCTTCATCCTGATCTGGACCAACGACACGGGCGCCTACCTGGTGGGCAGCCAGATCGGCAGGCGCCGCCTGTTCGAGCGGGTTTCTCCGAAAAAATCGTGGGAGGGGACGCTCGGCGGAGGGCTTTTCGCCATGTTGGCGGGCTGGCTGGTCTCGCATGGCTTCACCAGCCTCAGCCCTGGGCAGTGGATCGCCGCGGGCGCCTTGGTGGCCATTTTCGGCACCTATGGCGACCTGGTCGAGTCGCTGTTCAAGCGCAGCATCCAGGTCAAGGACTCCGGCAACATCCTTCCCGGACATGGCGGAATCCTGGACCGCTTCGACAGCGTCCTGTTCGCGGCGCCGGTCATCTTCATCTTCCTGCACTTGGTCCTGCCCTTGTTCTGAGTCCTCGGCATTTCGGCCCCTGCCCATCAGCCCGCTCCTCGGATTGCTCCGCGGAGCGGTTTTCTTTGGCCCAGGGGAGGGCCATTCGGTTTTGTTGTCGAAGGGGGGCGCTGTTTTTGCCCGAAGCCACTAATTTCGCGGCATGAACATTTTCACACCGCTCCACAGGAGCCACTACCGCAAGAACCTCAGCCTGGCCTATCCGGTCATTTTCGGCCAAATGGGCCACATGATCGCCTACACGGCCGACAGCATCATGGTGGGCCAGTTGGGCAGCGCCGAGCTGGCCGCGGTCTCCCTGGCGGGCACCGTCTGGGTCGTTCCCTACCTTTTCGCCCTCGGCTTCGCCAGCGGCCTGACGCCCCTGGCGGGCGTGGCCAACGGCAAGGGCGACCCGGCCATGCTGCAAAAGCTCTTCGGCCATTCGCTGCTGGCCAATCTGCTGTTCGCCGTGCTGGTAACGGCCATTGTTTACATGGCCCACCCGCTGCTCGGGATGCTGGGGCAGGCGCCCCGCGTCGTCGAGCTGGCCGTGCCCTACTACAAGATCCTGACCCTGAGCATCATCCCCAGCATCTTCTTCCTCAATTTCAAGCAGTTTGCCGAAGGCCTCGAGCTGACCAAGCCCACCATGGTCATGAACGTGGTTTTCAACCTGCTGAACGTTTTGTTCAACTACTGGTTCATCTATGGCAACATGGGCTTTCCGGCTATGGGAGTCGAAGGTGCCGGTTGGGGGACCTTCCTCTCGCGCCTGCTGATGCTTTTCGCGGCCTTCGGGTACATGCTCTGGAAGCCGTGGCTGCGGGCCTATCTGGTCGGCCTCAAAGACATGGTGCTGGATGCCAAGGTCTTCGTCAAGCTCTTGCGGATGGGACTGCCCATCGGCGCGCAGATCGTCATCGAAGTTGGAGTCTTCTCCGTCGGGGCCATTTGGGTGGGGCAGTTTGGAGAGTCCTCGCTGGCGGCCCACCAGATCGTCATCAACATCACCTCGCTGACCTACCTCATGAGCCTGGGTTTCGCTTCGGCGGCCACCATCCGCGTGAGCAACTACCTGGGCAAGGGCGATTTCCCATCGTTGCGAATGGCAGGGCAAACTTCCTTCGTGATGGTCATCTTCTTCATGGCGTTCACCGGGCTGCTGATTTACTTCTTGCGGGATGCCATCCCCGGGCTTTTCATTTCCGGCGATCCGGAAGTGCAAAAACTAGCCGCCAGCATCCTGATCGTGGCGGCCCTCTACCAGATTTTCGATGGGCTCCAGGCAGTGGGGATGCACGTCTTGCGCGGCCTTCACGATGTTCGGGTTCCCACTTACATCGCCAGCTTCTCGTATTGGGTCGTCGGCATGGGCGTTTCCTGGCTCCTGGCTTTTCCGCTGGGCATGGGGCCACTGGGGATTTGGATCGGCTTCTTGGCCGGTTTGGCCTGCGCCGCTGTCCTGTTCGTGCTCCGCTACCGAAAGATTGTCGCTCGAATGGCCGATGCCCGCGTGGCCGAGATTGACCTGAGTCTCAAAGCGATAGAATCGGCGGCATGAGCACGCGCATCGGTTTGCTTCTGGTTGGGGCGGCCTGCGCCTGCCTTGGTTCCTGCGCACCATCGCCGGACCGCTCGTCCAGCACGACGCGCCACGACACGGTGCCCTTGTCGCAGGCCGAGCACTTCGAGCTGCTTCGGGGCGATGGCTACACGCTGTTGCACGTGCTCGACCCCTGGCAGGACGCCCAGGGCGTGGCCTTCACCTACGCGCTGGTCGATTCGGGCCGGAACCTGCCGCCCGACCTGCACGCCGACGCCGTCCTGACTCGCCCCCTGCGCCGCCTGGTCTGCCTTTCGAGCACGCACCTGGCCCAGCTCGAAGCCGTGGACGGCCTGGGAGCGCTGGTCGGCATTTCCGGCGCCGACTACGTTTACAGTCCCCGCGTCCGAGCGGCCCTGGCCGGCGGGCAATGCGTCGATTTGGGCTTTTCGCCCAGCCTGAACTTCGAGTTGCTGCTCCAGGCCCGCCCCGACGCGGTCCTGGCCTTCGACGTGGGCGGCGAGACCCAGGGCCTTTCGCGCAAGCTCGCCGAGCTGGGCATCCCCCTGCTGCTCAACGCCGATTACCTCGAGCGCACGCCCCTGGGCAGGGCCGAGTGGGTCCGCTTCATGGGCGAGCTGCTGGACAAGGCCGACACCGCCGCCCGCTTCTTCGCGCAGGTCGAGGACGACTACCAAGCGCTGGCCCAGCAGGCGCGACAGGGCGAAGCGCCGCCCGTGATGCTGGGCCTACCTTGGCAGGGAACTTGGCACCTGGCCGGGGGCAAGTCGTTCATGGCCAAGTTGATAGCCGATGCCGGGGGCGACTACCTTTGGCGCGATGACCCTTCCACCGAAAACCTGCCCATGAGCCTCGAGGCCGTCGTGGCCCGCGGGGCTTCTGCCACCGTATGGCTCAATCCGGGCACTGCCAGCACGCGCCAACAGCTCCTCGACGCCGAGCCGCGCCTGGCCGACTTCCCCCCGCTACGGCAGGCCAAGATCTACAACTCCATCGCCCGCACAAACGCACAAGGAGGCAACGACTATTTCGAGACCGCTGTTGTCCGTCCCGATTGGCTGCTGGCCGATCTCCACCGCATCTTCCAGGGAAAAAGCGATAGCCTTCACTTTTTTGTCTTGTTGGAATGATGGTTTTCCACCCTAAAAAACATCGGGAAACGGAAAGCGCGCCAGCCTTCCATTTCCCGATGTCCATCTGTCAAATTTTGAGGAATGCCTCAATCGCGCAAACTCTCGTTCGGAGCGAATTGGTTCTGGCCGAACTGCTGCTGGTGCGTCACCCGGACTCCCACGCTGAAACGCTCGTTGAAATGGTACTCCACCTCGGCTGACGCCCCTACGCCCCGGAAGGCGTTCGGGTTCATCGTGGGCGAGGCCCCTCCAAAGCTGCTTTGTTGGTAAAATACAGTGCCCCCGACGCGCAGCTTGTCGCTCAACATTTTGCTTCCCGAGACATAGCCGCCCATGCTGGTGATGCTGCCATCGTGGCGGGTGACGCCTTCCGGCCCCAGCACGGCCATGTTGTTGACGCTCTGCACACCTGCGAACAGTCCGGCGCTCAGGCCCACGGTCGGGCTGAGCCGGAAGTCGAGGCTTGGCGAGAGGAAGGTGCCAAACCCGCTGGCGCCGCCACTGCCCACGAAGGCATGGCTCGAAAGCGACCAGCTCGTGCTGACGCGGTCGCGCCAGGCCTCGCCCGCCGCGCTGGGCGCCGCCTGCTCGGGTGCCAGTTCCGAAAGCAGGGCGGATTCACTTTGGGCCCGGGCCGCGGGCGCGAGTGCGAGGGCCAACAGCGCTGTTTGGAAGATTTTTTGTATATTCATGGGGTAAGATTTTTCACGTTTTCACAAATTTACCCAATTGGGGCGACATTTCGATTGGGGTCATCAAAATTCGTAGGCCATGAAAAACGCATTTCTTTCCATCTTGCTGATGTTCAGTTTTTTAGGTCTTCATGCCCAAACCGGGAGCACTGACTTGTACGTTCGGGTGCTGAACCTGCAAGGCCAAGCCCTGGACGGCCTGGCCGTCAACCTGCGGGTCGGCGATGCTTCTTACGACCAACTGACGGGCGACGGGGGATGGGTGAACATCGAAGCCAAGCCCGGTGACATTGTGCGGCTGAGTTTCCCAAGCCAGGTAAATTTTGCCGAAATACGCGTGCCGGAGCCCAACCGCTTCACCCACGCGCAGGCGATACGCTACGAGCCCTCCGAGGAGGATTGGGCACGTTCGAGGGAGCGCCTTCAGGATACGGTTTGGCAAGACCTGCCCATGACCCACGAGCCCGGACGTGGCCAGAACATGCTGAGCATGACCGTAAAAGGCCTGGGGGGCCGACTCTTGCCCGGTGTCGAAGTGCGGATGCGCTCGCTCAAGACCGGGCAGATTCTTGCCACCCACACCGACAGCCGAGGAGTGGCCCGCCTGGTCTTCCCGCACGACGAGCCGCATAGCACGGCGGTCGGCGACATGGTCAAATTCAGCGTGTTGCAAGTGACGGCCGAGGCAGGCTTCACCGTCCGCACTACGGCCGACTACCTGCCCGAGCAACTGGTCCATCCGGCTGGGCGCGACACCGTTTGGCAGAACCTGCGCGCCGAAACCGAGCCCACTTCTACCTATGTGCCCTTGCGTATCCAGGTGCAGAACCTTTTGGGCCAAGCGCTGCCCAACGAGCTCGTTTCGCTGGATGTCATTGGCAGTGAGCAGCTTGTCTATGCCGCACGAACCAACAGCAGCGGCCTGGCCTTCTTCAGCCTTCCCAAAAACAGCCGCTATTCTCTCAACTTCGAGTTCGATCGCGAACTCACTTTCTTCGATTATCCGTACATCGGCACCCGTCAAAGACAGATGGTGTCGCTCAGCTATCCGGGCAGTGAGGCGATTCGCGCCTTTATGGCCGTTAACAACCGCGATCAGAATGGCTTTCGCAAGGACTTCCTGGAAAGCAATGTTTCAAACATGATTCATGACAATTCAAGAAACATCATTCCGATTGAAAAGGGGTATTCCATCGTGTTCGACAATTCGGATTTGACATGCGGTAGCCTGGCCCTCCAAGATGGGCGGCTTTTCGGGCCGGGCTCCTTCGGCGGCGGCTACGAGCTCTACGCCTACGACCTGCGCGACGGCAAGGCGGTCTGGGGAATCGAGTTGGCCGACAACGATCCCTCGGCCATTGTGATCGCGGAGGGCGTGCTGCTGGCCATCACCGAGTCGTGTACGCTTTATGCCATTGATATCCAGACAGGAAGGGCACTTTGGAATGCCTGGCTTTCTGGCTACATGTACACGACGCCGACCGTTGGCGAAGGAATGGTCTTCGCCGCATATCCCATGGATGGGAAATCAGGTTTCGCCCTGGTGGCCTTCGGCCTACGCGATGGCCAAGTGAAATGGCAGGCCGAGCTGGACAAAGACATCATGGGAGCGGCCGTCTATGCCGACGAAAGAGTGTTGGTGACAGACCTTTTCGGCAAAGTTTACGCCTTCGCCGCAGCCGATGGCAAGCTCTTGGCGTCCAGGGCCGTGGGCGCGGTCTCGCCCCCTACGGTCGTCGGTCAGGAGCTGCACCTTAGCTTGCGCGCCAACGCCAGCCGCGACAGGCAGGAGCTGGCCGTGCTGGATGTCAACACTTTAGCCGAGCAGCGACGCTTTCCCGATGTTTCCGGCCCTTTCCTGGATGTTCCGCACCGAGACCTGGCGTTTCACGAGCAGATGGAGTACAACGGCGCCCGGCCGCTGCACTACTTGGGCATGCACTTCGCCGTCGTAGGGGGCAGGCTCTTGTGCTACGATCCCGCGGGAGGCAAGCTCATCTGGCAGGCCGAAATTCCTGCCGCCCGGGCTGCTGGCCGCATGTTGAGGCTGGCCGCCACCATGCCACTAGTGGTTGCGAACCAAATCGTCGTGAGCACCCCTGGCGGGGCTGTCCTGTTCTTTTCGCCCACCGATGGGCGGCTCATCCGAACGCTTGAGACAGGCGAGCCGCTTTTCGGACAGCCCGTCTTCCACAAAGGCTGGCTCTATTGCGGCACCCGCTCTGGCAAAATCCTCGCCCTAGATTTGGGAGATTCGCGGCTCGATGGCTGGCGGATGTGGTGTGGCAACCCAGCGCACAACCCTGTTTATGAGGCCCGGCGGAAGTGAGCTCGCCAGGCCGGGCTCAGCGGATGTTCTTTTTTTGTTTATTTTTGTTAATCAATGCTTCAGAACCCCTGGCCATAATGCGAGAAAAGATGCGTAGGATATACATTTTCCTTCTAGCTTGTTGGACGACATTGGCCGCAAATCCGCATGTCGCGGCTCAAGTTGATAGCCTGCTGGATTGGAGCACTCTTGCGAACCAAAGGATATTTTTCGACCTCGAGGACGCCCAATCCGAACCACTGAACGTGATTCGACTTGGCCTGTCCGATTGGGACATGGAAGAAATCGCAGTTTTGGATAGCTTTCCCAACCTGCAAGAGTTGGACCTGTCGCAGAATCGCTTCTCGCAGTTGCCCGAATCGCTTTGTGGACTGGAGCGCCTCCAGGTCCTCCGCCTGTCCGAAAACCCGCTTTCGAGCCTGCCTGCCTGCTTCGAGCGTCTGCAAAACCTTCGCGTCTTGAAGCTCGACGATTGCGCCTTCGCTCATTTCCCCGAAAGCCTGACGAAATTGCAAAACCTTGAGCAGCTTGACTTTGAGGGCAACTCCATCGCGGCCTTGCCCAAGGGGCTCTGGCTGATGGACAGCCTGGAGGTGCTGCGTCTGGGGCGCAATCGTCTCAAAGGCGCCGGCTTGGTGGACTCGCTTGCCCGCCTGCCTCGCCTCAAGCTGCTCGACCTCTCCTCCAATGGCCTGTCCTACCTCCCGCCCCAGCTTGGCAATTTCTACCACTTGGAAGAGCTTTGCCTGCAAGGCAACCCATTCGAGAGCCTGCCCGAAGAATTGGCCCGCCTCAAGCAGCTCAAGTACCTCGACCTCCGCTGGATACCTCTTTCGGTGCCCCGCCAATTGCAGTTGACGGAGATGCTTCCATGGGTGAGCATTGTTTTTGATTGAACCCAAAACCATTAAGATAACGTATGGAAAAGACCCAACTGTTAAGCTATCCTCGCCTTGAGGTGTACTTCCACCCAAAGCCAAAAATCATCGAGCTGGTCTGGAACGGCTACGTCGAAGTCAACGATTACATCGCCTGGCTCGAAGACGTTTTTGTACACATCCAGCAGCTCGGCGCCATTGGCCTGCTGACCGACCACCGCATGCGCAAGGTAATCAAACCCGAAGCGTCCAAGTGGCTGGCCGAAAGCTATTATCCGCGACTGCTGGCCTATCGCCCGAGCTTTCGGACTGGTGTTCTGGAAGCTGCTGACATCTTTGCCAAGATGGTGGCCGACCGCTTTGTCAAGGAAGCCGACGAGCGTTACGCGAGTTCGGTGTCGATAAGGATCTTTAGCCACTACGACGAGGCAGTTTCATGGCTTTCCGACAAGAACTCAAGCCCGATTCCCTAGTATTACAACAACAAACCGCAGCGAAATGATACCAGACTCGAATGCCAAAATTTGGAAAGATTTGGTCACCGGCAAAATCTCACACAAGTTCTCAAGTTTCGTTTTCCAGATGGAAATCAACAAGCTACAATGGCAGGTTTCAAACAAAATAGTCAACGTTGAGACTGCTGTCAAAGAGTTGCATTCCCTCTGCTCAAAATACGATAAATTGGTTAACAATGATATTGCCACAATCCTCAATTCTTGAACATGGAAAACAAAATAAAAACCGTAGAACAAACCGCGCGATTGATTCGCGAAGGAAGGATTTTGGTATTGGCGGGAGAGCACAACAATCTGAAAATTCTTCCCAAGGGAAAGTGGATTGGTGGAACCATTCCGTATTTCATGGGAACCCAGGGCGGAGTTTTTGACAAAGAGCATATTTTTGTTGAGGATTTCACCGATTATGTCCAATATTTTGAGGTGAGCGAACATGGACCTGATGACCTTGCGGAGCTCACGGCCGAGCGTTTTGAGAACTCATTCCGCTTTGTCGTCGTTCCAGCATTTTCCGAGATCCATGTAGCCTTTGGCAACCAAGCCAGCCAGCTCCCGGACCTCTACATGACCCCGATGATCGGTTGGGTCGCGGGCGTCCAGTTGGAACATGTTGGTAAGGTGAAGCCCTTTGTTTTCAATGGAATAACCGGAAAGGCAAGCACCGACAAGCTCCTGGCCATGCACGTGGGGCTTCCAACGGATTCCTTCGCAAGCCTTGAAATCATCAACATTTTCCAACCGGGCGATGGGCCGGTCATACGGTTTCCCCAAGCCGGTTTTGACGTCGAAAACGCCACCATCGACGGGCTGACGACGAATTTCGCACAGTATCTTAGCCATTCAAAAATTGATGTGCGGCTTCCACTAGTGGCCGATTACTCGGGTGCGGCCATCAACGTGAGCATCCAGTCAGTTGACGTTGACGCGGGCACGGTCAGGCTTTTCGCTCCTGTCGATTGCCGGGTGGAGTACCGCATCGCCTCGGCGCCGGAGGATTTTTCGAGCGCATTTCTCTCGATGCTTCCCCCGGAGGCTGCCAACTTGCTGGCCTCGTGCAACTGTGTTCTCAATTTTCTCCATTTGGACTTGCTGGGCAAAAGCATTGGCCCATTCACGGGACCGTTCACTTTTGGTGAAATAGGCTATGTGCTTTTGAACCAAACCCTCGTATATTTGCGTTTCCACAGCAAAAATCAACCTTAACAAGACAAAACAATGAAAGATACCCCAATCGACCCGCAGGTAGTCCGCCGCCGCCGCGAGGAGTCCGGATTGCCCGATCTGGGTGGGGCCAGCATCCGCGAGCTGGTACGGCTGGTGAACCTCATCGAAAAAGACTCCGGCCAGCGGTTTGTCCGCATGGAGATGGGCGTTCCCGGCCTGGCGCCTCCCGAGGTCGGCACATTGGCAGAAATCCAAGCGCTTCGGTCGGGGGTCGCTTCCAAATATCCGATGATCGAGGGAATAGAGCCGCTCAAAAACGAAATCAGCCGCTTTGTCAAACTCTTTCTGAATCAAGACGTTGACCCTAGAGGTTGTCTGCCGACCGTCGGGTCGATGCAGGGCGCTTTGGTGGCTTTCCTGGTGGCCAACCGCACGCGGGCCGACCGTCGCGGAACCTTGTTCATCGACCCTGGCTTTCCTGTCCAGAAGCAGCAGCTCAAGTTGCTGGGCCAGGATTTTGATTCCTTCGACGTTTACGACTACCGTGGCCTCAAGCTGCGCGACAAGCTCGAAAGCATGATCGTTGAAGGCAAGATTTCCAGTCTGTTGTATTCCAATCCGAACAACCCCGCGTGGATTTGCTTTACCGAGAATGAGCTGCAAACCATCGGAGAATTGGCCAACAAGTACGATGTTGTAGTCATTGAAGACCTTGCCTATTTCGGCATGGACTTTCGGAACGACTACTCCAAGCCTGGCCAACCTCCCTACCAACCCACTGTTGCCAACTATACCGACAACTACATCTTCCTGATTTCCAGTTCGAAAGCCTTTAGTTACGCTGGCCAGCGGGTCGGCAGCTTGGTGGTCTCGGACAAGTTGTTCGAACGTCGCTTTCCGGACCTCAAGCGGTACTACAAGACCGATGGCTTTGGCTACAGCGTGATTTACGGGGCGCTCTATCCCCTTTCCGCCGGGGTTACGCACTCCGCCCAGTTCGGTATGGCGGCCATGCTGAAGGCCGCCAACGACGGCGAGTTCAATTTCGTGGACACCGTCCGCATCTATGGCGACAGGGCCAAACGCATGAAGGACCTGTTCACGGCCAACGGCTTCAACATCGTCTATGACCACGATGAGGAGCTTCCGCTCGCAGACGGCTTCTACTTCACCTTTTCCTATCCGGGCATGACAGGCTCTCAACTGCTTGAAAGCCTGATTTATTACGGAATCTCGGCCATTTCTTTGGCCATCACCGGAAGCTCTCGGCTAGAGGGTCTGCGGGCCTGCGTCTCGCAGGTCTCCGACGACCAGATCGACGATTTGGCGTTCCGACTGGAGCGCTTTCGAGCTGATCACAAATTTTGAAATAGCTTTGAGGAATGAAAAAGCCGCATTGACGAACTGTCGAGGCGGCTTTTTCATGAATGGGGGACTTACTGCAAGGCGTTTTGAACGAACCATGCCATGTCTTTCTGCTGTTTTTCCATGATTTCTTCATCTGCCTCCAAGGCCACAGATTTGAACTCGGCCTTGGAAATGGCGTCCTCCAGTTTGTCTTCGGTCGTAGAAATTTCCCGCCTCAAGCGAAGCTCTGGCTCACCCTTCACAAAGTAAACACGCTCATAGTAGGCATCCACTTTTATCGGGGCTGTTCCTTCGTGCAGCAAGTCGTAACTTTTGTAATCGACAGTTTGACAAATCAATTCGCCATTCTCGAAGTAGAACTTCTGATAATCCGCAGTCGAGCCCTCCACCCTGTCGCTCAAATCGTACTCCATCAAGAGTATTTTTCCAGACATTGTGTAAAAGGTAACGGTGTATGAGATGTCATATTCAAAAACATCATCGACGCGATCAATTCCTTTAGCCGCAGACTGATAGATTTCAATGTCGGTACCATCGACCATCGCGCAAACGGTCTTTTCCAGCCCTACAAGGCTTGCGTCTATCAGCTTGATTTTCTGGTCAATCTTAGACTGGTCAAACGGCTCGGCATTTTCAACGGCGCGACTGTCTGGGCTGCTCATTTGGTTTGTTGGCGTTTCCTGGTTGCTGTTTCCGCAACTACCCAAGGCGGTTGAGAAGGCAATCGCAATTCCGATAAGCAAGTTCTTGTTGTTCATGACATTTCCGGGCTGTTTTGGAATGAATGGTGGAAAAATGTTGTGGAATAAAACTGTTTCAATAGGATTGAAAGTCCTCGGCGGAAAGATCCGATTTTTCGTGAGTAGCTGGAGACAAGGGCAGCTCGACGAAAAATGTCGATCCGACACCTTCCTCGCTTTCGGCCCAAATATCTCCGTGGCATTCATGGACAAGACTCATGCAAAGTTTGATACCCAATCCTGTCCCTTTTTCGTTCTGCGTTCCGTAGGTACTTTCAAACTGGCTAGGGTCGAAGAGTTTGGAAAGCCTTTTGGCTGACATGCCAATCCCATGGTCTTTCACCCAAATCTTTGTTCTGTCTTGGTCTTTTTGAGCGCCAATTTCAATTGTGGAATCAGGATTGGAATATTTGATAGCGTTGGCCAGCAAGTTGCGAAGCACGGTCAACAAGGCGCTTGAATCGCAGAACGCGATTGCATCATCGGGGACAAATTTGACGATTTTGATGTTCTTTTGTAACTATTTAGGTCATCTCGCATTTGACGGAAAGGAAGTTGTGGCCGTCAAAAGTGTTTTTGAGCTCCCTGAAAATGTTTCTTCCC
>JAIFMG010000200.1 GCA_020048645.1 Bacteroidota bacterium | reverse complement strand
AGGGAAGAAACATTTTCAGGGAGCTCAAAAACACTTTTGACGGCCACAACTTCCTTTCCGTCAAATGCGAGATGACCTAAATAGTTACATAATTTGAAATTATCAATCTATAATTTCAAACATAAAATATTGACAACAAACAAGTTGCCTTCGAGGGCGCAACACAAAAACCACAAGCACCCTGCAAAAGTGGGATTGGAATGCACGCTGTGCGACTCGAGTTTTGCTACTAAAACACTTGTTTTCCACCATCTATTTCCAAAAAGAGAAGCGTATGAAATTGGCCCTGCAACAAGCTGAATTTGCCAGGCCTTGCGCCCGGCCTGGCCATTGTTGGCTTGTCATATGCCTCAACTTTTGACCTTCGCTTGGAAAAGGATGCGGATTTTCGTTCGTGGACAAGCCCAATGACCCGCCACCCCAAGCCAAGGCGGAGCCAGGGGTGAGCTTGGGTCTGGACCCAATGGCTTGTGGTCAGCGGTATGCCTTTCGTAACTCAAATATTGCATTGGGTCATACCGCAGAGCGACTGCCGAGACGCCCTGGCGCAGCCGCGCTTGCCTCTTGGGAGCGCGGGCGGGCCGTTGGGATGCCTTGCCGAGGGCTTTGGCCCGCTCGGCTTTGGCCTGCGAACGCCTTCCGGCACAATTTGAGGAAGTTGGCAACATCTTGATTTCCAAACAGTCGCTCTTGGACCTGCGACAAAGCCGCTGCCTCCCGACCGTCATGGGCGAAAAATCGCTATCATGGCGGGGCGAAAGGCCAACGGCTTGAAGAGCTCGGCCTACGCCTTTGAAGGATGAACAGGGCGTGGGGCCCGCAGCATAATTCCGAAATCACATATTCGGCGGCTACCGGGAGGCATTGGGCACGGGATGGCCGCAAGGGAAGCCACAACACCAATTTTCAAAACACGCGAAACATGAGAAAACTACTTTTGACTTTCGGCATCTTGTGGTCTGCGGCGGCTGGCGCGGCCACCATAACGGTCAGCAGCACAGGCGACTCGGGCAGTGGAAGCCTGCGGGCGGCCATCGCGGAGGCCAGCACGGGCGACCAGATCATCTTCGACGCGTCCTTGGCGGACCAGACCATCGTGCTGAGCACGACGCTCGAGATTCCGGTGGGCAAGGAGCTGACCATCGACGGCCAGGCGGCTCCGAACCTGAAGATCAGCGGGAACGAGGCCGTGCGGGTTTTCCTGCTGAAATCGACCTCGGTGCAGCCGACAAAGCTGATTTTGAAGAACTTGACCATCATCAACGGCTACACCGAAGAGTATGGGGCGGGCGTCCGGAGCGAGCACCAGGGGATTTTGGAAATCTCGGGCTGCACCTTCATGGACAACAACGCGCATCAAGGCGGGAGCGCGATCTTCAGCCACTTCGAGGGCAGGGCCACCATCGAGGAGTGCGTCTTCACCAACAACGTGTCGATAGCGCTCAACGACGAAAGGGGTTCGACGGTGATGCTCTGGGGCCCCGGGTCGCATGTCGTCCGGAACTCGACCTTCACGGGCAACCGGGGCATCAACGGCGCGGCCATCAACGGGCTGAACGCGCAGTTGCAGATCGAGGGATGCGTCTTCACCAACAACAAGACCACGGACGCCGTCTATGCCACGGGCCAGAACAACCCGACCTTGCGGGGATTCGGCGGGGCGATCTACGCGGACAGGGCCTCGCCGGGCGGCACGAGCACCGCCTTGGGCAGCATCAACGTTCGCGATTGCGAGTTCCGGGGCAACGAGGCGCAGTCGGACGGCGGGGCCTGCTACCTCTACACCGACGCGACCGACGACGTGCTGTTCGAGCGCTGCGAGTTCGACCAGAACAAGGTCTATCGGCTCACGGGCGGCGCCTCGCTGACGGGCGGCGGCGGCGGCGCCATCGAGCAGATGAACAACGCGAAGAACCGCGGCTTCGTGGTCCGCGAATCGACCTTCTCGAACAACGAGGCCGCCGTCTGCTGCGGCGCCATCCGGGCCGACTGGGCCGACACGCGGGTCGAGAACTGCACCTTCGACGGCAACAAGGCCCTGCTGACGGAGCTCTCCGGCGGCACGAGCGCCAACGGCGGGGCCATCGGCCTGTTCTCCATGACGAACTCGACGGTGGACATCGTCAACAGCACCTTCGCGAACAACTACGCGGGCTGGGTCGGCGGGGCCATCGCCGGGCCGGCGTCGGTGCGCATCAAGAACAACATCTTCTTCCAGAACACGGCTGGCAACGGCGGCAACACCTGGAACATCCAGCAGCACGCCAGCAACCATTTCACCGACCTGGGCAACAACCTGCAATTCCCCGACAAAGCCAACAACCTGTCGAACAACTACAACGTCTCGACAAGCGTAACGATAGCCGACCCGATGCTCCAGGAGCTGGCCGACAACGGCGGCCCGACGCCCACCATGGCCCTCCAGGCGGGCAGCCCGGCCATCGACGCCGGCAGCGGATGCCCCGCCACGGACCAGCGCGGCTACGGGCGCGTGGGCACCTGCGACATCGGCGCCTTCGAGTTCGGCGGACTGGTAACGGGGGTGGAAGGCCCTTCGACCGCTTTGGAAATCAGCATCTTCCCCAATCCGGCCAACGGTGGTCGGGCGCAGGTGCTCCTGCCCGGCTTGGCGGCTGGCCAGGAGCTTTCCGTCGTGCTGCTGGACAGCCGCGGGGCGGTGGCGCGGCGTTGGCGAATGGTGGCCAGCGGCCAGGCGTTGGAGCTTGACCTGCCAGGCCTGCCCCAGGGGCTCTACCTGCTGGTGGTCGAGCACCGCGGCGGGGCATCCTCGTCGAAGCTGGCCATCTTGGACTGAGCCTGGGGCCGCGCGTGCGCCAAAAACGCGCATCTTCGCGCAAGGGGAGCGCGGGCGGCCATCCCGCCCCGCTTCCCTCCTTTTCCACCAAAAGCCCAGGCGCATGAAACGCAACAAGACCATCGGCATAAAAGAAGCCATCGACCTTTACCTCAAGGAGATGGGCATCGAGAACAGGATGCGCGAGGCGCGGGTGGTCAACGCCTGGCCGACGGTGGTGGGGCCGACGATGGCCCGCTACACCAGCAAAGTGGTCTTCTACAACGGGGTGCTGTTCGTCACCCTGAGCTCGTCGGTGGCGCGGCACGAGCTGGGCATGATGCGCGGCCTGCTGGTGGCCAAGCTGAACGAGCTGGCCGGGGCGCCGGTGCTGACGGACATCGTGCTGCGCTGAGGCCCGGGCGCTCAACCCTTGGGGATGCGGACGATCTCGACGCACTGGCCGTAGTAGCTGGCCCCGACCAGGCCAATGTCGCCGTTGGGGAACAGGAAGGCCGAGGTGTTGGGGCGGGCGCGGAAGCTGGCCCGGTGCGGCCCGCGGACGATCTGGCCCTTGCGGTTGACCAGGGCCATGTGGGCGGCGCCTTCGGGCTGTATGCTGCCTCGGTACTCGGTCCAGACCAGCAGGAAGCGGTCCTGGACGGGCACGGAGCAACTGATCAGGCGGCCCACGCCGTCGTCGGGGGTGAGCCAGTACTGCTCGAGCAGCTTGCCGTCGTAGCCAATCTTGAGCAGGGCCAGGCGGAAGATGCCCTTGTAGGGGTCGAAGGGGTACTGGTCGGGCGCGGAGACCGTGGCGAAGACGGCCTCGGGGGTGGGCCATAGTCCGTCGGGCCAGCCGGCGTCGGTGGTGGTCTGGGGGAGGTAGTCGGGCGGGCTTTGCCGGGGCCAAATGACCTGGCGCAGGCGCTCCTGGTAGTTGCGGAACTGCAGGCCGAAGGGGAACATGTCGGCGGAAGTGAGGGTCAGGGCCTGCCCCTGCGGCCCGTGCGCGAGCTGGAGCTGGCTGCTGTGGCTGGCCCCCCACATGTCCTTGGTGCCCTCGATGAGCCGCCCCGAGGGGTCGAGCTGGAAGAAGAGGTCGCCGCTGTGGACCTGCGACTGGCCGTTCTCGGACCAGTGGCGCTCCACGTCGAGGTAAACCGAGTAGCGGCTGCCGTTCCAGGCCAGCAGGGCGTCGGACTTCTCGGCCAGCCAGTAGGCGCCGGGGCCTCGTCCCTGGTGCCCCACCAGGCGCTGGCGGAACAGGGTCTTGCCGAGGCTGTCTATCTTGACCAGGTCGAGCCGCGTCGGGTGCTCGGGGTTGGCGTCGGCATCGGCTGGGTTCACGCTGGCCAGCAGCAGGGCCAGCGTGCCATCGGCGTGCAGCACCCAACTTTGCAGGAACTCGTCGGGGAAATGCCAGCCCAGCCGCCCGTCGGGGAGCATGTTCTGGCCCAGCGAGCGCAGGTAGAGGCCGCCCTGGCTGCCCAGCTCGTTGGTGGCCAGGAGCATCTTTCCGCCGCGGGTGAAGCCGACGAAGGCCGAGGGCGAGTAGAACAGCTCTTCCTGCTCGATGGGCACGCTGACCACCCGGGCCTGGCTGAAGATCTGCGCCTGGAGGTCCGAGCCGGGCCACAAGGCCAGACCGAAGAGCCAAGCCCAGATCAAAATGGAGCCTTTTTTGCGCGATCGGAGCAAGGCCTCGACAGGGATGGCCTCGGCTGCGCGGGCGCTGGGGTAAATGAATTTTCGCATATGTTCGCGGGGGTTATTTCCGTTGGGGTTGAGCAAGGGCGGCAAAGGTGGACCGACCAGCCCTTCTTGCTTGGGAAAAGGTCGATTTGCACGCACAAAAAAATAGAGAAATATGGAGATCAGGAAATACTTGGCGGCAGCAGTCTTTTCGCTGCTTTGTCTGCCCAGTTTCGGACAGACCCGCATGGGGCTCAAAGGCTTCGGGCTGACGGCCCATGTGGTGCAGGAAACCAACCATCATCTGTACGCCAACAACCTCGACCCGCTGGGCACCTACCAGCTCGAACCGGGCGGAATCTTTGTGTTCGAGAACATCTCGGGCATGCTCTCCCTGAAGATCATGCAGGGCTTCTACCGCAACGCGATGGGCCTGAACTCGGGCTTCACCCACACCGGCCTGCGGGTCTTCATCATCAACGGCAAGAAGCACTCCGTCAGCGCCGGCCTTGGCCCCACGCTCTTCTACCGCCAGACGGTCAGCCAGCTCGAGAACGCCCTGCCCGACGACAGCTACGTGGGCCAGGAGGGGCAAGACTGGGAGTTCCGCTTCATGCCCCTGAGCGGCGAGCTGGAGTATAACTTCCACGCCAACTCGCGCAACGACTTCACCATCAGCCTGAACCACGTGGCCAACACGGCCGTGGCCCTGTCCTTCGGCTACGACTACTGGCTCTCGCCCCGGCGCAAGCCCCGCGGCGCGTGCTCCTGCCCCAGCTTCCAATGAGCGCACCCGACTTCGACCAACTGTTCGCCGACTGCGCCCGTGCCGGGGCCTCGGCCGCCGACGCCCCGGCCCTGGCGCTGGCCCTGGACGACCTGCGCCAGCGGCACCTCTCGCCCCCCAGGGCCTACCACAACTGGGGCCACGTCGAGCAGCTCCTGCGCCTGGGCCTCGAACGCCAAGACCGCTTCGAGAACTGGCACCTGGCCGCCTGGGCCATCTTTTTCCACGACGCCATCTACCAGCCCGGCCGCGCCGACAACGAGGAGCGCAGCGCCGCCCTGCTGCTGGCCCAGTCGCGCCGGCTGGGCATGGCCGAGCCCTTCGCGCAGGCCGCCGCCAGCATCGTCCGGCACACGGCCAACCACGCCCAGGCGCCCGACCAGCCCTCCGACATGGCCCTGGTGCTCGACCTCGACCTCTCCACCCTGGCCGCCGACTGGCCCGAGTACCTGGCCTATGCCCAAGCCATCCGGCAAGAGCACGCCAACGTGCCCGCCCTCCTGTTCCGCCCCGGCAGGGCCAAGGTGCTCCGCGCGCTGCTCGAGGCCCCGAGGCTGTTCCGCCATCCCGAATCGTGGCAAAGCTGGGAAGCCAAGGCCCGCGAAAACCTCCGCCGCGAGCTGCTCTCGCTCGAAGCCTGAGGCAGCCCCCCAAGAGGTCGCGGAATTTGGCTATCTTTGGGCAAAGGCCGGCACCCGCCGACCCTCAACCCCAACACATCGCGCTCCATGAGACAAGTCGTGCTCTACTCGGCCATGAGCCTCGACGGCTACATCGCCACCCCCAACGGCCAGGTCGATTGGCTCTCCGAAGCCGGCGACTACGGATTCGAGGAATTTTACAAAGGCGTGGACACCCTCCTGATGGGCCACAACACCTACCGCCGCTCGCTGGAGCTGGCCCAGGAATATCCCTACTTCGGCAAACAGGGCTTCGTCTTCACCCGCAAGGAAGGACTCGCGCCCGAGCCGGGAGTCCACTTCATCTGGCAAGGCATCCCCGAATTCGTCCGCCAGCTCAAGCGGATGCCCGGGCAGGACATCTGGCTGGTCGGCGGCGGGCAGACCAACGCCCTGCTGCTCAACGCCGGCCTGGTGGACCAGGTGCGGCTGGCCATCCACCCGCTCATCCTGGGCTCCGGCATCGCCCTGTTCAACGGCACCACCTGGCGCACCCAGCTCGAGCTCGAGCGCCACACCCTGCACCCCGACGGCATGGCCTGCCTCGACTACCGCGTGCGCAAGGGCTAGGCCCGGAATGCCCTCGCCCCTGCCCTGCGGCGCTGGCTTGGCACTTGCCAACGACGTACCTGACCACAACGCTTCCCAAAGCCAGGAAAAAACGCCAAAGCGCTTGCTTTTCCAAGGCATAGTTCGTAGCTTTGGCCAAGGCCAATTCCAAACACCCGATGAACAGGCTACCCTTCAACATCGCGGATGTCCAAGGCCAAAGCCGGCAGATGCTCGCCACTGGCCCATAGCTTCCCAAACTTCCCAAACCCTGCCGAATTCGATAGGTTTGACGGATTGATGCGGTTTGGGTAGGAATTGAAGATGTTGGAAGTGATGACGTTTTGGCCGACTGAAATTTTCACAGACAAATCCACTGGCTTTGAAACATTATGAAATTGAATACAGGGTTCATTGATTTTTTAGACACTTAAAATGGTCAATATTAACAAACAAATTGAATAAGTAAGCGATTGGATTTAATTTATAATATTATCTTTGCGGCACTATGGGACGAGTGAACACACCAACATTGGATGACGCCCAAAAGG
>JAIFMG010000010.1 GCA_020048645.1 Bacteroidota bacterium | reverse complement strand
CAGACACTTAAAATTTTGACATTTTTGATTTTCTCCTATTTTTGTTCAAAATTGGCTTTTTTTGGAGCATTTTTTTCCAAGTTGGGTTAACTTTGCCAGCGCCGGAGGCCGCCCCGCGGGCCGCGCCCCAAGGCGAACCAACCCCCTCGACCAGCTATTTTTTCCCTCGGAAAACCCAAACCAGCAATGAAAAACCAGGAACCTTACAAACCCCAGCACCCCGTCCGGGTCGTTACGGCGGCCTCGCTCTACGATGGGCACGACGCGGCCATCAACATCATGCGGCGCATCATCCAGCAGACGGGCTGCGAAGTGGTCCACCTGGGCCACAACCGCTCGGCCCAGGAGATCGTGGACTGCGCCATCCAAGAGGACGCGCAGGCCATCGCCATCACCTCCTACCAAGGGGGGCACCTCGAGTTCTTCAAGTACATCCACGACCTGCTGCGCGAAAAGGGCGCCGGGCACGTGCGGGTCTTCGGCGGCGGCGGCGGGGTTATCCTGCCCGATGAGATCAAGGAGCTGCACGCCTATGGCATCACCCGCATCTACTCGCCCGACGATGGCCGGGAGATGGGCCTTCAGGGCATGATCGACGACCTGGTCTCGCGGAGCGACTTTCCGCGGGGGCAGGAGGTGGAGTGGGACCCCGAGGCCCTGCGTGCGCGCCACGCGAACACCCTTGCGGGCTACATCAGCGCGGCGGAGAACTACCCTGAGGCGTTCGCCCCGGTGCTGGAGCGCGTGCGCGGGCTGGCCCGCGAGGCTTGGGCCCCGGTGCTGGGCATCACGGGCACGGGCGGGGCCGGCAAGTCGTCGATGGTCGATGAGCTGGTGCGCCGTTTCCTGGCGGACTTCGAGGACAAGACGCTGGCCATCCTGTCGGTGGACCCCTCGCGGCGGAAGACCGGCGGGGCCCTGCTGGGCGACCGCATCCGCATGAACTCCATCAACAGCCCGCGGGTTTTCATGCGCTCGCTGGCCACGCGGCAGGCCAACCTGGCCCTGTCGTCGCACGTGCAGGACGCCCTGGACATCGTGCGGGCGGCGGGCTTCGACCTGGTCATCCTGGAGACCTCGGGCATCGGCCAGTCGGACACCGAAATCGTGGACCACAGCGACCTCTCGCTCTACGTCATGACGCCCGAGTACGGCGCGGCCAGCCAGCTCGAGAAGATCGACATGATCGACTTCGCCGACGTGATCGCCCTGAACAAGTTCGACCGCCGGGGCGCGCTCGACGCGCTGCGCGACGTGCGCAAGCAGTACGCCCGCAACCGTCAGATATGGGACAAGCCGCTGGAGCAGATGCCCGTGTTCGGGACGATCGCCTCGCAGTTCAACGACCCCGGGGTGAACCAGCTCTACCGGGCCCTGATCGCGCGGGTGAACCAGGCCAGCGGCGGGCGCTTCCCCTCGCGGATGGAGGCGGACGGGCAGGTCTCGGAGAAGATCCACATCATCCCGCCCAAGCGGGTGCGCTACCTCTCGGAGATAGCGGATGCGGTGCGGGGCTACAACCGCTGGGCCGAGGAGCAGTCGGCCGTGGCCGAGAAGCTCTACAACCTGCACGAGTCGATGAAGGCCCTGCGCGAGGAGGGCACGGGCGACGCGGCCATCGCGCGGCTGGAGGCCCTCTCGGGCAAGCTGGAGCTGGACCTGGACGGGCACAACGCGCAACTGCTGCGCACCTGGGACCAGAAGGTGGCGGCCTACCGGCAGGACGAGTTCGTCTTCAGCGTGCGGGGCAACGAGCTGCGCAGCCAGACCTTCACGCGGTCGCTGGCGGGCCTGCGGGTGCCGCGGGTCAGCCTGCCGCGGTACCGCTCGTGGGGCCAGATCCTGCGCTGGTGCCTGCGCGAGAACGTGCCGGGAGAGTTCCCCTACGCGGCCGGGGTGTTCCCCTTCAAGCGCGAGGGCGAGGACCCCACGCGGATGTTCGCCGGCGAGGGCGGCCCCGAGCGCACCAACAAGCGCTTCCACTACCTTTCGGGGGGCATGGCCGCCAAGCGCCTCTCGACAGCCTTCGACTCGGTAACGCTCTACGGCCAGGACCCGGACGTGCGGCCCGACATCTACGGCAAGGTCGGCAACTCGGGCGTGTCGGTGGCCTGCCTCGACCACGCCAAGATCCTCTACTCGGGCTTCGACCTGGCCGACCCGCGGACCTCGGTTTCCATGACCATCAACGGCCCGGCGCCCACGCTGGTGGCCTTCTTCATGAACGCGGCCATCGACCAGCAGTGCGAGAAGCACATCCGGGCGCAGGGCCTGGAGCACCGGGTGGAGGAGCGCCTGCGCTCGCTCTACGACGACCGCGGCCTGCCCCGCCCGCGCTACGACGGCCCGCTGCCCGAGGGCAACGACGGCCTCGGCCTGCTGCTGCTGGGCCTGACGGGCGACCAGGTGTTGCCCCGCGAGGACTACGAGCGCATCAAGGCCCGGACCCTGGCGGCCGTCCGCGGCACCGTCCAGGCCGACATCCTCAAGGAGGACCAGGCCCAGAACACCTGCATCTTCTCGACCGACTTCTCGCTCAAGCTCATGGGCGACGTGCAGGACTTCTTCATCCGGCACAAGGTGCGCAACTTCTACTCGGTCTCCATCTCGGGCTACCACATCGCCGAGGCCGGGGCCAACCCCATCACGCAACTGGCCTTCACCCTGGCCAACGGCTTCACCTACGTGGAGTACTACCGCTCGCGGGGCATGGCCATCGACGACTTCGCGCCCAACTTCTCCTTCTTCTTCTCGAACGGCCTCGACCCCGAGTACTCCGTCATGGGCCGCGTGGCCCGGCTCATCTGGGCCAAGGCCATGAAGGCCTTCTACAAGGCCGACGACCGCTCGCAGAAGCTCAAGTACCACATCCAGACCTCCGGCCGCTCGCTGCACGCCCAGGAGATCGACTTCAACGACATCCGCACCACGCTCCAGGCCCTGTACGCCATCTACGACAACTGCAACTCGCTGCACACCAACGCCTACGACGAGGCCATCACCACGCCGACCGAGTCGTCGGTGCGGCGCGCCGTGGCCATCCAGCTCATCATCAACCAGGAGCTGGGCCTGGCCCGCAACGAGAACCCGCTGCAAGGCTCGTTCATCATCGAGGAGCTCACGGACCTGGTGGAGGAGGCCGTGCTGCTGGAGTTCGACCGCATCACCGAGCGGGGCGGCGTGCTCGGGGCCATGGAGACCATGTACCAGCGCAACAAGATCCAAGAGGAGTCGCTGCACTACGAGCACCTCAAGCACTCGGGCCAACTGCCCATCGTGGGCGTGAACACCTTCCTCTCGAAGGACGGCTCGCCGACGATCATCCCCTCGGAGGTCATCCGCTCGACCCAGCAGGAGAAGGACGGCCAGGTGGAGGGCCGGCACCGCCTGCACAAGGCCATGCAGACCCAGGCCAAGGCGGCCCTGGCCGAGCTCAAGGAGGCGGCCGCGCGCGACCGCAACGTGTTCGAGCGGCTGATGGAGGCCGCCAAGTTCTGCAGCCTCGGCCAGATAACCGACGCCCTGTTCGAGGTCGGGGGGCAGTACCGCCGCAACATGTGAGACCGGGAGGGCCGGCCCGGGCAGGGCTGGCCCTTTCCTTTGGCCCTTTCCTTTGGCCCTTTGCCCAAAGTCGTACCGATTCTTTTCACGAAAACCGCGAGAACCATGCTCGAAGACTGGAGGGAACTGTTCCATTTTTACGGCCAGGAGCGGCGGGCCATCGTCAAGCTGCTGGTCATCCTGGTGGCCCTCTGGGTGGCCGCGCTGGTCCTGCCTGCCCTGCTCCGGCGCGAGGCGCCTTTCGCGCAGGGCGACGCCACGGGCCTGTTCGCCCAGTGGCAGCGCGAGCGGGCGCAGGACGGCCTGACCGACAGCCAGCGCCTGGCCCTGCGCTACGACACCCTGGAGCTGTTCCGCTTCGACCCCAACACGGCCAGCCTCGACGACTGGCAGCGGCTGGGCCTGGAGTCGTGGCAGGCCCGGGGCATCCAGAACTACCTGGCGCGGGGCGGGCAGTTCCGGCGGAAGCCCGACCTCAAGCGCATGGACGCCATCGACGACCAGCTCTACGCCATCCTGGAGCCCTACATCGACCTGCCGGAGGGCTATTCCTCGTCGTCGCGGTCCAGTGGCCGACGCCGCTCGGGCGGGGGCGACCGCCCGCGGGAGGACGCCTACGAGCTGTTCGAGTTCGACCCCAACACGGCCAGCCTCGACGACTGGCGGCGGCTGGGCCTGAGCCAGCGCCAGGCGCAGGCCGTTGTGAACTACCGCTCGTCGGGGGCCGTCTTCCGCCAGCCGGAGGACCTGCTGCGCGTGAGCGTGATCAGCCCCGAGAAGAAGGAGGAGCTCCTGCCCTACGTGCGCATCGCGGAGGCGCCGGGCGGGCAGGAGCCTTCGGGCGGGCAGGAGCCTGCGCCGGTGGCGCGGGTGGACGTGGGCACTGCCGACGCCTTGGAGCTGGAGGGCCTGCGGGGCATCGGCCCCGTGCTGGCCGAGCGCGTGGTGCGCTACCGCGAGCTGCTGGGCGGCTTCCACGCGCTGGAGCAGTTGCGCGAGGTGCAGGGCCTCAGCGAGGAGACCTACCAGGGCCTGCTGGGCCAGGTGGAGCTCTCGCCCGGGCCGCTGCGCCAGCTCTCGCTCAACGTCGCGGACTTCTCGAGCCTGCTCCGGCACCCGTACATCGAGTACGACCAGGTGCGCAACCTGTTCGACATGCGCCAGCACATGGGCGAGTTCACGGAGGTGGACCAGGCCCGCCGCGTTTTTGAGCCAGAAGTTTGGAACAAAGTCAAACATTACCTATCTTTATAGGGCCAGCCAGTCTCCCGTGCCAATTTTTTTTCTGGAGCGATTTGCCAAAGCTGGTGGATATTTCTAAATTTGCCGCTCATTTTCCTAAAACACCACTTTCAAGCAAAAAGAACCACCATGATCATCATTCCCGTCAAAGAGAACGAGAGCATCGAAAGGGCGCTCAAGCGCTTCAAGCGCAAGTTCGAGAAAACCGGTGTCATGAAAGAGCTGCGCTACCGCCAGTCTTTCACCAAGCCTTCCATCGAGCGCCGCGAGCAAGTCAAAAAGGCTATCTACAAGCAGAAGCTGCGCAGGATCGAGGAAGAGGCCTGAGAAGGCGCCTCTCCTCCCCGCACCTTACCCCCGGCTTCACCACCCCTCAAAATGGACAGGCTTGAGCAGTTCCTGGACCACCTCGAGGTCGCCAAGCGATACTCCCCCCACACGCTGGAGGCCTATCGCCGCGACTTGGAGCAGTTCGTGGAGCAAGCCCAGGTCCAAAGCGAGGACCAGATAACGCCCGAGGCGACGGGGCGCTGGCTGTCCGCGCTACGGCGCGAAGGGAGAAGCCCCCGGACGGTCAACCGGAAGCTCTCGGCCCTGAAGTCCTTCCTGCGGTTCTGCTGGAGCCAGGACGCCCAGGGGCCCAGCCCGGTGCTGGAGACGCCGAGCCTGCGCGCGAACAAGCCCCTGGCCCGCTACATGACGCGGGGCCAGATGGCCGATTTGCTGGCGGCGCTCCCGGAGTCCGACAGCTTCGAGGACCTTCAGGTGCGCGTGGTGCTCCTGCTGCTCTACGGCACGGGTATCCGCCGCTCGGAGGCCATCTCGCTCCGGTGGGGTGACGTGGACCTTGAGTCGGGCACGCTCCGGGTCGAAGGCAAGGGCTCCAAGGTCCGGGTGCTGCCCCTCCTGGGCGCGTTGCGCGAGGCACTGGCAGGGTACCGCTCGGCGCAAGCCGAGCGGTGGGGAATCGGTTCGGCAAGCCCGGTCGTCCTGACACTGAAAGGGCAGGCGGCCTATCCCAAGTACCTGAACCTGCTGGTGGGCCGCGCCTTGGCCAAGGTTCCGCCGCTGGAGGGCGGCCCGCACCGCCTGCGGCACAGCTTCGCGACGCACCTGCTCGACGGGGGTGCGGGGCTGGAGCAGATCCGCCTTCTGCTGGGGCACTCGAGCCTCGCGGCGACTTCCATTTACACGCACACCTCATTCGAGGAGTTGAACAAGCACTACCACCAGGCTCACCCACGAGCGTAAACCCCACGACCATGGAAATCAAAATCAACGACGTCCACTTCGACGCCAGCGAGCGCCTGAAAACCTTTGCCAACAGCAGGGTTTCCAAACTGACCCAGTACTCGGACGACATCATCAGCGCGGAAGTGACGCTGAAGTTCGAGAAAGCCGAGCAAGTCGAGAACAAGGTAGCCAAGATCAAGCTGGACATCCCCGGCCTGGACTTGTTCGCCGAGAAGCAGGCCAAGAGTTTCGAGGAGGCCATCGACCTGACCTTGGACGCCCTTCGCCGCCAACTGGAGAAGCGGAAGGGAAAGACCAAGGAGGCTTGAAAAAAAATGAAATTTTTCTCAAAATCTTTTGCGAGAATCAAAAAGTGGCTATATTTGCAAGCCGAAATTGAGAGGTAGCGATTTCTCAAGGCGCACTTGCAAGCCGATATAGCTCAGTTGGTAGAGCAGCTGATTTGTAATCAGCTGGTCGGGGGTTCGAGTCCCTCTATCGGCTCGTCAAGCGAGGAAAACACAAGGGGAGATACCAAAGTGGCCAACTGGGGCAGACTGTAAATCTGCTGGCGTCAGCCTTCGTAGGTTCGAATCCTGCTCTCCCCACGCCAGCAAATGACATACCAGGCAAAAAAATCAAAGCGGGAGTAGCTCAGTCGGTAGAGCATCAGCCTTCCAAGCTGAGGGTCGCGGGTTCGAACCTCGTCTCCCGCTCATCGTATCGACAACAAGCCGACGTAGCTCAGGGGTAGAGCGTTTCCTTGGTAAGGAAGAGGTCATGGGTTCAATTCCCATCGTTGGCTCCATCTAGTTTAGGGGACTCGTCCCCAATTTTTTTGTTCAAAACCTCAACTTTCGGGGAAGTCATTCCCCTAAACTAAGTCAAATTACTTTAACAAGGTTCCAAAATGGCTAAAGAAAAATTTGATAGGTCGAAACCTCACGTCAACATCGGCACGATCGGACACGTTGACCACGGCAAAACCACCCTCACCGCCGCCATCACCACCGTGTTGGCCAAGAAGGGTCTTGCCGAAGTGAAAAGCTTTGACTCTATCGACAACGCTCCAGAAGAAAAAGAACGTGGCATCACCATCAACACCGCCCACGTCGAGTACCAGACCGTCGCTCGCCACTACGCGCACGTTGACTGCCCTGGCCACGCCGACTACGTGAAGAACATGGTAACTGGTGCTGCCCAGATGGATGGCGCCATCCTGGTTGTGGCCGGCACCGACGGCCCCATGCCACAGACCCGCGAGCACATCCTCTTGGCCCGCCAAGTGAACGTTCCCCGCCTGGTGGTCTTCGTCAACAAGGTTGACATGGTCGAGGACGAGGAGATTTTGGAACTTGTTGAGATGGAAGTCCGCGACCTGCTCACCTTCTACCAGTTCGACGGCGACAACACTCCGGTCATCATGGGCTCTGCCCTGGGCGCGCTCAACGGCGAGGAAAAATGGTCCGCCAGCGTCGAGAAGCTCATGGAAGCTGTCGATACGTGGATCGAGACTCCCAAGCGCGACAACGCCAAGCCGTTCCTGATGCCCGTCGAGGACGTGTTCTCCATCACCGGCCGCGGCACCGTGGCAACCGGCCGTATCGAGACCGGCATCATCAACTCTGGCGACGAAGTCCGCATCATCGGCCTCCAGGCTGAAGGCGAGGAGCTCAAGTCAGTGGTGACGGGCGTCGAGATGTTCCGCAAGATTCTTGACCGTGGCGAGGCGGGTGACAACGTCGGCCTGCTGCTCCGCGGCATCGACAAGAAAGCCATCCGCCGCGGCATGGTCATCGCCCGCCCGGGCACCGTGACCCCGCACAAGCTCTTCAAGGCTGAGGTTTACATCCTCAAAAAAGAAGAAGGCGGACGCCACACTCCCTTCCACAACAAGTACCGTCCCCAGTTCTACCTCCGCACCCTCGACGTCACTGGCGAAATCCAGCTTCCCGAAGGCCGCGAGATGGTGATGCCTGGCGACAACCTCACCATCACGGTCGAACTGCTGACTCCGGTGGCCATGGACAAGGGTCTGCGCTTCGCCATCCGCGAAGGTGGCCGCACCGTTGGCGCGGGACAGGTCACGGAAATCATCCGCTGATTCCAAGCGCGGCCCTGGCCGCTAGGCAAGGCCGCCTTTTTTTCACACGGGTGTAGCTCAGTCGGTAGAGCACTGGTCTCCAAAACCAGGTGTCGGGAGTTCGAGCCTCTCCACCCGTGCAGTTTTTTTTCAAATTCCCCCAAACATCATGAGCGCCAAGACCTACGTCAAGGAATCTATCGACGAGTTGGTGAACAAGGTCACCTGGCCGACTTGGGCCGAGTTGCAGAACAGTGCCGTCGTGGTGATGATCGCCTCCTTGATCATCGCCTTCGCCGTGGCCCTGATGGACCTCACCTTCAAGAACGTCATGGATTTGATTTACGGAATGTTCTATTAATCTTTTTCCTCGGAAATGCTCGACAACAACCCAACTTCCCAGGATAAGAAACACTGGTACGTTCTCCGCGTCACAGGGGGAAAAGAGAAGAAAGTCAAGGAATACCTGCAAAACGAGATCAACTCGCTCAACCTGAATGATTTCGTGAGCAAGGTCCTCGTTCCCATGGAAACCGTGCTCCAATTCAAGAACGGGAAGAAGCTCAAAAAAGAGAGGAACTTCTTTCCGGGCTACCTGCTGGTGGAGGCCATCCTCACGGGGGAGATTCCGCACATCATCAAGAACGTGCCGGATGTCCATGGTTTCCTCGGGGCCAAGAAGGGGGGCGACCCCGTTCCGATGCGCCCGCAGGAGGTGAACCGGATACTGGCCAAGATAGACGACGTGGCCACGAGCGAGGAGGAGATGGAAGTCCCCTTCTTCATCGGAGACCCTGTCAAGGTCGTGGATGGCCCGTTCAACACGTTCTCCGGGGTCATCGAGGAGGTGAACAACGAGAAGAAGAAGCTCAAGGTGATGGTGAAGATCTTCGGAAGGAAGACTCCTGTCGAGCTGAGTTTCATGCAAGTGGAAAAAGGCTGAGTTATTCGTGAACCGCAATGCGAGGGTTAAGCTCGGAGCATTGCCCAATTTTTCATCATCATGGCAAAAGAAGTAACAGGCTTCATCAAATTGCAAGTCAAAGGTGGGGCGGCAAACCCATCGCCACCCATCGGCCCAGCGCTGGGCTCAAAGGGGGTCAACATCATGGAGTTCTGCAAGCAGTTCAATGCTAGGACTCAAGACCGCTCGGGCAAGGTCTTGCCCGTGGTCATCACCGTTTACTCGGACAAGTCGTTCGACTTCGTGGTCAAGTCGCCTCCGGTGGCCGTCCAGCTCAAGGAAGCCACGAAGATCAAGTCGGGCTCGCCGCAGTCCAACCGTAAGAAGGTGGGCGACGTGACTTGGGACCAGATCCGCGAGATCGCCAAGGACAAGATGTCGGACATGAACGCCTTCGAGCTGAAGTCGGCCATGTCGATGGTCGCTGGCACGGCCCGGAGCATGGGCATCACTGTTTCTGGCGAGCCTTCTTTCGAGTAAAACGCGAACCCCCAGCAACCTGAAAAAATGGCAAAACTGACAAAAAATCAAAAGGCCTCCCTGTCGAAGCTCGAGAAGGGAAAGTCCTACAAGCTGGCCGAGGCTTCCGCCCTGGTCAAGGAAATCACCAACACCAAGTTCGACGCGTCGGTTGACATCGACATCCGCCTGGGCGTCGATCCCCGGAAGGCCAACCAGATGGTCCGCGGCATCGTCACGCTTCCGCACGGGACGGGCAAGGACAAGCGCGTGCTGGTCTTGTGCACGCCGGACAAGGAGCAGGACGCGAGGGACGCTGGCGCGGACTACGTGGGCCTGGACGACATGATTAACAAGATACAGGCTGGCTGGACGGATTTCGACGTGGTGATCACCATGCCGGCCATCATGGCCAAGGTGGGTCGCCTGGGTCGCATCCTGGGTCCTCGTGGCCTGATGCCCAACCCCAAGAGCGGCACGGTCACGCAGGACGTGGGCGTCGCGGTCAAGGAGGTGAAGATGGGCAAGATCGACTTCAAGGTTGACAAGTACGGCATCATCCACACTTCCATCGGCAAGGTCTCCTTTTCGCCGAAGAAGCTCGAGGAGAACGCCCGGGAGTTCATCCACACGGTCGAAAAGCTGAAGCCGAGCGCCGCCAAGGGGATTTACATGAAGAGTGTTTACATTTCGAGCACGATGAGTCCCAGCATCCCGGTTGACGTGAAGAGTGTCGATGAGCAATAATCCACCGCGCAAAACAACAGAAAATGACACGAGAAGAAAAAGCTTCCATCATTGAGAGCTTGAGCGAGAAGCTCAAAACGTACAACCACTTTTACGTAACGGACATCGAGGGCCTGAACGCCGAGCAGACCACCGCCCTGCGGTCGGAGTGCTACAAGGAGTCCGTCAAGCTGGTGGTGGTCAAGAACAAGCTGTTCTTGAAGGCCCTGGAGCGTGCTTCGATTGACACCAACGGTCTGGATACCGCGCTCAAGGGGTCGTCGTCCATCATGTTCTGCGACCAGGCGAGCGTGCCGGCCAAGATGATCAAGCGCCTTCGGAAGACCGCCGACAAGCCCGCCCTGAAGGCGGCCTACGTCGAGGAGTCGATTTACGTGGGTGAGCATTACCTTGAGACCCTCGCGACCATCAAGTCGAAGAACGAGCTCATCGGGGACGTCATCGGGCTGCTGCAATCTCCGGCCAAGAACGTCATCTCCGGCCTCCAGTCGGGTGGGCAGAAGCTGGTGGGCATCCTCAAGACCCTGGAAGAGAAAAAAGCATCCTAGCTGCCTGAAGTTTTCAGGCGACAATTCCAATCGCTTCCAACTTTTTCGAGAAAACAAGGAAACAAATTTTCAATTTCTTAAAAATTTTAAAAATGGCAGATCTGAAAGCATTTGCGGAACAACTGGTCAACCTCACCGTCAAAGAGGTCAACGAACTGGCAGCTATCCTGAAGAACGACTACGGCATCGAGCCTGCCGCCGCCGCTCCCGTGGCCGTCATGGCCGCCGGTGGTGGGGAGGCTCCTGTCGCGGCTGTGCAGACCGAGTTCGACGTCATCCTCAAGAGCGCTGGCCAGGCCAAGCTCGGGGTTGTCAAACTGGTCAAGGACATCGCCGGTGTTGGCCTGAAGGAGGCCAAGGAACTGGTTGACGCCGCTCCCAAGGCCATCAAAGAGAAAGTTTCCAAAGAGGAAGCCGAATCCCTGAAAGCCCAACTCGAGGAAGCCGGTGCCGAAGTTGAGGTTAAGTAACGGTAGCCCAACCGCTTTAGATTTACGATTTCCGGCCTTGTAGTCTGCAAGGCTGGAATCGTAAATTTTTTTGTTTGCGCTTTTGTTGTCTTCGTCCTCGTTTCCCTCTCATCAAATCTGCGACAGATGTCATCCAACAGCAAAAGAATTAGCTTCGCTTCGACAAAGAATCAGATGGATTACCCTGATTTTTTGGAGATCCAACTGAAGTCATTCAGGGAGTTCTTCCAACTGAATTCAACCCCTGAACAAAGAAAGGCGGAAGGACTATACAAGGTCTTCGCGGAAAACTTCCCCATCACGGACACCCGGAACAACTTCGTTCTCGAGTTCATCGACTATTTCGTGGATCCTCCGAGGTATTCCATCGAGGAATGCCTGGAGAGGGGCCTGACCTACAGCGTGCCCATGAAGGCGAAGCTCAAGCTTTACTGCACGGACCCTGAGCACGAGGACTTCGACACGGTGATCCAGGACGTTTACCTGGGCGCCGTTCCGTACATGACCTCGAGGGGCACCTTCGTGATCAACGGGGCCGAACGCGTCGTGGTGTCGCAGCTCCACCGCTCGCCGGGCGTCTTCTTTGGCCAGAGCATGCACTCCAACGGGACCAAGCTCTACTCGGCCAGGATCATCCCTTTCAAGGGATCTTGGATCGAGTTCGCCACGGACATCAACAACGTGATGTACGCCTACATCGACCGCAAGAAGAAGCTGCCCGTGACCACGCTGCTCCGGGCCATCGGCTTCGAGAGCGACAAGGAGATCCTCGAGATCTTCGACCTGGCCGACGAGGTGAAGGTCTCCAAGGCCGAGGTCAAGAAGCTGGTGGGCCGCAAGCTGGCCGCCAGGGTCCTGAAGACCTGGGTGGAGGACTTCGTTGATGAGGACACGGGCGAGGTGGTCTCCATCGAGCGCAACGAGGTCATCATCGACCGCGAGACGGTCATCGAGGAGGCGCACGTGGAGCAGATCGTCGATTCTGGCTCGCGCACCATCCTGCTGCACAAGGAGAACCAGAACATCTCGGATTTCGCCATCATCTACAACACCCTCCAGAAGGACCCTTGCAACTCCGAGAAGGAGGCCGTGATACACATCTACCGCCAGCTCCGCAACTCCGAGCCGCCTGACGACGCCACTGCGCGCGACGTCATCGACAAGCTGTTCTTCTCGGACAAGCGCTACGACTTGGGCGAGGTGGGCCGCTACCGCCTCAACAAGAAGCTGGACCTGGGGACCCCCATCGAGACGAAGGTCTTGACCCGCGAGGACATCATCCAGATCATCAAGCACTTGATCGAGCTCATCAACTCCAAGAAGGATGTCGATGACATCGACCACCTGAGCAACCGCCGGGTGCGCACCGTGGGCGAGCAGTTGTTCAACCAGTTCGGCGTGGGCCTGGCGCGCATGGCGCGCACCATCCGCGAGCGGATGAACGTGCGCGACAACGAGGTGTTCACCCCGATCGACCTGATCAACTCCAAGACGCTCTCGTCGGTCATCAACTCGTTCTTCGGCACGAACCAGCTCTCGCAGTTCATGGACCAGACCAACCCGCTGGGCGAGATGACGCACAAGCGCCGCCTTTCGGCCCTGGGGCCTGGAGGCCTTTCGCGGGAGCGCGCGGGCTTCGAGGTGCGGGACGTCCACTACACGCACTACGGCCGCCTCTGCCCGATCGAGACGCCCGAGGGGCCGAACATCGGCCTGATCTCGTCGCTCTGCGTTTACGCCAAGATCAACAACCTGGGCTTCATCGAGACGCCTTACCGGATGGTCAAGGAGGGGATGCTGGCCCTGGGCGACGAGGGCGTGGTTTACATGAGCGCCGAGGAGGAGGAGAACAAGGTCATCGCGCAGGCCACGGCCGACGTGGACGACGCGGGCAACTTCCTGAGCGAGCGGGTGAAGGCCCGCGCCGACGGCGACTTCCCCGTCAAGCCGCCCACGGAGGTGGACTTGATGGACGTGGCGCCCAACCAGATCGCCTCCATCGCGGCCTCGCTGATCCCCTTCTTGGAGCATGACGACGCCAACCGGGCCCTGATGGGGTCGAACATGATGCGGCAGGCCGTGCCTCTGCTCACGCCCGAGGCGCCGATCGTCGGCACCGGCATCGAGCACAGCGTGGTCCGCGACTCCAGGATCCTGGTCACGGCCGAGATGGACGGCGTGGTCGAGTACGTTGACTCCGACCAGATCGTCGTCCGCTACGACATGAGCGAGGAGGACCGCTTCGTCTCGTTCGACGACGACCTGAAGCACTACCACCTGCCCAAGTTCCGCAAGACCAACCAGAACACCTGCCTGACCCTCAAGCCGATGGTCATGAAGGGCGACCGGGTGGCCAAGGGCCAGATCCTGACCGAGGGCTACGCGACGCGCGATGGCGAGCTGGCCCTGGGGCGCAACCTGAAGGTGGCCTTCATGCCTTGGAAGGGATACAACTTCGAGGATGCCATCGTGCTCTCGGAGAAGGTCGTCCAGGATGACGTGTTCACCTCGATCCACATCGACGAGTACGTGCTGGAGGTGCGCGACACCAAGCGCGGCCTGGAGGAGCTCACGGCGGACATCCCGAACGTCAGCGAGGAGGCCACGCGCAACCTCGACGAGAACGGCCTTATCCGCATCGGCGCCGAGGTCAACCCGGGGGACATCCTCATCGGCAAGATCACGCCCAAGGGCGAGTCGGACCCCTCGCCCGAGGAGAAGCTCCTGCGGGCGATCTTCGGCGACAAGGCCGGAGATGTCAAGGACGCCTCCCTGAAGGCGCCTCCCTCGCTGCATGGCGTGGTCGTGGACAAGCGCCTCTTCTCGCGCTCGATGAAGGACCGCAAGCACAAGTCGATGGACAAGCCGCTGCTGGAGCAGCTCGACAAGGAGCTGGACATCGAGCTGACCAAGCTCAAGGCGCGGCTGGTGGACAAGCTGACCATCGTCGTGGACGGGAAGATCTCGCAGGGCGTCAAGAACTACTACAACGTGGACATCGTCCGCAAGGGCGAGAAGTTCACGCGGCAGTTGCTCGAGGCCATCGACTACGTGGAGGTGAACCCGACCAAGTGGACCACCGACAAGGCCAAGAACGAGACGATCAAGTCGCTGATCTACAACTTCCGCGTCAAGGAGCGCGAGCTGGAGAGCATCATCAAGCGGAAGAAGTACAACATCACGATCGGGGACGAGCTGCCCATCGGCATCATCCAGTTGGCCAAGGTGTTCATCGCCAAGAAGCGCAAGGTGAAGGTGGGCGACAAGATGGCGGGCCGGCACGGGAACAAGGGCATCGTGGCCCGGATCGTGCGCCAGGAGGACATGCCCTTCCTCGAGGACGGAACGCCCGTTGACATCGTCCTGAACCCCTTGGGCGTCCCTTCGCGCATGAACCTGGGGCAGATCTACGAGACGGTGCTGGGCTGGGCCGGCCTCAAGCTGGGCGTCAAGTTCGCGACGCCCATCTTCGACGGGGCCACCCTGGAGGAGATCTCCGACTTCACCGACAAGGCGGGCATCCCCCGCTATGGCAAGACGGTGCTCTACGACGGCGGAACGGGCGAGCCGTTCGACCAGCCGGCCACCGTCGGGGTGATCTACATGCTCAAGCTGGGCCACATGGTGGACGACAAGATGCACGCCCGCTCCATCGGCCCGTACTCGCTCATCACGCAGCAGCCCCTGGGCGGCAAGGCGCAGTTCGGCGGGCAGCGCTTCGGGGAGATGGAGGTCTGGGCCTTGGAGGCCTTCGGCGCCTCGCACATCCTCCAGGAGATCCTGACGGTCAAGTCCGACGACGTCATCGGCAGGGCCAAGGCCTACGAGGCCATCGTCAAGGGCGACCCGATGCCGACTCCGGGCATCCCCGAATCGCTGAACGTGCTCTTGCACGAGCTCCGTGGCCTGGGCCTCAGTGTCCGGTTGATATGATTCTTTTCGCGTCCCGTCCCTTCTTGTCTGCCCGCGGTGGCGGACAGGTAGGGACGGGGCTTCCTCAAACATTTAACAACAGCGAACATGGCTTTCAGGAAAGACACAAAGGTCAAGAGCAACTTCACCAAGATCACCATCAGCCTGGCTTCTCCCGAGGAGATTCTTGAGCGTTCGCACGGGGAGGTGCTCAAGCCAGAAACCATCAACTACCGCACCTACAAGCCCGAGCGCGACGGCTTGTTCTGCGAAAGGATATTCGGCCCGGTCAAGGATTTCGAGTGCCACTGCGGCAAGTACAAGCGCATCCGCTACAAGGGCATCGTGTGCGACCGCTGCGGCGTTGAGGTCACCGAGAAGAAGGTCCGCCGCGAGCGGATGGGCCACATCAACCTGGTGGTCCCGGTGGCGCACATCTGGTATTTCCGCTCGCTGCCCAACAAGATCGGCTACCTGCTGGGCCTGCCCACCAAGAAGCTGGACGCCATCATCTACTACGAGCGCTACGTCGTCGTGCAGCCGGGCCTGGCCGCCAACGAGCTCGGCATCAAGTTCCTCCAGTTCCTGACCGAGGAGGAGTTCCTCGACATCCTCGACGGGCTTCCGCAGGACAACCAACTGCTGGACGACTCGGACCCGAACAAGTTCGTGGCCAAGATCGGGGCCGAGGCCCTGCACAGCCTGCTGGAGCGCATCAACCTCGAGCAGCTCTCGTATGACCTGCGCCACAAGGCCGCGACCGAGACTTCGCAGCAGCGCAAGAACGAGGCCCTCAAGCGCCTCCAGGTGGTGCAGTCTTTCCGCGCCTCGGAGGGCATCAACCGCCCCGAGTGGATGATCGTGAAGGTCGTGCCGGTGATCCCGCCCGAGCTGCGCCCCCTGGTGCCCCTGGACGGCGGCCGTTTCGCCACCTCCGACCTGAACGACCTCTACCGCAGGGTCATCATCCGCAACAACCGCCTCAAGCGCCTGATCGAGATCAAGGCCCCGGAGGTCATCCTCCGCAACGAGAAGCGGATGCTCCAGGAGGCCGTCGATTCGCTTTTCGACAACTCGCGCAAGTCCAACGCCATCAAGACCGAGGCCAACCGCCCGCTCAAGTCGCTCAGCGACAGCCTCAAGGGCAAGCAGGGCCGGTTCCGCCAGAACCTCCTGGGCAAGCGGGTGGACTACTCGGCCCGCTCGGTCATCGTCGTGGGTCCGGAGCTCAAGCTGCACGAGTGCGGCCTGCCGAAGACCATGGCCGCCGAGCTCTACAAGCCGTTCATCATCCGCAAGCTCATCGAGCGGGGCATCGTCAAGACGGTCAAGTCGGCCAAGAAGATCGTGGACCGTCGCGACTCGGTGGTCTGGGACATCTTGGAGAACGTGCTCAAGGGGCACCCGGTCCTGCTGAACCGCGCCCCGACGCTGCACCGCCTGGGCATCCAGGCCTTCCAGCCCAAGCTGATCGAGGGCAAGGCCATCCAGCTCCACCCGCTGGTCTGCACGGCCTTCAACGCCGACTTCGACGGTGACCAGATGGCCGTCCACTTGCCCTTGGGCAACATGGCCATCCTGGAGGCGCAGATGCTGATGCTGGCCTCGCACAACATCCTGAACCCTGCCAACGGGGCGCCCATCGCGGTGCCTTCGCAGGACATGGTCCTGGGGCTGTACTACATCACCAAGGAGCGGGCCAGCACGCCCGAGCGCGTGGTCAAGGGAGAGGGCTCGATCTACTACTCGCCCGAGGAGGCCATCATCGCCTACAACGAGCGCCGGGCGGCCTTGCACGCCAAGGTCCGCGTGCGCCTGGTCAAGACGGGCGACGAGCGCGAGCTCAAGATGGTGGACACCACCATCGGCCGGGTCATCTTCAACCAGTACGTGCCCAAGAAGGTCGGCTTCATCAACGAGCTGCTGACCAAGAAGTCCTTGCGGACCATCATCGGCAAGGTGCTCAAGGAGTGCGGCACGGCCGAGACGGCGGACTTCCTCGACGACATCAAGAACCTGGGCTACCGCATGGCCTTCCAGGGCGGCCTGTCGTTCAACCTCGACGACGTCATCATCCCCGACGAGAAGGAGGAGATGGTCAACGAGGGCTACCAGCAGGTGGAGGAGGTGCTCGAGAACTTCAACATGGGCTTCATCACCTTCAAGGAGCGCTACAACCAGATCATCGACATCTGGACGCACACCAATGCCAAGCTGACGCAGATCCTGATGAAGAAGATCAGCACCGACAACCAGGGCTTCAACTCGGTTTACATGATGCTCGACTCGGGCGCGCGGGGCTCCAAGGAGCAGATCCGCCAGCTCTCGGGCATGCGCGGCCTGATGGCCAAGCCGCAGAAGTCGGGCTCGACGGGCGCCGAGATCATCGAGAACCCCATCTTGTCCAACTTCAAGGAGGGCCTCTCGGTCTTGGAATACTTCATCTCGACGCACGGTGCCCGCAAGGGTCTGGCTGACACGGCCTTGAAGACGGCCGACGCCGGATACCTCACCCGCCGCCTGGTGGACGTCTCGCAGGACGTCATCATCACGGAGGAGGATTGCGGGACCTTGCGCGGCCTGATGGCCTCGGCCCTGAAGAACGACGAGGACATCGTCGAGTCGCTCTACGACCGCATCCTCGGCCGCGTGGCCCTGAACGACGTCATCCACCCCAACACGGGCAAGGTCATCGTCGAGTCGGGCGTGCAGATCACCGAGGAGGTGGCCCAGATCATCGAGGACTCGCCCATCGAGGAGGTCGAGATCCGCTCGGTGCTGACTTGCGAGTCGCAGAAGGGCGTGTGCGCCAAGTGCTACGGCCGCAACCTGGCCACGGGCAAGATGGTCCAGAACGGCGAGGCCGTCGGGGTCATCGCGGCCCAGTCCATCGGCGAGCCGGGAACCCAGCTCACCCTGCGCACCTTCCACATCGGGGGCGCGGCCACGAACATCACCGTCGATTCGACCATCAAGGCCAAGTACGACGGCTACCTGGAGATCGACGAGCTGCGCACCGTCCCCTACGAGGAGGACGGCCAGAAAATGGCCAGGGTCATCAGCCGCCTGGCAGAGATGCGCCTGGTGGACAAGAACACCAACATCACCTTGAGCACGCAGCCCATCCCCTACGGGGCCAAGCTGTTCGTGGAGAACAACTCGATGGTCAGCCGCAACGTGAAGATCTGCGAGTGGGACCCCTTCAACGCGGTCATCGTCTCGGAGGCCGTCGGCGAGGTCAGCTTCGGCGATTTCATCGAGGGGGTCACCTTCAAGGAGGAATCGGACGAGCAGACGGGCTTCCGCCAGAAGGTCATCATCGAGTCGCGCGACAAGACCAAGAACGCCTCGCTGCGCGTGGTGGACGAGACGGGCGAGATACTGCGCACCTACAACCTGCCCGTGGGGGCCAACATCTCCGTCAGCGAGCGCGACATGGTCCGCACGGGCCAGGTCCTGGTCAAGATCCCGCGCGCCGTGGGCAAGTCGGGCGACATCACGGGCGGCCTGCCCCGCGTCACGGAGCTGTTCGAGGCCCGGAACCCGTCGAACCCGGCCGTGGTATCGGAAGTGGACGGCGAGGTCGGCTTCGGCCGCAACAAGCGCGGCAACCGCGAGGTCGTCGTGACCAGCAAGACGGGCGAGAAGCGCAAGTACCTGGTGTCCCTCTCCAAGCAGATCCTGGTGCAGGCCAACGACATCGTCAAGGCGGGCATGCCCCTGTCCGACGGGGCCACCACTCCGGCCGACATCCTGGCCATCAAAGGGCCGACCAAGGTGCAGGAGTACATCGTCAACGAGGTGCAGGAGGTTTACCGACTGCAAGGCGTCAAGATCAACGACAAGCACTTCGAGGTCATCGTCCGGCAGATGATGCGCAAGGTCCAGATCATGGACCCGGGCGACTCGCGCTTCCTGGAGAAGCAGCTCGTGGACAAGTGGGACTTCATGGAGGAGAACGACGGCATCTTCGGCAAGAAGGTCGTCATCGACTCGGGCGACTCTGAGGCCCTGAAGCCGGGGCAGATCGTGACGGCGCGCCAGCTCCGCGACGAGAACTCCAAGCTGCGCCGCTCTGACCTCAAGCTGGTCGAGGCCCGCGACGCCGTGGCCGCCACCGCCAGCCAGGTGCTGCAGGGCATCACCCGCGCCGCACTCCAGACCAAGAGCTTCATCTCGGCCGCCTCTTTCCAGGAGACGACCAAGGTCCTCAACGAGGCCGCCATCAGCGGCAAGGAGGACGTGCTCGAAGGGCTCAAGGAGAACGTCATCGTCGGGCACCTCATCCCTGCCGGCACGGGCTTGCGCGAGTACAAGGACATCATCGTCGGTCCGCGCGAGGAGATCGAGCAGCTCCACCTCGAAAAAGCCGAGCATTGAGACATGGGCCAGGCTCCCATCCCGCGGGGCCTGGCCTTTTCCTTTTCCATCCCATCCCAACCTTCCCATCACATCCCCCTACAATGAGCGACAACAAGATGAACATCGAGCTTTCGGAAGAGATAGCTCAAGGCGTGTATTCCAACCTGGCCATCATCACCCATTCCACCTCCGAGTTCGTGGTGGATTTCATCCGCGTGATGCCCGGGATGCCCAAGGCCAAGGTCAAATCGCGCATCGTCCTGACCCCCGAGCATGCCAAGCGCCTGGCCGAGGCCCTGGTGGACAACATCCGCAAGTTCGAGTCGATCCATGGGCCCATCAAGGAGATCAAGAGCTCCCCGCCCATGCCGCCCATGAGCTTCGGGACCCCGGGGCAGGCCTGAAACGCTCCTAGGCCCGGCCCCAGGCGGACGCCGGGGCCATGGCATCCCTTTTCCGCTTTCTCCCCGCGAGACGAAGCCCAATGGAAACGATTTTCATTGGGCTTCGCGCATTCTTCCTCCCTCATTTGCGTTATGGCCGAACGGGCCATAGGCCGGACGACAGCATGAAACTCTCCCAGATCGCCAAGGCGCAGTCCGCCAAGTACTTGCTCGCGGACATCCTGGCCGCTATGGCCGCGTGGACTTTGTTCTTCACCTACCGGAAGACCTTCGTCGAGCCTTCCAAGTTCGGCTACCCCATTCCCTTGGAGTTCAACGAGCGGTTCTGGATGGCCCTGCTGGTCATTCCGGGTTTCTGGGTCCTGCTCAACTACCTCAACGGCTCCTACCGCGACCCGTTCCGCCGCTCGAGGCTCAAGGAGCTCTGGCAGACCTTCTCGCTGGCCTTCGTGGCCGTGCTGGTGGTCTTCTTCGCCTTGCTGCTCGACGACGACATCCCCAGCTACCGCGACTACTACCAGTCCTTCGGCGTGCTCTTCGGCCTTCTGTTCGGCTGGTCCTACCCGCCCAGGCTGCTGCTGACCAGCCGCAGCATCGCGGCCTTGCGCGGGCGGAGGCTCGCCTTCGAGACCGTGCTGGTGGGCAGCGGGCCCATGGCCTTGGCCATCTTCGAGGCCCTGGAGGCGCAGCCCCGCGCCGCGGGCAACCGCTTCCTGGGCTTCCTCTGCTCGGGAGGGCTGGCCCGCGCCCAGCTCGAAAGGCGCCTGCCCTGCCTGGGCGACGTGGGCGGGCTGCGCGGGCAGGTCTCGCGGCTGGGGGCCGAGGAGGCGCTGCTGGCCTTCGAGCCCAACCAGCGCAAGCTGCTGCGCCAGAGCCTGACGAGCCTGGAGGACCTCGACGTGGTGGTCAAGCTGCTGCCTGACCTGAACGACATCCTCGACGGGAGGGTGCGCATCTCGAACCTCGAGGGCATGCCCCTGGCCGTGGTCAACCACCGGCCCATGACCGCCTTCCAGGAGAACCTCAAGCGCCTGATCGACGTCCTGGCCTCGGCCCTGGCCTTGGCCTTGCTCCTGCCCTTGTTCGCGCTGCTGGCCTTGGGCGTCAAGCTGAGCTCGCCCGGGCCGGTGTTCTACAGCCACGAGCGGGTGGGGCGGCATGGCAGGCCCTTCCGCATCTTCAAGTTCCGCTCGATGGTGGCCGACGCCGAGCGCTCGGGCCCGGCCCTGTCGTCGAGCCACGACAGCCGCGTGACCGGCTTCGGGCGGTTCATGCGCAAGACCCGGCTCGACGAGCTGCCGCAGTTCTTCAACGTCCTGCGGGGCGACATGTCGCTGGTGGGGCCTCGGCCGGAGCGCCAGCATTTCATCGACCAGATCGTGGAGAGGGCGCCGCACTACCGGCTGCTGCACAAGGTGCGGCCTGGCATCACCTCATGGGGCCAGGTCAAGTTCGGCTATGCCGAGAACGTGGACCAGATGGTGGAGCGCCTGGGCTACGACCTGATCTACCTGGAGAACATGTCGCTCTACGAGGATTTCAAAATCCTGATACACACCGTGATGGTGGTGCTGCGCGCCTCGGGCAAGTGAGGAGGATCTGGGGGCTGGGCCCAGGCATCAGCCCATGATCTTGAAGAAGCGAAGGGCCTCCTCCAGGAGCTGACGCTTGTCAACGGGCACGACGCCGGACTTCTCGCAGACCAGCCCGCCGGCGATGTTGGAGATGGTGGCCATCTGCTGGACGCTCATGCCGGAGGCCATGCACAGGGCGGCCACGCTGATGACGGTGTCGCCGGCGCCCGAGACGTCCACGATGTCCCTCGACTGGGCGGGCAGGCTGTGGAAGTCGCCGTTGTGGCTGACCAGCACGCCCAGCTCGGAGAGGGTGGTCAGGATGATGCCGACCTGCATCTCGCGGCGGAGCTGGGAGGCGGCCTGCCCGAGCTTCTGGAAGTCGCCCTTGGCCACCCGCAGGCCGAGGTGCTCGGTGAGCTCCTTGAAGTTGGGCTTGAGCAGGTCCACGCCCTTGTAGTGGCCGAAGTTGCGGCGCTTGGGGTCCACCAGCACGGGTATCTTGAGCTCCTTGGCCCAGGCCACGGTGTCCTGGATCAGCCTGGGGGTGATGGTCCCCTTGTCGTAGTCCTCGAAGATGACGGCGTCCGGGCGCTCGTGCTGCAAGAGGCTGTGTATCCGGGCCGCGAGGAGCTTCTCCAGCGCCTCGCCGACGGGGGCGTCGGTCTCGACGTCCACGCGGAGCAGTTGCTGGTTCTGGGCCATGACGCGGGTCTTGACGGTCGTGGGGCGGCCGTCGCTTTGCAGGATGCCGTTGACGTGGAGCATGTGGGAGCGCATCAGGGCCAGGAAGTCGTTGCCCTTGGCATCTTGGCCCACCACCGAGCAGAGGATGGGCGTGGCGCCCAGGGCGTGCAGGTTCAGGGCCACGTTGGCCGCGCCGCCCAGCCGGTTCTCGTTCTTGCTGCAGGCCACGATGGGCACGGGGGCCTCGGGCGAGATGCGGTTGACCTCCCCCCAGAGGTAGGCGTCCACCATGACGTCGCCGATGACCATGATTTTCTTGTTGTCGAAGCCGGCGAAGGCTTTCTTTATTTCCTGTTGGTTCATTTGTCGGGATGTGTTGGGTCGGGGTTCGTGCCGAGGCACAAGGGCGCCAGGGGCGGGGCCTCATTCGAGGTGGAAGACCTCGTAGCCCCAGGAGGGCAGCTCGATGCTGGCGTCCTGGTCGATGTCGGCCCGGCCTTGGCCGAAGAGCGTCTGGTAGCTGTCCCAGGCCAGGTCGGCCTTGACCTGGAACTTCTGCGGCTCGGGCGAAAGGTTGAGGGTTACGAGCACCTTGTGGCCGTCCTTTTCGCGGTAGAAGGCGAAGACGCGGTCGGGGGCCGTGGTCGAGACGTGCTCCAGGGTGCCGCCCCAGGCGCCGTTCCAGAGGGCCTTGTTGTCCTTCTTGAGCTGGAGGAGGCTCTGGTAGAAGCCGAAGAACTTGTGCTCCTGCCAGGGGATGGAGTCCTTGTCGAAGAAGGCCAGGGGGCGGTCGAGGCCGGCTTCCTGGCCCGAGTAGATCAGGGGCATGCCGGGGGCGGTGCAGGTCAGGACCATCGCGGCCTCGAGGGCGTCTCCGAAGTTGGAGAAGGGCGTGCCTTCCCAGGAGTTCTTGTCGTGGTTGTCCACGAAGAGCATCCGGATGCCGTCCGGGGGGAACGAGTTGCCGACCTCGGCGAAGTGGTAGCTGAAGGCGGGCACGGTCATGCGCCCGCGGGCCAGGTCGTGCAGGGCGTCGTAGGTCTTCCAGGCGTAGCTCATGTCGAAGGCGCGCTGGTGCAGGTCGCGGCTTTCCCACTCGGCCAGCATGAAGACGGGCTTGATGGAGTCGAGCTGGGCGCGGGTGTCGTCCCAGAAGTCCAGGGGCACGAATCCGGCCACGTCGCAGCGGTAGCCGTCGATGTCCGCCTCGCGGACCCAGAACTCCATGGCCTCGGCCATGGCCTGGCGCAGGCCGGGCTGGCTGTAGTCGAGCGTGATGACGTCGGCCCAGTCGGTCCCCCGCGGGGGGATCATGCGCCCGCGGGTGTCCTTCTGGTACCACTCGGGGTGCTCGATGGCCCAGGGGTGGTCCCAGGAGGTGTGGTTGGCCACCCAGTCCACGATGACGTACATGCCCAGCTCGTGTATCTTGTCCACCAGGCGGCGGAAGTCGTCCATGTCGCCGTACTCGGGGTTGATGGCGGTGTAGTCGCTGATGGAGTAGTAGCTGCCCAGGCTACCCTTTCGGAACTGCTGGCCGATGGGGTTGATGGGCATGAGCCAGAGGATGCCCACGCCGAGCTCCTTGAGCCGGGGCAGGTGCTGCTCGAGGGCGGCGAAGGTGCCCTCGGGCGTGTACTGGCGGATGTTGACCTCGTAGATGGCCAGGTTCTTCGCCCACTCGGGGTGGCGCAGGGTGGAGTAGGGGCGGGGCTGGTGCGGCCCGCCGAGGCTGGCGTCGTTCATGGTGGAGGCGGGGCTTTGGGCCGGGGGCGAGGCCGGGCCGCAGGCGAACGAGCCGGCGGCCAGGGCCAGCGCGAGGCCGAATTTCGACAGGGTGGAAAGTTTCATGCTGCCTGAAAATGGGTAGATTCGCGATAAACGGAAAATAATCGATGAAGATATGAAATTTCTCACAAAGACCTTGAGCTTTTTCGCGCTCGTGCTCGTGGCGGCCAACTGCTCGCAGAGCGAGCGGCAGCTCCGCGCGGTGCAGGAGATGATGACCGGCTCGTTCAGCAGCGCCGCCCAAGCCGCCCAGGACAGCGCCTACTTCGACATATCCCTGCACATGTACCCGATCTGGCAGGGCGCCCACCCCGGCCACTGGCTCTACGTGGAGCAGGCCGTCAGCCAGATGCAGGACCGCCCCTACCGGCAGCGCGTGTACGAGCTCCGCGCCCTCGAGGACGGCAAGGTCGGCAGTTTCGTCTATGAGCTGCCCGAGCCCGACCGCTTCGTGGGCAAGTGGCGCCAGCCCGAGGCCTTCGACTCCCTCGCGCCCGCCGACCTGCTCCCCCGCGAGGGATGCGAGGTCGTCCTGGCCTTCGCCCCCGACGGCACCCTCGGCGGGCAGACCCGCGAGCGCGCCTGCGCCAGCGAGCTCCGCGGGGCCAGCTTCGCCACCTCCAGGGTCAGCATCTCGCCCGGCAAGGTCGAGAGCTGGGACCAGGGCTTCGACCTCGAAGGAAACCAAGTCTGGGGAGCCGAGAAAGGACCCTACGTGTTCCTGCGGCAAAACTGAGCCTGGGGCTTTCCCGTCTCGCTTTTTGATCGTAGATTTGCTACAAACCCTTTCATCACAACCCTCCTTCATAAACTTCAGCAACATGATCAACATCGTTTTGTTCGGACCTCCGGGAGCCGGCAAGGGAACCCAGTCGGCCAAGCTCATCGAGAAGTTCGGCCTCCGGCACCTTTCCACCGGGGACATCCTCCGCGGCGAGATCGCCAGCCAGACCAAGCTCGGCCTCGAGGCCAAGCTCTACATGGACAAGGGCGAGCTCGTGCCCGACGCCCTGGTCATCGGCATGATTGGCGCCAAGCTCGAGGCCGAGCCCGCCGCCCAGGGCTTCATCTTCGACGGCTTCCCCCGCACCCAGGCCCAGGCCCAGGCCCTCGACAAGCTCCTCGATGAGAAGCAGGCCCCCATCCAGGGCATGCTCGCCCTTGAGGTCAACCACGACGAGCTGGTCAAGCGGCTTTCCATGCGCGCCGAGGACTCCGGAAGGCCCGACGACAGAGACCCCGACGTCATCCAGAACCGCATCCGGGTGTACCAGGAGAAGACGGCCCCCGTCATGGGGCACTACAAGGAGCAAGGAAAGTTCTTCCCCATCGACGGCATCGGCACCATCGACGAAATCTTCGAACGCATCTTGCTGCATGTCCAAGCCTGGCTCGACCAGCAGCAGGCCAATGGCCAGGCGGAGAAACCCGAGGCAGAGCCTGCCGATGAGCACGAGAAGGAAGAAGAAAAGGAAGAAGAAAAGGAAGAAGAAAGCCCAAAGAAATCCAAAACCAAAAAAGACAGCCCCGTGAAAATTGAGATCGAATTCGGAAACATCCACATCAAGGACGGCGAGCTCCGCATCGAGATCGGAGACTTCGAAATGAACTCCGGCGACATCGAGGTCGAGTTCGGAGACATCAACATCGAAGGTGCCAACGTGACCGTCTCCATCGGAGACTTCGAAATCGAGGAGTCCAAGCCCGAGGGCGGACCCGCCGAAGACGAGAAGCACGAGGAAGAGGAGGACTGAGCCCAGCCCCCGCGCCCCGACAAGCGACCCGAATCCGGGCCGCGGCCGCCCAGCGTGCCGCGGCCCGCTTTTTTTGATTAGCTTCGCGCCTCCCAACCGAATCTCATCCCCAACGATGGCCTCATCCAACTTCGTCGATTACGTCAAGATACACTGCCAGTCCGGCCACGGCGGCCCCGGCTCGGCCCACCTCCGCCGCGAGAAGTACGTCCCCAAGGGCGGACCCGACGGCGGCGACGGCGGCCGAGGAGGCCACGTCATCCTCAAGGCCAACGCCCAGATGTGGACCCTGCTCCACCTCAAATACACCAAGCACGTCAGCGCCGGCGACGGCGAGCGCGGGAGCAAGCAGTGCAGCTCCGGCGCCGGAGGCAAGGACATCGTCCTCGAGGTGCCCCTGGGCACCGTGGCCAAGAACGCCGATACCGGCGAGGTCCTCTTCGAACTGACCGAGGACGGCCAGAAGCAGGTCCTCATGCAAGGCGGCATGGGAGGGCTCGGCAACTTCCACTTCCGCTCGCCCACCAACCAGACGCCCCGCTACGCCCAGCCCGGAATGCCCGGACAGGAAGGCTGGATCCTGCTCGAGCTCAAGGTCCTGGCCGACGTCGGGCTCGTCGGATTCCCCAACGCCGGGAAATCCACCCTGCTCTCCAAGCTCTCGGCCGCCAAGCCCGAGATAGCCGACTACCCCTTCACCACCCTGGTCCCCAACCTCGGCATCGTCTCCTACCGCGACTACCAGTCCTTCGTCATGGCCGACATTCCCGGCATCATCGAGGGCGCCGCCGAGGGCAAGGGCCTCGGCCTCCGCTTCCTCCGCCACATCGAGCGCAACTCCATGCTCCTGTTCATGGTCCCCGCCGACGCCGAGAGCATCGCCGCGCAGTACCGCGTCCTGCTGGCCGAGCTCGAGAAGTACAACCCCGAGCTGCTCGACAAGCGCCGCGTCCTGGCCATTTCCAAAAGCGACCTGCTCGACGCCGAGCTCGAGCGCATGCTGGAGCGCGACCTGCCCCAAGGACTGCCCCACGTCTTCATCTCATCCTTCTCCCAGAAAGGCCTCGTCGAGCTCAAGGACATCATCTGGCGCCAGCTCGAGCGCTGATGCCCAATCGCTTTCGATCATGAAACATCCGAAACATGAGTCCAGTATAAAAACCGGGGATTTGTCCACGAAAGGCACGAAGGGAACGAAATTTTTTTGAAATCAAAATTAGATCGGGTGAGTGGTACGGCGATTGGCAAGGAAAAACCATATGCGATAAGCAAGACTGGGTCCAGCATAAAAACCATGAGTCCAGTATAAAAACCGGGGATTTGTCCACGAAAGGCACGAAGGGCACGAAATTTTTTTGAAATCAAAATTAGATCGGGTGAGTGGTACGGCGATTGGCAAGGAAAAACCATATGCGATAAGCAAGACTGGGGCCAGCATAAAAACCATGAGTCCAGTATAAAAACCGGGGATTTGTCCACGAAAGGCACGAAGGGCACGAAATTTTTTTGAAATCAAAATTGAGTCCAGTACAAAAACCATTATTTGCATTTTTTGATTTGTAACCAATTGATAATCAAAAAAAAATTGAAAGGAATTTTAGAAATGACCTTTTTAGACCGCGCCCAACCATTATTTGCATTTTTTTTGATTTGTAACCAATTGATAATCAATGATAATTTTTGAAAGCGAATTTTATAAGTGATCTTTTTAGACCGCACTCAAACATCATTTTTCGACAAAATCGGGCTGCTTTGCCAATCCCGAAGGGATGGAATGTCAATAGCCCCGGATGAAATCCGGGGAGCAGAGAACCGCCGCGAACCAGAACCCCGCAGGGGTTCAATGCGAAAACAAAGACGTTTCAGAGCAGTCTATCCCGTTGGATGGCGACTTGGTTTGAGGACAGCCCACCGACGGAAGCCCAGCCTATTTCTGGGAAGATGAAAAAGCAAGCGCCCCGGCCAGGCATCCCGCCCGGCCGGGGCGCTTGGCTCCGGTGCCATCAGCGCGCCCGCGAAAGGCGCAAGAGGGCCTTGCCCATGCTGGGAACCCCGGTGATGAACATGCTGCCATCCACGCAGACCGTCACTCGGCCCTGCTGCACCATCGCCTCGCCGCAGAACCACGGGGCCACCACGTCGAAGTTGCCCGCGAAGGCGGCCGTGCCGTTGGCAGGGGGCGGGCCGTTGGTCCAGCCGCTGCCGCTCCAGGTCGTGCTCACCTCCACGAAGGCCTGGAGCACGTAGTCCTCCACCTCGCCTCCCTCCAGCCGCCCGTAGGCACGGGCATTCTCGTTGGGGCAGCCCCCGCCGGTATTGTCCGGATAGACCCGGAAGCGCGAGGGGAACTCCTGGAAGCCCTGCTGGCCCAGCGCTCCCAGGGGCACGGCCAGCGCGACCGAATTGCTCCCCGCCATGAGCAGGGTCGGGGCGATGGCCAGCTCTCCCACCTGGAAGCTGCCATCCTTGTTCCAGTCCACCCAGCCGCTCAGGCAGCCCGGCACGGAGGCCTCGAAGTCGAGCAGGATCTGGCTGGAGCCGTCGCTGACCCACTGGGGCGGGGCGCTGGCGCCATCCTCGTCGGCCGTGCCGTTGTTGTCGTCGCCATCGGCCAGGGCCGTGGGCTGGTTCAGGGCCTCGGGGTCGGGCGCCGTGCCCAGGAAAAGCCCGCTCAGGCTGTGGCGCGCCGGGTTGGCCGCGGAGAGCTGCGGGTCGAGCTCGTAGCTGTCCGGCAGGTCGCCGAAGTCCAGCGCCTCGATGAAGCTCACGTACATGGTGTCGAAGGTCTGGCATTCCGAGCCCTGGAGGGTCCAGACCAGCTCGGCGGTCTGGAAGATGGACGAGCGCGCGTTGGCGTCGTGGCTGTAAACGCTGCCAATCTGCAGGAAGGGGTTCTGGTGCGACCAGAAGCCGAAGAAATCGGCCATCGGGGCCGTGGCCCCCAGCACGACCGAGTCGTTGAAGCTCGCGAGGTCCGGGCCCGCGTCGGCCAACTGGTGGTGCAGGAAAATGTCTTCCGTGGCCGTGCAGAAGGCGTTGGCGATCGTGTACCGCAACTGGTTCGTGCCCAAGGATAGGTTCGCGGCCTGGTAGAGGTAGGTCTCGGCGCTGTGCTGGGTGATGGTGGCCGAACCGCTGAGGACGGCCCAGGAGCCGGTCGCGTTGCCGTAGCTCAAGCTGTGCAAGTCGGTCAGGGTGGCGCTGGGCTCGCAGACGGCGCCCATGTAGTCGATGGAGACGCTGACGGCTTCGCTCCGCACGCTCGCCGAGTCGCTGAGCGAGCAGCCTGCCTCGCTCCACACGGCGGTCAGGACGGTGCTCTCGGCCGGCATCAGGAAGAGGGTTACCTCCGGACCCACGCCCAGGGCGTTGTGTCCGCCGCTGGTGCTGAAGCTGAAAGCTCCGCCGGTGGCGTTGACCAGGGTGGCCTCTACGGTGGCGGCCGTCTCGCAGGTTACGACGTCCTGGGGCAGGCTGATGCCCATCCCGGCCACGGAGACCTCGTCCCACTGGCCGTCGTCCCAGCTCCAGCGGTAAACGTTGTCGCCGGGGCCGACCTGCTCGACCAAGGTCGTCGGCGAGCCGGGGTCGGGGAATACGCCTTGCCCCAAGATGACCGACCAGGAGCCGGATATGCCTGCGGGCGGCTGGTTCGCCTCGAGGCTGGTGGCTAGGCAGACAGGCCCCTGGTCCGGCCCGGCGTCGGGCTGGGCCCAGGCCAGGGCCGGCAGGAGCAGCGCCAGCGCGAGAAGTGCTTTGTTCGCTTTCATCGTGAGTCCGTTTTGGTTTGTCCCCAAAGATAAGCGATTCCGCAAGAGGCCGGCCTGCTTTGGGCTCAGCGGAAGCGGATGATGCTGAGCGCCCCCTGGTGGGGCAGTCGGTGGAAGGCGGCGGCCGAGTCGCCCAGCACCCGGTCGTCGTCGTGGGCCAGCAGGAAGCGCCCGCCGCCCAGCGCGCAGACGGCCTCGGCCTTGTGCTCGAAGCGCAGGGGCTGCCCGTCGGGCAGGCGCACCAGCTCGGGGGCCCGGCCATCGAGCAGGCTGGGCAGGGGCCAGCTCCAGAGGTAGGCGCCGATGCCCTCGGGGGTGGGCGCCAGCTCGTAGGAGGTCGTCATCAGCACCCGCTCGCCGGCGGCGTCGTACTCCAGCGACGAGAGGCCCAGCGGCCCGCGCAGGCCCAGGGCCTCCAGGGGCGGCTCGAAGCGGGCCAGCAGGCGCCAGTCGTCGGCCAGCACCGGCCCGTCGGGGCCTTCGGTGAAATGGACGGCCAGCACGGCCACGTCGTATCGGAAGTCCTCGAAGGTCCGGCCCCATTCGCGGATGCCCAGGCAGAGCGTGCCGCCGGGCAGTTCGCAGAGGCCCTCGACCTTGAAGTAGGGCGGGCCGTCGGGGAACTCCTCGCAGGCCAGGGCCTCCTGTATCGCCTCGCGCAGCCCGACCGAGCTGGCCAGGCCCCCGCGGCTGGCGGCGGCCACCAGCCCGGCCCGCTCGACCTGCCCGGCGGGCCAGCGCAGCAGGCAGTTGAAGCGGTCCCAGGAGGCGTCGTCGCGGACGCGGTCGAAGCCGGTGGTGGCCCAGACCCAGCGGCCGTCGGGCGAGACGGCCATGTCCTCGAACTTTTCGGGCCCGGCCAGCGCGGGCGCCAAAATGGCGCAGGCCCGCGCCCCTGGCCGGAGGCTGTCGGCGGAAAGGCTGAAGAAGGCCGTGGCGCCCGGGATGGGCTTGTCGGTGGCCATGAGCACCCGGCCGCCCGTGGCGGCGGCGGCGGAGGTCTCGCAATGCACGGGCTCGCCCGAGGCGTTGGACAGCCCTGGGGCGAAGGCCTCGAAGAGGAACTCGCTCTCCACCTCGGCCGTGGGGCCCGCGGGCGAGGTGGAGGAGGCGCCCCCGCGGCGGGTGCCGCAGGCCAGGGTGCTGGCCGCCACGAGCAGCAGGCCGATTGATGTTCTGATGGGGATGCGCATGGCTCGACAAGGTTCTTGGGATGGGAAGACGCGGGAGGAGGCCCGGCCTGGGCCCCGCGATCTGCCGCGAAAGTAGGATTTTGGCCGGATGCCGCACGGCATTTCGCTGGAGGGGCCAACGCTCGCGCCAGAAAAAAAACGAGGGCCTCTTCCTTTTCCGGAGAAATGTATATTTTTGCAGTTCGTCAGTCGTGAGACGTACAAATTTAAAACCTTACCAAGCGTTATGTATTTGACACCAGAAATCAAAAAGGAGATTTTCGCCAAGTGGGGAAAATCCGAGACCGACACCGGCACCTCAGAAGGTCAAATCGCTTTGTTCACGCACAGAATTTCCCATTTGACTGAGCACCTGAAAAAGCACAAGAAAGACCACGCGACCAAATTGTCCCTGCTCAAACTGGTAGGCAAGCGCAGAAGGCTGCTGAAGTACCTGCAAGACAATGACATCCAACGGTATCGGACCGTGATTGCGGACCTTGGAATCCGCAAGTAATCACACCCGAGCAGAGAAAAGGCAATCAAAAGTTGCCTTTTTTCATATTCCCCCTAAAATTCCGCATGTTCTCCCCGAGGGGCCTTCCCGCCAAAGGAGAATCCTACGGGCTGAATAGTCCCCAACAGGGCTTTTCCCTTTTTTCCTTTCATCCGACGACAATCCGAAGCCAAACGAAGAGTAACAAGAAGTTCTTTAAAAACCGCAACATGTACAAAGTCTTTGAAACCGCCATCCAACTGGAGGATGGCCGCAAGATCACCATCGAGACCGGAAAGCTGGCCAAGCAGGCCGACGGCGCCGTGGTCGTCCGCATGGGCAACACCATGCTCCTGGCCACGGTGGTCTCCGCCAAGGAAGCCCGCCCCGACGTGGACTTCATGCCCCTTTCGGTCGATTACCAAGAGAAGTACGCCTCGAATGGCCGTTTCCCCGGCGGTTTCCTCCGCCGCGAAGGACGGCCAGGCGACAACGAAATCCTGATCTCGCGCCTGGTGGACAGGGCCCTGCGCCCGCTTTTCCCCGACGACTACCACGCCGAGACCTTCGTGACCATCCAGCTCATCTCCTCCGAGCCCGAGACCCAGCCCGACGCGCTCGCCGGCCTGGCCGCCTCGGCCGCCCTGGCCATCACCGACATCCCCTTCCACGGCCCCATCTCCGAGGTCCGCGTGGCCCGCGTCGATGGCAAGCTCCGCATCAACCCCAGCCTCAGCGAAAGCGCCCGGGCCGACATCGACATGATCGTGGCCGCGACGCTCGACAACGTCATGATGGTCGAGGGCGAGATGGACGAGGTCTCCGAGAAGGAGATGGTCGAGGCCATCGCCTTCGCCCACCAGGCCATCAAGGACCAGTGCCGCGCCCAGATCGCCCTGGCCGAGATGGTCGGCAAGAAGCCCACCCGCGTCTATGAGCACGAGGCCAAGGACCCCGAGCTCCGGGACCACCTGCTCGGGGCCGTCTCCGACAAGATCTACGCCGTGGCCCGCGAGGCCTACGACAAGCAGACCCGGGGAGACCTGCTCAAGGCCATCAGGGACGAGTACAAGGCCTCCCTGCCCGCCCTCGACGACGCCCAGGCCCAGTCGCGCCGCGACATGCTCGTCTCCAAATACTACCACGAGGCCGAGAAGCTCATGGTCCGCAGGCTCATGTTCGAGGAGAACAAGCGCCTCGACGGACGTTCGCACGACCAGATCCGCCCCATCTGGTGCGAGGTCGATTACCTGCCCTCCACCCACGGCTCCGCCATCTTCACCCGCGGCGAGACCCAGTCGCTGACCACCGTCACCCTGGGTGCCAAGATGGACGAGAAGATCATCGACAACGTCCTGGCCCAAGGCCGCGACCGCTTCCTGCTCCACTACAACTTCCCGCCCTTCTCCACGGGCGACGCCCGCCCGCAGCGCGGCGTCGGACGCCGCGAGATCGGGCACGGCAACCTCGCGCACCGCGCCCTCAAGAAGGTGCTGCCCGCCGAGATCCCCTACACCATCCGCGTGGTCTCCGACATCCTCGAGTCCAACGGCTCTTCGTCAATGGCCACCGTCTGCGCCGGCACGCTCGCCCTCATGGACGCCGGCGTGCAGATCCGCAAGCCCGTCTCCGGCATCGCCATGGGCCTCCTCTATGAGCAGGGCCGCTTCGCCGTGCTGTCCGACATCCTCGGCGACGAGGACCACCTGGGCGACATGGACTTCAAGGTTACCGGCACCCGCGACGGCATCACCGCCTGCCAGATGGACATCAAGGTCGGCGGCATCTCCTACGAGATCCTCGAGCAGGCCCTCGGGCAGGCCAAGGCCGGACGGCTGCACATCCTGGGCAAGATCGTCGAGACCCTGGCCCAGCCCCGCGACAACTACAAGCCGCACGCCCCGCGCATCGAGTCGATCACCGTCCCCAAGGAGATGATCGGCGCCATCATCGGCCCTGGCGGCAAGATCATCCAGCAGATGCAGGAGGACACCCGCACCCAGATCGCCATCGAGGAAGTGGACGGCAAAGGCATCGTATTCATCTCGGCCAGCAACCAGAACGACCTCGAGGCCGCCAAGGCGCGCATCAAGGCCATCGTGGCCCTTCCCGAGGTGGGCGAGATCTACAAAGGCCCCATCAAGTCCATCACGCCCTTCGGCGCCTTTGTCGAGATCCTCCCGGGCAAGGAAGGACTGCTGCACATCTCCGAAATCGAGTGGCGCCGCCTCGAGAGGGTCGAGGACGTCCTCAACCAGGGCGACGTCATCGAGGTGAAGCTCCTCGAGGTGGACGAGCGCTCCGGCAAGATGCGCCTTTCCCGCAAGGCCCTCCTGCCCAAGCCCGAGCGTTCCGACCGGCCCGAGCGTTCTGACCGCCCCGAGCGTTCCGAGCGTTCTGACCGCCCCGAGCGCTCCGACCGGCCTCGGAAAAGTTAAGGATTCGAAAAAATCGAATAGCCTGTAACTTTTTTCCAACCCTTGCGTACCAAGCGATAGGGTTAGTAAATTTGGTTAATTTGGTCCAAGAGAAGCGCGTCGCCTCAAGGCACGCGCTTCTCGCTTTTTGCGCTGGCCCCTAGGCCGGCCCCGCCGTGGGCTGGGGCAGGCAGAAGGTCATGCGGGTTCCCTTGCCAGGCTGGCTCTCGGCCCAGATGCGCCCGCCGTGCTTGTCCACGAACTCCCGGCACAGCGTCAGGCCCAGGCCGGTCCCCTTCTCGTTGCGCAGCCCGGGCGTGCTGTGGTGCATGTCGTCGCGGAAGAGCTTCTCGAGCTGGTCGGCTTCCATGCCGATGCCGTCGTCCTGCACCCAGACGAGCACCTCCTGCCCCTCGCTCCGGGCCCCGAAGGTGACCGACCCGCCCTCGGGCGTGAACTTCAGGGCGTTCGAGCCCAAGTTCCGAAGGATGGTCTGCACCATGTCGGCGTCGGCCAGGGCCTGGAGCTGCTCCGGCAGGATGTTGCGCAGCGCGATGCCCTTGGATTGGGCGATGGGCGCCAGGAACTCGAGGCTGACCTGCGCCGTGGCCACCAGGTCGATGGAGCGGGGCGAGAAGCTGATGTGCCCGCGCTGGGCCCGCGACCACTGGAGCAGGTTCTCGAGCAGGCTGAAGCCCTGCTCCGACGACTGGTAGATGTAGCCCAGGAAGCGCCGGACCTTTTCCGTGGGGAACTTGTCGAAGCGCTTGTGCAGCATCTCCGAGAGGCCGATGATGTTGCTGAAGGGGTTCTTCAGGTCGTGGGCCACGATGGAGAAGAGGCGGTCCTTGACGCGGTTGGCCTCCTCCAGCTTGGCCAGCGAGCTGCGCAGCTCGTCCTGCACCCGCACGCGCTGGTCGATGTTCTCCTTGAAGGCCAGGAAGAAGTCGATCTCGCCCGAGTGCGAGAGCACCGGGTAGATGATCTCCCGCTCCCAGTACAGGCTGCCGTCCTTGCGGCGGTTGCGCAGCTCGCCGGCCAGACCTTGCCCTGGAGGATGGTTTCCCAGAGCTGCCCGTAGAAGGCCTGGTCCTGCTGCCCGGAGCCCAGGATATCCATGCTGTGCCCGACCAGCTCCTCGCGGCCGTAGCCGCTGAGCTCGGCCAGGGCGTCGTTGGCCATGAGGATCTTGCCGCGCTTGTCGGTTATGGCGATGCCCAGCGGGCTTTGGAAGAGCGCGGCCCAGAGGCCCTTGGCCAGGTCGGAGTGCCAGTGGGCCCTTTCGAGCCGGAGCGACCAGTGCCAGGGATCGACGGCCCGGGCCACGGCCAGCCAGTGCTTGCCCTCCCCGCTGCTGACCATGAAGCGGCGGGTCTCCTTCTGGCGGAGCTCCTGGAGCCAAAGCTCGGCCTGGGCCGGGTCCAGCTCCAGCAGGCCGGCCAGGGTGCGCGTCCCCGAGCCCAGGCCGGGGAAGAGCGCCCGGAAGCGCTGGTTGGCCCAGCCTTCTTCCCAGAGGTCGAAACGGCCGAGCAGGGAGGGATGCTCGGAATGCTCGAAAAAGCTCTCCCAGACGAGTTCCGGGAAGTTCGCGGGCTGGCTGAGGGGCATCGGCAGGACAGGTTCTTTGTGGATTGGGCCACAATTTAGCGTTTATTACGATCATGGAGAAAAAAAATGAAGGGCACTTCAAACTTATTTGGGTCGGCTTCGGCGCAAAGGCAGGCAGGAGATGAAGTGGGTTTGATTATCAATGATTTATCCATGCAAATCTGCCAAATCCGAAACATCGGGTCGCTTCTCGGTGCCAATGTCGCTGCAACCAGAACAGGGGGCGGAAGCTCCGTCCGGGACGCGGTGGAGTGTTTTTTTTGCCCAGGCCCGCAATTTAGAACAATTCCACGACGGATTATTTTGTTAGGATGCTGATAGACAATGCTTTGGCATCTTTGCGGAGGTTTGCCGCTCCGAACGGGTTTCTTGTCTTTTCAGGGCGAATTGATTACATTTGCTACGCCTACCGCCAGAGGGAAGGCTCACAAAACTCAAAACTTAAATTTCCTTAAACTATGTCCAAGATCAAAGTCGCCATCAACGGATTCGGACGCATCGGCCGGAACGTGTTCAAGATCATCTTCGAGCGCAACGACATGGAAGTCGTCGGCATCAACGACCTGACCAGCAGCGCCACCCTGGCCCACCTGCTCAAGTACGACTCCACGCAAGGCAAGTTCAACGGCACGGTTTCCCACGATGAGAATGGCCTGATCGTCAACGGCCAGAAAATCAAGGTCAGCGCCGAGCGCTCGCCCGCGAACATCCCCTGGAGCCAGACCCCTGACGTGGTGGTCGAGGCCACCGGCGTCTTCCGCGCCCGCGAGAGCGCCAAAGGCGGCTACGGCGACCACCTGAAAAACGGCGCCAAGAAAGTCGTCCTGACCGTCCCCGCCAAGGACAAGATCGACAACATGATCGTGCTGGGTGTCAACGACGACGCCCTGCGCGCCGAAGACCAGTGCGTCTCCAACGCCTCCTGCACCACCAACTGCCTGGCCCCCATCGCCAAGGTCCTGCACGACAAGTTCGGCATCCAGAAGGGCTTCATGATGACCATCCACTCCTACACCAACGACCAGGTCATCCTCGACGCGCCCCACGAAGACCTCCGCCGCGCCCGCTCCGCCGCGGTCTCCATGATCCCCACCACCACCGGAGCCGCCTCCGCCGTGGGCAAGGTCATCCCCGCCCTCAAAGGCAAGCTCGACGGCGTGGCCGTCCGCGTCCCCACCCCCACCGGCTCGCTGGTGGACCTGGTGGCCACCCTCGACCGCGAGGTTACCATCGCCGAGGTCAACGCCGCCATGAAGGAAGCCGCCGAAGGTTCCATGAAAGGCATCCTGGAGTACTGCGAGGACGAAATCGTCTCCGTGGACATCATCCACAACTCCCACTCGTCCATCTTCGACGCCAAGAGCACCATGGTCAATGGCAACATGGTCAAGGTCCTCTCTTGGTACGACAACGAATGGGGCTACTCTTGCCGCGTCGTGGACCTCATGGCCAAGCTGTTCTGACGACTGCCTGCCCACATGCGAAAAAAACGCCTCCCCGAACCGGGAGGCGTTTCTTTTTTGAGGGGATGCCTTGCCCCAAGAACGACGCGCTGGACAGGTTCAGCCCCGCGCGAAGAAGGGCCTGTCCTCCGTGCTCAGGTCCGGGTCGTGGCGGTAGCCCTCCAGGTCGAAGGCCGCCAGGTCCCGCGGGTCGCGGATGCCGTTCTGAAGCACGAAGCGGGTCATCAGCCCCCGGGCCTTCTTGGCGTAGAAGCTCACCATCTTGTACTGCCCGTCCTTCAGCTCGCGGAAGATGGGGCTGATGACCGTGGCCTTGACATGCTTCTGCCGGATGGCCTTGAAGTATTCGTTCGAGGCCAGGTTGAGCAGGTAGCGCGAGCCGCTGGCGCGCAGCTCCTCGTTGAGCCTGTCCGTCAGGCGGAGCTCCCAGAAGGCGTACAGGTCCTTGCCCTCGGGGTTGGCCAGCGGCGTGCCCATCTCCAGCCGGTAGGGCTGCATCAGGTCCAGCGGACGCAGCAGCCCGTACAGGCCCGAAAGGATGCGCAGGCGTTCCTGGGCCGCCTCGAAGTCCGCCGGCGAGAAGCTCTCGGCGTCAAGGCCCACATACACGTCGCCCTTGAAGACCAGCAGCGCCTGCTTGGCGTTCTGCGGCGTGAAGGGCCTCGACCACGCGGCGTTGCGCTGGTGGTTCAGTTGCGCTATCTTGTCGCTGACCTGCATCAGATCCGCAAGCCCCTGGGGGCTGTATCGGCGCAGCGCTTCCACCAGCCGCTCCGACTGGTCCAGGAAATCCGGCTGGCTGTGGGCTTCCAGCTCGAAGGGACGCTCGAAGTCCAGCGTCTTGGCCGGGGAAATCACGATCATCATGGCGCTTGGTTTTTTGGGGCGAGAGGATTGCCGTTCTCGTGCCCGCGAAGATAGCGCGCCTTGGCCAGAATGGGAAACCGCTTCTTGCCCGAGCACGGCACTCGGCAAACCGTTTGGAGGATCAGGGCCGAAGACGTACTTTTGGGGAATGTCCTGCCTGACAACCCAAAACAGCCCGCCGGCCCCCGCCCGAGGGAGCGCACAACCCAACACGCCTTGCTTCCCATGAACCAGAACGCCCGCAGAATCCTCCCTTACCTGGCCTTGGCCCTCTTGGCCTACATGCCCATCTTCGGGCATCTCGACGGGCTCCCGATACGCATCTGGGACGAGTCCAGGCTGGCCATCAACGCCTACGAGGCGCAGCGCGACGGCCATTGGCTGGTGGCCCACTTCGAGGGCAGGCCCGACATGTGGAACACCAAGCCGCCCCTGATGGTCTGGGCGCAGGCCTTGCTGATGAAGGCCCTGGGCGTCAACGAGCTGGCGGTCCGCCTTCCATCGGCCCTCGCCGGATTCCTCACGGCCCTGCTGCTGCTGGCCTTCCTGCGCAGAGGCCTAGGCAGTCCGCGGCTGGGGCTGCTGGCGGCCTTCGTGCTGGTCAGCTCGGCCGGGTACGTCGGCCTGCACTCGACCCGCACCGGCGACTACGACGCCCTGCTCTCGCTGCTGACCACCTTGGGCGGGCTGCTCATCTTCGCCTATTTCGAGACCAAGGACCGCCGGCTGCTCTACCTCTTCTTCCTTTCGGTGGCCCTGGCGGTCCTGACCAAGAGCGTCGCGGGCCTGCTGTTCTTGCCCGGCGTGGCCCTCTACGCCGCCTTGCGGGCGGAGGTGCTGCCGCTCCTGCGCAACCGGCACTTCTACCAGGGCATCGGCCTTTTCCTGGCCCTGGTCGGCAGCTTCTACCTTGCCCGGGAGGCCTTCAATCCTGGCTACCTCGAGGCCGTCTGGAACAACGAGCTCGGCGGGCGCTACCTCGAGGTCATCGAGGGGCACGACGAGGGCTTCTGGTTCTACTACGAAAACCTCGTGAGCGGGCGCTTCAGGGCCTGGCACCTGCTGCTGCCCCTGGGCGCCGCCGCCGGCCTGCTGTCGAAGGACGGGCGGGCCAGCCGGTTGGCCTTGTTCTCGGTCGTGCTGGTGGGCACCTTCTGGCTGGCCATATCGCTGGCCAAGACCAAGCTCGAGTGGTACGACGTGCCCCTCTATCCCTTCATGGCCATCCTGGTGGCCTTCTTCCTCGACCTGGTCTTCCGCTTCTTCGACCAGGCCGACTGGGCCCGCCTGAACCTGCGTTGGAACTTCCTGCCCTACGCCTTCCTGTTCCTGGTCGGCCTCAGGCCCTACCAGGAGGTGCTGGCCATGAACTACCTCCCCAAGGAGAAGAGCGAGGGCGACGCCGCCTTCTACGAAATCAGCTACTTCCTCCGCGACGCGGCCCGCGGGCACCAGGCCATCGACGGGCACGTGCTCTCGTTCGAGGACTACCAAGCCCACAACCTCTTCTACGTCAACCTGCTCAACGAGAAAGGAGCGGAGGTGGCCTTCAAGCACTGGCACGGGCTGGAGCCGGGTGACCGCGCCGTGGCCTACCAGCACGGCGTCAAGGAGTACATCCGCGCCCACTACCACCACGAGCTGCTCCGGACCCACGGCGCGGTGGAAATCTACCTCATCCATGCCAAACTTCCCGAGTAAGGAAATCGACCTTTCCGTGGTCGTGCCCATCTTCAACGAAGAGGCCATCCTCGACGAGCTCCACGCCCGGCTGCGCGCCGCCGCCGAGGCCGTGTCCGACAGCTTCGAGCTCATCTTCGTCAACGACGGCAGCCGCGACGGCTCCCTGGAAAAGCTCCGCGCCCTCTGCGATCGCCACCCCCGCAGCTTCTACATCAACCTGAGCCGGAACTTTGGCCACCAGTTGGCCGTCTCCGCCGGGCTGGACGCCTGCTCGGGCCAGGCCGTGGTCATCATCGACGGCGACCTCCAGGACCCGCCCGAGCTGATCGGCGAGCTGCACCGCAAATACCGCGAAGGCTTCGAAGTGGTCTATGCCCGACGCCGACGCCGCAAGGGCGAAAGCCTCTTCAAGCGCGCGACGGCCAAGATCTTCTACCGACTGCTCCGACAGCTCACCTCCATCGACATTCCCCTCGACACGGGCGACTTCCGCCTGATCGACCGCAAGGTCGTCGAGGGCTTGAGGCGGATGCCCGAGCGCGGCAAGTTCCTCCGCGGACAGATCGCCTGGCTGGGATTCCGGCAGGCCGAAGTCCTCTTCGACCGCGACGAGCGCCGGCATGGCCAGTCGGGCTACCCGTTCTCCAAGATGCTCCGGTTCGCCACCGACGGCATCACCGGATTCTCCGACCTGCCCTTGCGCCTGGTCACGCGGCTCGGCTTCCTGATCTCGCTGTTCTCGCTGGTGGTCATCCTGTTCGCGCTCTACTCGCACTTCATCCTCGACCGGACCATCACCGGATGGACCTCCTTGATCATGAGCACCATGTTCATCGGCGGAGTCCAACTGCTTTCCATCGGCATCATCGGAGCCTACCTCAGCCGCGTCAACGACAACGTCCGCGCCCGCCCGCCCTACATCGTCCAGAGCAGCAACCTCGAACCCCGCCCGCCCGCGTCCAGCCAAGGCTGAGCCGCGCCCGCGCATCGCCCCGCGGGCTCCGGCCCATGCCAAGTCGCGTCCATTGGTGGAACATCCCAGGTGCCAGCGTCCGACAAAATCGGGCTGTTCCGCCCATCCCGAAGGGATGGAATGTGGATAGCCCCGGATGAAATCCGGGGAGCCGAGAACAGCGGCGAGCCAGAGCCCCGTAGGGGTCCAATGCGAAAGCCAAGACGTACCAAGGCAATCCATCGCCTTGGATGGCAACTGGGTATCAGTCGAGCAGAAGCACCTCGGCCCGGCGGTTGAGCCTTCTTCCGGCCTCGCTGTCGTTCTCGGTCAGCGGGTCCGACGAGCCCCGCGCCTCAACGGCGAGCTCGCCTTTCCAGCCCTGCGCCTGGAGGTAGGCCTTGACAGCCTCCGCCCGCGATTGGCTGACCACCATGTTGGCCTGCGCCGTTCCGCTGCCATCGGCGAAACCCCGAACGAGCACCTTCGACTCGGCGCGGTTCCAGTTGAGCAGGAAAAGGTCCAGGGCCGCGCGGGCGTCGGGGCCAAGGGCCGCCGAGTTGGTGGCGAAGAAGACCGTGGCGCCCTGCTGGGCCCCGGCCTGGGTCCATTGCGCCGGGCCTGGCTGCGCGGTGCCTCCGCTGGAGGCCTGGCCGCAGCGCAGGGCCAGCTCCGAGACGTGGCTTCCGGCCTCGGCGGCCGCTGACCACACCTGGTGGGCCGCCCCGCTGGCCAGCCCGGGCATGACGAAGCGCCCCTGCTCGTCCGTCAGCGTCTGGGCGAGCTGGCCGCCGTCGGGCCCGAGCAGCCGAAGGGCGCGGTTGGCCAGCGCCTGCCCGTCCGGGCCGACCAGCCTGCCGGAGATGCTGCCCTGCGAGCAATCCGGCTCGACCTTGAAGCCGAAGACCTCCGCCCCAGCCGCTGGGCCTACGATCGGGACGCCGCCGCCAGGGTTGGCCGCGGGCGCCGCCCCATCGAGCGTCCGCATGACCGAGCGGTCCATCCTGTTCTTGCTCAGGAAGGAGAGCGCGGCGTAGGAGGCCCGCGCGTCCGCGGGCAGGCGCACCTTGGCCGCCCCTGGCTGGCCCTGGTAGGCCGACACGATGGCGCGGCAGAGGCCGAGCTGCGCCGGCGGCAGGGAGGCCACCAGGTCGGCGTCGGCCTCGCGCATCGCCTCTGCGTCCTGTTCCGTCAGGCCATGCAGCCGCGACTCGAGCATCATCCATACGAAGCTCTTGCCCTCGATGCCCAGGCTGTCGAACAGCTCCTGGTCCGCGTCGAGCAGCGGCAGGTCTCGCCCGTAGAGGCGCATGGCCATCCGGGCCGAGACCACCCGCTCGTAGGCCAGGTACTCGGCCTGCGTGAGCACGCCGACCTCCACCATGTCCAGCAGGAACAGCTTGTCTTCGACCAGGAAGTAGTCGGGGCCGAAGCTCTCCTGGCGCAGGCTGGCGGCCAGCATCCTGTCGATGGTGAACTTGCGCTCGATGGGCAGCTCCGCGTAGCGGGCCGCGTCCACCGGGTTCAGGCCCACGGACTCCGCTTGGGGCGAGGCCGTGGCCAAGGCCTCCGCCAGCCTATCGACCCAGGCGCGGCTGTTGGCGTCCAGCTCCTGGAACGATCGGCTGTCCGATTCCTGGAACACCGCGCGGAGTTGCCCATCGGCCAGCTCGTTGGTCTTGACGGCCACGAGCATCTCGAGCAGGCTTCGCTCTTCCATGCCCATCTGCCGCACCAGGCGCTGGTCCGGCTCAAGCAAGGGCATGTCCAGGCCGTGGATGGCCATCGCGAAGCGGTAGGAGATCACGCGCTGGAAGGCGTCCATCTGCTGCCGGCTGATTAGGCCGGCCTCCACGATGTCGCCCATGCCCAGGTCTTCGCGGACGAAGATGTCCTCGGCGTCGGGTGGCGTCTCGCGCTGGCGCTTGGCCTGCTCGGCGGCCTCCCAGAGGCGAAGGAGGAGCATCCTGTCGAAGGCGAACTTGTCGGCCGTGGAGAAGGCCCGGTAGGCCTGGTCCAGGTCGCCGGGCAGGCGCACGAAGCTGGCTCCGGCCTCGGGCTGCTGGTAGGCGAGCAACGCGGCCTCTAGCCAGGCCTGGGTCTGGTCGGGCGCTTGGCTCGAGGCGTGCCAGTCGGCCAGGCGCAGCGAGTCCACCCGCTCGGGGCCGAGCTTCTGGGTCTTGAGCAGCAGCATCATGTCGAGCAGGCTGGCCTCGTCGAGGGTGAGGGCCTGGTGTATCTGGTGGTCGGGTTCGAGCATGGGCACCTTGAGGCCATAGATCTGGCAGGCCAGCAGGAATGAGAGCACCCTCTCGTACTGGTTGCGCTCTTGCTGGCTGACCAGGGGCCCAAGGTCGGCCAGGCCCAGCTCGTCGGCCTGGAGCAGCGCCACGGCGCTGAGGTTGGCGCGGGCGGCGTCCAGCCGTTGGGCCAGCCGCGCGGCCATGACCCTGTCGAGGGCCTGCTTGCGGGGCAGGGCCAGCTCGGCGTAGCGTCGGGCCATCGCTGCTTCCAGCGCCGAAGGCCCGGCGCTGGCGTAGGCCTCGACCATGGCCTCGACAAGCTCCTGCTCGGCGGCGGAGAGCTTCGCGAAGGCCTGCGCGTCGGCCATGCGGGCCGAGTCGCGGACGTTGCGGGGGATGTTCTGCGTCTTGGCGACCAGGATCATCTCCAGCAGGCTCTTGTCTTCGATGTCCATCTGGTCAAAAATGGCCTGGTCGCTGGGCATGAAGCTGATGCTCAGGTCGTTGATTTGCTCGGCCAGGCGGAAGGACGTGATCTTGTCGTAGTTCTCCTGTTCGGCGGGGGCGAGCAGGCCCACCTCGCGGACGTTCAGGTCGTCGTTTTTGAGGACGCGGTCCAGCATTTCTTGGGCTTCTTCGGCCGTGACGTTCAGGGTGATGGCGTAGGCCACCAGGCGGTCGAACTTGTACTTCTCCTCGATTTCGAGCGCGTCGTACTGCACCTGGTAGGCGGCCGAAAGGCTGACGAACTCCTTGTCGGGGCCCAGGCTGCGCGAGAGCCGGGCGATGTGGTTGGCCATGGCCAGGGTCTCGGTGCTGGCCGACTGGTAGGCCACCAGGTCGGCCTGCCGGAGCGAGTCGAGCGCCCTGGGGGCCGTGGTCTTGACTTTGAGCTCGAGGATCATGGCCAGCAGGCTTGCCTCGTCGATGTTGAGGCTTTCTTGCAACTGGTAGTCGGTGGCGTTGCAGGGCAGGTTGACGCCGTGGAGGTACCCGGCCATGCGGAGGCTGAGCACCCGCTTGATGGCCATGATCCTCTCGTTGCTGAGCAGTCCGGTCTCGAGCAGGGCCAGGTCGTGCGAGCCGACCTTGGCCAGGCCCGACGAGGCCATCTGGCGGGCGAGCACCGCGACGCGCAGCTTGGCGGCGAACACCCTGTCGATCACGTAGCGCCGCTGGATGGGCAGTTGCTGGTAGGCGAGCCTGTCGGCGGCCGAAAGGCTGACGTAGCTGGGGCGCTGGGGAAGCTGGTCGAGGTAGGCGTTGACCAGCTTGGCCACCAGTTGCCGCTCGGGCAGGGGCAGGTTGTGGAACTCCAGGGCGTCGAAGTCGCGCACGCGCTGGCGGCTCGCCGGCTGCTGGAAAGGCATGGTCTTGACGGCGAACATCATCTCCACCAGGCTTTTCTCGGCCATGGAGAAGCCCAGTTGGGCTTCCTGCTCCTCGCGCAGGTAGGGGACGGACAGGTCGTTGAGGTAGCAGGCCACGCGGAAGGAGATGACGCTCTCGAACTGGGCGTAGCGCTCTTCCGAGAGCAGCCCGCCGTCGCCGCTGAGCTCGCGCAGGCTGAGCTGGTCCTCGAAGAGGTCCTGGTAAGCCAGTGCCAGCTCAAGCCGCTGGCGGTTGATCTGGTCGAGCCGATGGGCCACCATGCGCATGAAGGCGCGCTTGTCCTCGAGCGAGAGGCCCAGGTAATGGCTCTGGGCCGCGCTGGGCACCTCGACGAACGGAGCGCTGGTCGGGGTGAGCGAGTAGGCCTTGGCCACCTGGTCCACCAGGGCGCGCCCGGCGGCCGGGGCCAGCTCGTAGGCCTGCTGTGCCGACTGCTTGACCTCGAGCTTGCGGCCCGCGCTGAGCTGCGAGGCCTCCGCGTAGAGCATCATTTCGAGCAGGCCCCTGTCGTCGGCCCCCAGGCGGTCGTAGGCCTGCTGGTCGGCCTCGAGGCGGGCCATGCGGGTTTCGTAGGGCAGGCCCGAGAGGAAGGCCAGCATCAGTTGGTGGAAGTTTTCCTGATCCTGCGTGCTGATGATGTCGTCGGGCAAGAAGAGGGAGGCCTGCGTCGGGCTCTCCTCCTGGCCGGAGAGGTAGTGGGCCACGCGGTAGGCCACCAGCCGGTCGAAGCGGTATTTCTGGTCGATGCCCATGCGGTGGCACTCGTCGGCCAGGTCGGCGGGCAGCGCGATGGTCTTGGCCCCGGAGGTTTCGAGCACGAGCAGGGCCACGCGCTCGACGCTCTGCGCCTGCTTGGACTCGATGTTCTGCCAGCGCTCGCGGTCGGCGCCCTGGATGGAGTCGATGACGCGGAAGTTCAGCTCGGCGGTCCGCCCGCGGAAGAGGAAGTCCAGGAGGCTGCGCTTGTCGATGCTGAGGTTGTCGAGGGCGGTCTGGTCGTTCTGGTCCAGGGGCATCTCGATGCCGTAGAGGAATGCGGCCAGCCTAGGCGAGAGCAGCCGTTCGAGCTCGAGCATCTCGGCGTCGGTGAAGAGCCCCCCTTCGCCCGTGAGGTCCCCCATGCCGAGCGGGTCGGCCCAGTTCTGGGTCTCGTCGGCGCTTTCGCGGCGCAGGTGGGCCAGCCGCATGGCCACCATGCGGTCCACGCGGGTCTTGTCCACCAGCTCCAGGCTGTCGTAGAAGATCCGGGCGGGTTCCGCGAGGGCGATGGCCTGCCCCGAGGGCGCGGCCAGCGCGGCGGCGGCCAGCTCGTCCACCCGGCTGGCCTGCTCCTGGGGCAGTGCCAGGAAGCGCACCCTGTCGGCCTCCTTGAGCGAGTCGATCCGCTCGGGCGTGAGCTTCGAGAGGCGGATCTGGAGCTCGAACTCCATGATGCTGAGGTCGTCGATGCTGAGCTGGTCGAGCAGGGCCTTCTCGGAGGCGAAGAAGCCGCGGTTGGCCCTGTGTACCCGTTCGGCCACCGAGCGCGACATGAGCCGCTCGTAGGCCAGGTAGGTCTCCTCGGAGATGATGCCTCCCTGTCCCACCAGGTCGCGCAGGCCGAGGTCGTCGCCGAAGATGTCGCTCTCGGGCGAGAAGCGCCGGGCCGCGCCGCTGAGGCTGAAGGCCAGCAGGCGGTCGAACTTGTAGCGCTCGCTGATGCTCTGCCCCTGGTAGGTGGCCAGCAGCCCGGCGGGCAGCCGCACGACCTCCTCGGCGCCCTTGCCCTGGAAGGCCTGCTCGAACTGCTTGAGCTGGCGCAGGTCGTCGGGGCTGAGCTGGCTGTGGCGGGTCTGGTCGGCCATGCGGAACGAGTCGATCTTGGCGCCGTTGAGCGTCATGGCCCGCGAGAGGTAGATCATGTCCACCAGGCTGCGGTCGTCGATGGTCAGGGAATCCATGAAGCTGGCCTCCACCTGGGTGTAGGGCAGGGCGTAGCCGTAGATGAAGCTGGCCAGCCGCTTCGAGATCAGGGTCTCGTAGCGCTGGTTGTCCTCCGGGCTGACGATCTGGTCGTAGCCGACCAGGTCGCCCAGGTCGAGGGCGCCCTGGAAGGCCTGCTGCTCGGTGTTGTAGGAGCTGTTGTCCACCTTGGCCTTGAGCATCTCCAGGCGGAGGCGGAGGCTCTCCATGCTCATGGGGCTGAAGGGGCTGTTGAAGCCGAAGATGTCGTAGGCGCCACTGCCCCCCGAGCGGTCGGATGCCAGGAAACCTTTTTGGGCATCGGCAAAGAAATAGGCGTCGTTGCCGTTGGAGTTGAAGGGCGAGGTCAGGTTTTCGACCTGGAAACCCTCGCCCATGGGCGAGGCCATGAAGATGTCGAACCCGCCATAGCCGCGCAGCCCGTTGGACGAGAAGAAGAGCATGGACTTGGGCGAGTAGTAGAAGGGCGAGATCTCGTCGAAGGGAGTGTTGACCGAAGGGCCCAGGTTGGTGGGCGCCGCCCAGCCGTCGCCCTGGCGACGGCTCATCCAGATGTCCTTGCCCCCGAGGCCTCCCGGGCGGTCGGAGCAGAAGTAGAGGGTGCCGCCGTCGCTCGAGAGCGCAGGGTGCTGGCTGTTGGAGCCGGGCAGGTTGATGGCCGAGTCGAGCGGCTCGGGCTTGTGCCAGCGGCCGTCGGCGCGCCGGCTGACCCAGATGGCGCAGCGGCCTTCCTGCCCGCCGCAGTAGGTGAAGTAGAAGGCGTCGCCCGAGGCGCTGAACTGCCCGGGTCCGTCGTTCATCGGGCCGTTGGCCTGGCCCATGCCTTCGGCGTCCTGCTCCCAGAGCCGGCCCTGGGGCACGAAGCGCAGGTTGTCGGTGAAGGCCTCCTCGAGCTGGTTGCGGACCGCCCCCCGGCCCTGGGCCCTGCCCGAGCTGAGCACCAGCGAGCCCGAGGGCCCGAGGGTCGGGCCGAAGTCGTTGGACGGGCTGTTCACGGGGCTGTTCATGTTCCAGCACTCGAACCCGCCGTGCTGCTCCAGCACCCAGATGGCGCCTTCCACCTCGTTCAGCGCCCGCGCGAACACCCGCTCTTTCTCCGGGAAGTCGTCCACGTCGGTGAACTGGTGCAGCGTGATCAGGGTCTCGAAGCTCTCGATGCTGGCCGAGTGCCGGCCGTTGATCTTCTGCACCACGCCCAGGTCGAACAGGGCCAGGGGCGACCGGCCCCCCTGGCTCTCGACCGAGCGCAGGAAGCAGGTCTCCGCCTCGGGGAAGCGCTGGAGTTGGAAATAGCACTTGCCCAGCAGGTGGTTGGCCTCCGGGTGGCCCGGCGTCTCGCGCAGCACTTCGCGGAAGTGCTCCATCGCGCTCGACCAGTAGCCCTTCTCCATCTGGAACTCGCCCTCGTCCAACAAGCGGTCCACCCGCGACTGCTGGCCCAGGGCCGGGTTCTGGAACAGACTGGAAAACAAGACGAAAACCACGACGACGGCCTTTCGGGCCGGTGTATCCTTGGGTAGAGTCAACTTCATTTTCGCAGGGGGTGCTTGGGGTTTGGGCGCGCGGCGAAGGATTTTCAAGGCCCAGTCGGCAACGGGGATCGCTGTCTAAATTACGAAAAACCCCGGAAAGGCATACCCGCCGGAAAGTATTGCGGGATGCCCCGCTTTGTCTTTCGGTCTTTTGCCCGCCCGCTCGGCCTGGCCTGCCAGGGGCCGCGCGTCCCTTCGCCCGACGGAAGGAATCGACCGGGGGGCGCGCAGGGTGTGGCCAGGCCCTTCGCGGCATGGACGATTGGCGCCCGGATACCCCAGACGTGGGAATGCCGTCCTTGCTTTGGCAGGGGGAGGGAAATCCTAAGCGTGGAGCCAAAGGCAAGAGGGGAAGGAACGGGGGAGGGGCCAACGCTGGCCAGGACAGGGAATCAGGCGGGCAAAAAGTCGATCAGAAGACCCCAAACAACTTCTTCAGTTTTTTTTTTGACAGCTTCTTCGTCTTTCTGTCCAGCCACTCCTCCGCTTCTTCCATGTCCCGGAAATCCTTGTACTTCATCTTGGACTTGCTGCTCATGAGCTCCATCTGGAGGCCCGTGGTGAAGTCCACGGACACGACGCGGGCGGCTTTGAAGAGCCCCGCCTTGACGAGCTTGCGCTGCGCCTCGACGCGCAGCTTCTCGACATCGGACGGATGCACCTCGGCGGCGGTGAAGTCGAGCAGCATGGTGAATCCCTTCTGTACCAGGCGCAGGCTTTTCTTGATGTCAGTCAAGAAGTTGGGCACGTCCAAGGGCGAGGGCCAGTAGCCGACCACCTTGTAGTAGATTCGGTTCTTCTCGGCATCCACTCGGAGGGTATAGAAGTCGTTTTTGGCTATGGGGGTCATCTTCTGCGAACGCGGCCTTTGGCATTCCTGGTTTTGGTTAGGTATTCACAAAAATAAAAAAAGCCCATCGCAAAGATGGGCCTTTGGGGGAAGTTTGTGGCTCAATGGCCGATTTTTTTGAGAAATTCGTCGATAATCCACTGCAAATCAGGGGTTCCGATTTCCTGCAAGTCGTAGTGTACCCGCGTGCTGGGCCGCTTGATCTTCACCAGGCGCCCCAGGTCGATGGGCGTGCCGATGACCAGCGTGTCGAAGTCGCAGGCATGGATGGTGGCCTCCAGGTCGCTGAGCTGCTTGGGGCTGTAGCCCATGGCGGGCAGAAGGGGGCCGATGCCGGGGTACTGGTCGAAGGTCTCCTTGAGCTTGCCCTTGATGTTGGGCCTTGGGTCGATGATTTCGGCCGCGCCGTACTTCTTGGCCGCGACGGTGCCGGCGCCGATCTTCATGCCGCCGTGGGTGAGGGTGGGCCCGTCCTCGACCACCAGGACGCGCTTGCCCCGAATCAGCTCGGGGTGCTCGACCCGGATGGGCGAGGCCGCGTCCACGACGATGGCCCGCGGCACGGCCGTCTCGATGTTGTGGCGCACCGTCTCGACGTCCTCGGGGCGGGCCGAGTCTATCTTGTTGATGATGACCACGTCCGACAGGCGCAGCGTGAGCTCGCCAGGGTAGTAGCTCAGCTCGTGGCCTGGGCGCAGCGGGTCCACCAGGGTGATGTTGAGGTCGGGGCGGAAGAAGGGGAAGTCGTTGTTGCCGCCGTCCCAGAGGATGATGTCGCATCCGTCGGGGTCGCTCTCTGCGGCCTGGAGGATGGCCTGGTAGTCCACGCCGGCGTAGATGACGTTGCCGCGGACCACGTGCGGCTCGTACTCCTCCATCTCCTCGATGGTGCAGTTCTGGGCGGCCAGGTCGTCCACCGTGGCGAAGCGCTGGACCTTCTGCCGGGCCAGGTCGCCGTAGGGCATGGGGTGCCGCACGGCCACGACCTTGAGGCCCCGGGCCATGAGCAGCTCGATCACCCGCCGCGCCGTCTGGCTCTTGCCGCAGCCGGTGCGCACGGCCCCCACGGCGATGACGGGCTTGTGGCTGCTGAGCATGGTGGCCTTGGGGCCGAGCAGGATGAAGTTGGCGCCGGTGGCGTTGACCAGCGCGCTCTTGGCCATGACCTGCGGGTAGCTCAGGTCGCTGTACGCGAACACGCAGTCGTCCACGCCATGCTGCTCGACCAGTTCGGCCAGCTTGCTCTCGGCCTCGATGGGGATGCCTTGCGGGTAGAGGCTCCCGGCCAGCTCGGCGGGGTAGCGCCGCCCGTCGATGTCGGGGATTTGCGCCGCCGTGAAGGCCACGACTTCGTAGTCCGGATTGTCGCGATAGCACATGTTGAAGTTGTGGAAGTCGCGTCCGGCCGCGCCCATGATGATCACTTTTTTCTTGGGCATCTCAATGGTTTTTTTTGAGGGTTTGACATGCCTACAAGATAGCGATTTTCCGCGAGAAGGCCAGCGTTTTCCTAGGAAAAATCGGCGCTAGAGCTCGCCGTTCTCGATGCGGATGACGATGTCCTCGATCAGGGCGTCTTCGCCGTGCGGGTCGTACTCCGACTTGAGGTTGTGCCCGAAAAGCCGCGCCAGCGACTGCCAGAAGAAGGCCGAGAGCGAGCCCCGCAGCTCCTGCACCAGCTCGTAGGACGTGTCGCCCGTCTCGCGGTCGATGAGCTTGATCAGGATGACGCCCTGCGTGATCGTGAGCTTCTTCAGGTCTTCCTCGAACTGGTCCTTGATTTCCTGCTCCTTGCTCTGGACGAAGGCCTTCTGCGCCCGGGCGCTCTCGATGGTGTCGAGGGCGTACTCGATCTCGCGGAGCATGTTGTTGGCGATCACGGCGAACGGATAGGCCTTCTTGACGTTGACCATCAGCCGGGTGTACTGCACCTGCTCGCGGCGGCTGCGGAACACCCGCGGGGGCAGGATGGTGATCTCGCGCAGGCGGATGTGCGCCAGCGTGTCGCCATCGACGATCCGCGCGTGCAGCATGTAGCCGGGCTGCCCGTCGTAGGGGATGTAGTAGCCGCCTTGGCCGGAGGCGGGCAGGACGGCCAGGGCCAGGGCCGTCAGCGTCAGCACGAAGGCGAGCGTCTTTTTCATGGGGTAGGGGGGGGCTTGTTGCCCACAAGCCGCGCAAAGCGGATGCCAAGCCTTGCTCAGCCCCGGCGCCGCCACGACGACTGCCGCGGCTGCGGATGCGAGGCCGCCTGCTCGTGCGTCATGCGCGAGAACAGCCGCGCGGCCACCACGGCCGCCACGGCCGCGTCCTTCTTGGGCTCCTCCAGCAGCCTGGGGTCGAAGTGGTCGCCCACGAAGTGCGTGTCGTACAGGCCCGCGCGGAAAGCCGGGTGCCGCATCACGAAACTGCCGAAGGGCAGGGTCGTGCGCAGCCCCGTGAGCACGTAGTCGTCGATGGCCCGGAGCATCCGCTCGATGGCCTCCGCCCGGTCGCGCCCATGGACCACCAGCTTGGCGATCATCGAGTCGTAGTGTATTGGGATCTCCATGCCCGCCTCGTAGCCGTCGTCCACCCGGATGCCCGGGCCCTTGGGCGGGTTGTAGCGCCGGATGACGCCCACGTTGGGCATGAAGTCGTTCATGGGGTCCTCGGCATAGACCCGCAGCTCGATGGCGTGGCCGCGCAGGCTCAGGTCCTCCTGCCGGAAGCTCAGCGGGTGGCCCTGCGCCACGCGGATCTGCTCCCGCACCAGGTCGATGCCCGTTACCATCTCCGTCACCGGGTGCTCCACCTGAAGGCGGGTGTTCATCTCCAGGAAGTAGAAGTCCCGGTTCTCGTCCATCAGGAACTCGACCGTGCCCGCGCCCACGTACTGGCACGAGCGGGCCACGCGCACGGCCGCCTGGCCGATGCGCTGGCGCAGCTCGGGCGTCAGCAGCGGCGAGGGCGCCTCCTCGACGACCTTCTGGTGTCGCCGCTGGATGGAGCACTCGCGCTCGAACAGGTGGACGCAGTTGCCGTGCTTGTCGGCCAGCACCTGCACCTCGATGTGGTGCGGCGAGCCCACGTAGCGCTCGATGAAGACCGCCCCGTCGCCGAAGGCCGACAGCGCCTCCGAGACGGCCCGGCGCATCTGCTCCTCGAAGTCCGCCTCGCGCTCGACTATCCTCATGCCCTTGCCTCCGCCTCCGGCCGAGGCCTTGATCAGCACCGGGTAGCCCACGCGCTCGGCCACCTGCTTGCCTTCCTCGACGCTGGTAACGGCGTGGTCCACGCCGGGCACCATCGGGATGTCGTGCGCCTTGACCGTGTTCTTGGCCGTGAGCTTGTCGCCCATGACCCGGATGGCGTGCGGCTCCGGCCCTATCCAGGCCAGCCCCGCGGCCATGACCTGCTCGGCGAAGCGGGCGTTCTCCGAGAGGAAGCCGTAGCCCGGGTGGATGGCGTCAACGCCCAGCCGCAGGGCCACCTCCACGATGCGCTGCCCTTGCAGGTACGACTGCGCCGAGGCCGGCGGCCCGATGTGGACAGCCTGGTCGGCGTACTGGACGTACTTGGCGCCGCGGTCGGCGTCCGAGAAGATGGCCACCGTGCGGATGCCCATGTCCTTGCAGGTGCGCATCACCCGCAGGGCGATCTCGCCGCGGTTGGCCACCAGAACCTTTTCGATCTTCCTGATCTCGCTCATCGCTTTTCGTGCTTTTTTTGGGGGGTCATGCGCGGGCCGCGGGGGGCGGAGAGCCCCGGCACGCGGCCCGCAATTTAAGCAAAATCCGCGGCAGCGGAAAGCCTTGCGCCCAGCGCGCGGCCAGCGGTCTTTCAGTAGTACTCGGGCACGAAGGTCTGCTCCTCGCGGGGGGTGCGCACGTAGCCCTTGCTCAGCTTGCGCGCCGGCAGGTCGAACGGCTTGGGCGTCAGGTCCTCGTAGGCGACTTGCTCCAGCAGGTGCCGGATGCAGTTCAGCCTAGCCCGCTTCTTGTTGTCGGCGTTGATCACGTACCAGGGCGAGTTCTTGGTGTCCGTGGCCGCGAACATCTCGTCCTTGGCCTGCGAGTACTGCTCCCAGCGGTCGCGCGACTCCAGGTCCATCGGGCTGAGCTTCCAGCGCTTGGTCGGGTCCTGGATGCGCCCTTGGAAGCGCCTCTCCTGCTCGTCCATGCTCACCGAGAACCAGTACTTGATCAAGACCACGCCCGAGCGGATGAGCATCATCTCGAACTGCGGGCAGGAGCGCATGAACTCCTGCACCTGGTGGTCCGAGCAAAAGCCCATGACCCGCTCGACCCCGGGACGGTTGTACCAGCTCCGGTCGAACAGGACCATCTCGCCCGCCGCGGGCAGGTAGGGCACGTAGCGCTGGAAGTACCATTGCGTCTTCTCGCGCTCGGTGGGCACGCCCAGGGCCACCACCCGGCAGACCCGAGGGTTGAGCACCTGCGTGATGCGCTTGATGGTCCCTCCCTTGCCGGCGGCGTCCCGGCCCTCGAAGATGACCACCACGCGAAGGCCCTTCTCCTTGATCCAGTGCTGCAGCTTGACCAGCTCGATTTGTAGCCTGCCCAGCTCTTCCTCGTAGTTGTCTTTCAGCCACTTGTCCTTCGCGGCTTGTTCCTGCTCCTCGTTGCTGGGCGAGAGGACGCTGTTCTTCTTGTTCTCTTTCTTGGCCATGTCGATGATTTCTTTGGGTGATAGGTTCCATAAAAGTAGGACCTTCTGCCCAAACAAGCACTACATTCCCGCGAAATTGGCGGCAATGCGCGCAAATTTCAGGCATCCGACCGCGCGAAAGCGCCGTGGCAAAGAGGATTGGGTTTCCATCACAAGGCCCGCCAGCCAGGAAAATGACGCCCCCGCGCTTGCTTTTCCACGATTGTGTTTGTAGATTTGATTTTGTCAGATTAACTTTAGCCCGACAAACAATCTTCCTTTTCCAATTCGCCGATGATCCAAGCCGAAGCGTGCGGAGGAGGGCCCATTTCCGAAGATGCTCCCGATCGTCCCCCCAACCTGCCGATTCAATTTTTTTTGAGGATGACGGAGGCTGCCGGATTTCGCTTGAGGATGGCGGACGCGATGTGAGAGCGACATTTCAAACCAGTCCAACAACAATTCAAAACAGAAAAAATGGAAAAAAAACATCAAGTCCACAACCTCATCATTCTGGATGAAAGCGGTTCCATGGACTCCATCAAGAATGTGATCATCCAAGGTTTCAACGAACTGGTGCAGACCATCCAAGGAATTGAAAAACAGTTTCCGGAGCAAGAGCACTTCATTTCGTTTGTGTCGTTCAACGGCCTGGGGCAAAAGTTGCTTCACTTTGTTGACCCGGCAGGCAAATTGAAACAGATTAACAACAAGACCTACAAGCCCGAAGCTTCCACACCTTTGTTCGACGCCATGGGCTTTGGCATCAACAAGCTCCGGCAGTTCTTGCAAGAGCAAACCGACTACAATGTCCTTGTAACCATCTTGACCGACGGTGAGGAAAACGCCTCAAAAGAATTTTCGGGCAACGACATCAAAAAACTTGTCGAGGAACTAAAGCAAAACCGCTGGACATTCACCTACATCGGGACAGACCACGACGTGGAAAAAATCGCCCAGTCGCTTTCCATCAACAACACCATGTCTTTTTCGAAAAGCGAAAAAGGCATCAAGGACATGTTTCGGAAGGAGCAGAGCGCGCGTGAGAATTACAGCAAAAAGATACGATTTTGCGAAGATACTTCCGCAAACTATTTCGAACCCCCACAAGACGACCAAGAGAAGAGCTGATACCAAGCCGCTTTCAAATGCGATGGATTGCCCTGAAGTCTCGCCCAACCCCGAAGGGGTGTAATGATTGTAGAAAGCCCATCCCGGCCAAAGAAGAGAACCCCGCCCGAACGATCAACAAAATTCCCTCAAGGAGCCCAGAAATTCGTAATTTCGCGGTAGAAACCAGCAGCATACCACAATGGCGAAGTACATCAATCCCTATACAGATTTTGGCTTCAAGAAACTTTTTGGCGAAGAAGGCAACAAAGACCTGCTGGTCGA